>JAQWYJ010000125.1 GCA_029254005.1 Porticoccaceae bacterium | reverse complement strand
CCAGCTTGGTATTATCAGGCCAGCTTAATTCAAGCGTTAGAAGAATTAGGAATTGGACGTCCATCTACCTATGTTACCATCATATCAAAAATACTTGACAGTAATTATGTCGACCCTGAGGCTAGCAACTTCCAGCCAACAGCACTAGCAAAAGTTGTTTGTGATACTCTTACGAAACATTTCAGTAATGATTTAGTAGACTATGATTTCACAGCAAAGCTAGAGGATAATCTTGATAAAATTGCTAATGGTGATCAAGATTCTATGACCTGCATTAAATCTACTTATGAGCCATTTAGAGTTAATCTTGAAGATAAACTAGTGACGGTAGATATATCAGAAACAAGAGAATTAAAAGACCTAGGCATTCACCCAGAAACAGGTAGGCCAGTAACCGTGAGGCTTACTAAATATGGCCCGACTATTCAAATGGGCACTAAAGAAGATGAAGAAAAACCTAAGTGGGCTGCGCTTACATATGAGCAGAAAAAAAATATTGACTCTATCACTATGGATGATGCTATCAGGATGTTTGGTTTACCCGAAAAGATTGGAACTTTCAAAGAAGACGATGTTTTAATAAACATAGGCCCGTTTGGCCCATATTTAAAATGCGGCAAAACTAATGTTTCTGTTAGAGGAAGAGATATTTTTAGCATAGAAGAAGAAGAAGCAATTGAGTTAATAGAAGAAAAAATTGAAGCTGATATAAATGCAAACATAAATTTCTTTGAAGAGTCTGGAATAAAAGTACTGAATGGCCGATTTGGTCCTTATATAACTAATGGAAAAGTGAATGCTAAAATTCCAAAAGATGTAGAACCCAAAGATTTAGATGAAGAAACATGCATTGAAATGATAAAAAATGCTCCAAAAAAGAAATTTAGAAGGAAATTTAGAGCTAAGAAAAAATGATAATTGGTTCTCCTGAGAATGCTATTAAACTGCTTAGTGACGGTGGTGTTATAGGCTACCCAACTGAAGCAGTATTTGGGTTAGGCTGTGATCCATGGAATGAAAAAGCTGTAGTTAGAATTTCTAATATTAAAAATCGTAACTCAAAAAAACCTTTTCTCTTGGTTGCCTCAAGTATCAATCAATTAACAAACCTAGTGGATATTAATATTATCACTGAAAAAGTAAAGTCTACTTGGCCTGGTCATACAACCTGGTTAATACCAGCAAAAAAAGATGTCCCATATTGGTTAATAGATGAAGATACTGGTCTTATTGGGATAAGAATATCAGATCATCCTGTAATTAATAAAATATGTGATAAGTTTCAAAGTCCAATAATCTCAACCAGTGCTAATATAAGTGGGGATAAAAATATTAAAGATCAAAAAGTTTTTATATCTGAGTTTCAGAATAAAGTAGATTATTTGATAGAAGGTGATATAGGTAATTACAGTAAACCTAGTATAATAATTGATATGAGAACTAATGAGAATATAAGGAAATGAAAAAGTCTAAAGATTTTAAAGAGATAGAATTACTTTTCAAGAAGTTACAAAAAAATATTATTAATAACTTTCATGACCTGGATCAAAAAGTAAAAATTTCAAAAACAAGATGGAAGTATAAATCTGGTGGTGGCGGCATAAGCTGTGAACTTTCTGATGGAAGAGTAATAGAAAAGGGAATGGTTAATTTTTCTTCAATAGAGGGCCTTGTTCTACCAAACAGTGCATTAGCAAAAAAAATAAAGGGGGGCGTTAAAAGCTTTCTTGCTACAGGTGTTTCAGTTGTTATTCATCCTGATAACCCTTTTGTACCTTGCTCACATTTTAACATAAGATATTTTGAAACAGATAATAAGTCAAAAAAAAATTGGTGGTTTGGTGGCGGTTTTGACCTTACTCCATATTTTGTATATTTAGATGATATAAAATCTTGGCATGAATCAGCTAAAAAAGTATGCGATAAATATAAAAGCACTTTCTATCAGGACTTTAGCAAACAATGTGATGAATACTTTTTTAATAAACATAGAAACGAAAAGAGAGGGATAGGAGGTTTATTCTTTGATAACCTTAATAACCAGAAAAAAAGTTTCTATAAAGAGTTTGTTCTAGATACAGGAAACACATATTTAGAGTCTTATGTACATATAATTAAGAAACGTACTAAGAAAAAATATAATAAAACACATAAAACCTTTCAGCTAATTAGACGCGGAAGATATGTGGAATTTAATTTAGTCTATGATAGAGGAACTATATTCGGATTACAGTCTGGTGGCAGAGCAGACTCTATACTAATGTCTATGCCTCCCAGCGTAATATGGACGGGTAAAAAAGATATTAAATTAGCCGCATTCGAGAAAAATCTTAAGAAATTTTTATAAACCTCAAGTTTTTAATAAATCATCTAAGAGTTTAGAGTTTTTTATAATTTCATCTTCTTTAAGATTTACTATAGCTGTCGTCAATCGAGAAACACAGTTCATTTTACCGGCATCATTTTTTATATCAATATTCCATACATGAACAGATCTTCCAAGACTTGCGACAGTAGTCTTCCCTGTAACATAGCCACTAGAGACTGGTCTTACATGATTTGCATTTATTTCTAAACCAACAGCTTTTTGTTTTCTCATATCTATGCAGATATTGGATGCGATGCTTCCGAGAGCTTCTGCTAGAACGCATGATGCTCCACCATGTAGTATACCCCTAGATTGCCTCGTAAAGTCTTCAACCGGCATTCTAGCCACAATATAATCTTCACCCAACTCAATAAATTCAATGCCCAAATGCTTATTTAAATTATTATTTCTTAAAGAAATAACATGTTCTAAAGTGAATTTTTCATGCCAAATAGACATATAACCTCCATTGTTATAATTGTAGATAGATTAATATAACATCTTCTCTTAAAATAAAAAGTGTTAGACTAATAAAATGAAAAAAAATTTTCCAAATATAAGACTAAGGAGACTTCGCAATAATAGCCCTATTCGAAATCTAATTAGGGAGAATATATTGTCTCCTCATGACTTAATACAGCCAATTTTTATCATAGAAGGAAATAATAAAACTGAAAAAATTAAGTCCATGCCTGATATTTATAGAATGAGTATAGATATTGCAATTAAAGAAATAAAGATTTTAAAAAAACTTGGCATTCAAGGTATAGCTTTATTTCCATGTATCGAGAAAAAGTATAAAGATATTCAAGGAACAGAATCATTTAATCAAGATGGTTTGATGCAAAGGGCTATAAGAAGTATTAAAAAATCTGTAAAAGATATTGCAATAATAAGTGATGTTGCTTTAGATCCATATACAGTTCATGGGCAAGATGGAATACTAGGGGCTAATAAAGAAATTCTTAACGATGAAACTATAGAGGTGCTAGTTAAACAATCTTTAAGTCATGCTGAGTGTGGAGTAGATATAATAGCTCCTTCAGATATGATGGATGGAAGAATAAAAGCTATTAGAAAATCTCTAGAAAAAAATAAGTTTATAGATACAAAAATTTTATCTTATGCTGCAAAATATTCATCAAATTTTTATGGGCCCTTCAGGGATGCTGTAGGCTCTGTTAAAAATCTTGGAGCTCTTAATAAAGATACCTATCAAATGGATTATGCAAATAAAAAAGATTCTATGCGTGAAGTAGAAATGGATATATCAGAGGGCGCAGATATTATTATGATTAAGCCTGGAATGCCCTACCTGGATATTCTTCGTAGGGTAAAAGACGAATTAAAAGCACCGACATTTGTGTATCAGGTGAGTGGCGAATATGCAATGCATTGTGCAGCTTTTGACAACAAATGGTTAAATCGCGAGCAGATTATCATGGAGTCTTTAATGGCCTTCAAACGTGCAGGTGCTGACGGGATTCTTACTTATTTTGCAAAAGAAGCGGCTCAATTACTTAAGGGCATTGATTAGCGGTGCGCCTAGATAAATACATTAGCAATGCGACTGACATTTCTCGCTCTGAGGTTAAGCGTATCATTAAGACTGGAGCAGTCGAAATCGACGACCAAGTCACCACCAATCCAGCTACTAAGGTGACTTCAGAGCAGAAAGTTAGCTTAGATGGGTCAGTCATCAGTGCCTGTAAACATAGATATTTTATGCTTAACAAACCTGCTGGCGTTGTATCAGTGAGTAAAGATAAGCATCACCCTACAGCCCTTAGTCTTGTTTATGAGCATCGCAGTGATGAGTTACAAATTGCCGGTCGGCTTGACATAGACACCACTGGGCTTCTACTAATTACTGATGATGGTAAGTGGAATCATCGACTAACATCGCCACGCTCAAAGTGCACTAAAGTCTATACTGTGACTCTGGGCAATCCTATAGAGGATAATTACCCTGAAAAACTCTCCTTAGGCGTCCAACTGGATGGAGAAAAACATCGATGTATGCCTGCAACTATGACAAAGATAGATAGCCATTGCTTAACCTTAGCCATAGGTGAGGGTAAGTATCACCAAGTTAAACGAATGTTTGTTGCATTGGGTAACCATGTGGTTAAACTCCATCGGTTCAGGGTAGGTGGTATTACTCTTGACGAAGATCTTGCTGAGGGAGATTATCGCGCCTTATCTGAAGCCGAAGTGGCCTGCATAGGGTAATTAGCAACATACCGATTTGATTTGCAACGGACAAAAAATATGATCGATATAAATGTCGCCCAATTACTTGACCAACTCTGCGTAATAAAAGGAAAAAAATTAATTGTTGCTGATGAAAACTGGGCTTCAGTTAATTGGGTTGATATTGCCTTGCAAAGGCACGGTGATCTGCAGCTAATAAGTAATCGCTATGATATAGCGCAACAAGCTAAAGCATCGGGATTGACGGTCATATTTAATGATCTAGACTTTAGTGTCTTTAATAAGCACAGTTTTGATGCGATTCTCTTTCGTGTTTCCAAAGAACGCGCAAGTAGTCACCATGTCATTAACCAAAGTATCAGTCTATTAAAAGGTCAGGCAACCTTAATCCTTTCTGGCGAAAAAAATGATGGCATTAAAAGTTATGTGAAAAAAGCCTGCACTTTAATGAGTGACGATAGCCTAGCCAAAAAAAATGGGGCTAACTACTTAGCAAAAATTACCTTTCATCAAGCTTCAAAGAATTTATTAAATGACAATAATTACCAAATGATACGCACTCTAGAGGCTATCCCTGATAAAAATATCAGTAGTAAACCTGGTATTTTTGGGTGGGATAAAGTTGATCGTGGAAGTGCATTTTTAGCGACTCAGTTACCCACGTTTTTAAAGCGGTTTAAACACCCCCCGGAGCGATTACTGGATCTTGGTTGCGGCTATGGCTATCTTGCTTATTGTGCACTCAAATTGAATTTTAAGGAGATTACTCTCACCGATAATAATGCTGCCGCACTGCTGGCAGTGACGGAAAATTTCAAAGGGAGCTCTCATCAGATCAATATTGTTGCCTCTGATGCGGGCGACACAATTACAGAGCAATTTGATACAATTTTGTGTAATCCTCCTTTTCATCAAGGCTTTGCTGTAGATGGTGACATGTGTACTAAATTTTTAGCGGCAACCAAAAGACTTTTAGCTCCTCAAGGGCATGCTCTGTTTGTCGTGAATACATTTATTCCCCTTGAGAAAAAAGCCAAACATTATTTTAATGTCATCGATATACTAGCCAGCGATGGCTCTTTTAAGCTAGTAGCATTAAGCTAGCAAGCTTATGATTAGATCACACCTGCTGACGTACTTATGAAAATACCTAAAAGACTACAGCCATTACTTGATGATGGCGTTATTGACGCTGTTATTGGTCAGCTGATGAGCGGCAAAGAAGCAACGGTTTACACTGTGCGCTGTGGCAGAGAAGTACGCTGTGCAAAGGTTTATAAAGATGCGCTAAAGCGAAGCTTTAAAAAAGCAACTCAGTACCAAGAAGGTCGAAAAGTTCGCAATAGTCGCCGTGCGAGAGCTATGGAAAAAGGCTCAAAATACGGCCGTAAACAGCAGGAAGAGACTTGGCAAAATGCCGAAGTAGATGCCCTATATTTACTGGCAAATGCTGGTGTTAGGGTTCCCAGGCCCTACGGTTGTTTTGATGGGGTTCTACTCATGGAATTGGTAACAGACGATCAAGGCGATGTTGCACCGCGTCTAGGGGACGTATCCATGAGCGCAGAGCAAGCCATTGAAGATCACGCCATAATGATGCACTACGTAGTACTCATGCTATGTGCCGGCATTGTCCACGGTGATCTGTCTGAATTTAACGTATTGGTTGATGATTATGGGCCGGTAGTTATTGATCTACCACAGGCCGTAGATGCCTCAGCTAACAATCATGCCCAGTCTATGTTGCAAAGAGATGTTGCAAATATGACACACTATTACGGACAATTCGCCCCTGAATTATTAGAAACACAATATGCTGAAGAAATGTGGGCTCTCTATGAAGACGGAGAGCTTAAGCCAGACACAATCTTAACAGGGAGAGTTGACACAACAGATGGGGAATCTGATGTAGACGGCGTTCTGGCAGAAATAAAAGCGGTGCTTTTTGAGGAGCAAAAACGTCAAGAACGTCTCGCGCAGGCGGACGAGTAAGGCATTAATAGTGCGTACTTATAATCCCATAGCACGTTTGATGACTTGGTTTTTGAGAGGTATCAACTTATTAAATTTAGTCATACCGATGCTGCGTAACAGTCTTATCGGTAATTGATCTGCCGCAAATAAACGCTTAAAACCCTCCATTATTCCCATCGCAGCGAGATTTTCTGGTTGTCGCCGCCGCTGGTAACGTTTAAGAATTCTTTCGTCTCCTATGTCTAAATTACGGTCTATCGCCCTAAAAATTTCTTCACTGAGCACCTGAATATCTGCGAAGCCAAGATTTACGCCCTGCCCTGCCAATGGATGTATAGTATGGGCAGCATCCCCTACTAAAGCCACCCTTGGCTTTACATAGTTAGTTGCGTGACTTTGCATTAACGGAAAACTAAAGCGTCGATCAATAACCAACACTTCACCCAAGGACTGCTCGCTAGCTTGAGATAATTCAGCACAAAACTGTTGGTCATTCAAAGCCATTAACCGCTTTGCATCTGTTACATTTTGAGACCAAACAAGAGAACTTTTGTGTAGATCTCCCTGTAAATCCAAAGGTAATAATGCCAACGGACCAGTTGGCATAAAACGCTGCCACGCCGTTCGCAAGTTAGGCTTTTCGGTGGTTACTGTAGTTACAATAGCCTGATGATCATAACTCCACTGCTTACACTCAAAACCAAAATGCTCGCGTACTTTAGAATGACCACCATCAGCACCAATTAATAACGAGCAACTAAGATGTCGCCCATCAGCTAGCTGAACGGATATCATACTGTCATCTTGGTAGTATTGATCAACCTCAGCAGGACAAATTAAATCCACGTTATCAAGCAAACGTATTTGCTGTAAAAGTACATGAACAATGACAGCGCTTTCAACAATGTGCCCAAGATTGGGTTGATGAATATCAGCACAGTCAAAGCTAACTCTACCGGTACTTTCAGCATCCCAAACTTCCATAGCTTGATAAGCACTGACTCTTAATTCTGCAATTGCGGTCCAGCTATTACAATCAGCCAAAATACGTCTTGAACGCTCTGTAATAGCTGCGACACGTGGGTCAAACTGCTCTGGATTAAACGGTTTCGCAACCTTCGTTTCTATCAAAGCAATTTTTAGTGGAGCCGATCTTGCTGATTGATTTTCTTTGGACAATAAACAGGCCGCTGCTGCGCCCACCATACCTGCGCCAACAATGATAATGTCATATTGCGGGCCGGCTAAACTACCCATGCCTAACCTCCGCACCTGCCATACCCATGCCAAACTGCGCAAAACCTTGGCGTAATTGTGGCGCACCATCTAAGGCCAATAAGCCTAAATTCCTACCTACGGTGGTAACCATGGAGGATGCGCTAAAAAATTTACTCAAATTATCACTCAACATCACAGTATTGCGCTGATCAGAGAGTTGTTGCTGATAATAACTATCCAATACTTCAACTGACCCTATACTACGCTGCCGCTGATGAGCCGCACTAAGAACTGCGGTTAAAGCGGCGGCATCTCGCATAGATAGATTAAATCCCTGCCCAGCAACTGGGTGTAAACTATGTGCTGCATTACCCATCAAAACCACATTGCGGCGAATCTGTTCCTTGGCCAGTGTCAAGTTCAGTGGGTATGACATACGACTACCAACCTGCTTAAACCGACCTAGACGAAAGCCAAAGCGCTTTTGCAGTTGATCAAGAAAGTCTTGTTCTGAGCCTTCAACTAAAGACGTAGCTGAGGCCTCTGGCTGCACCCAAACCAGTGAACTTCGATATTGATCTTGAAAATCAGTCAACGGTAATAATGCCATTGGGCCTTGATCAGTAAAACGTTCATAGGCAATACCTTGGTGCCTCTGTCCAAGCTGAACATTGGCAATAATCGCCGTTTGATGATACGAGGTCTGCTGACTATAAATTCCCAATTTTGCTGCAGTTTTCGAGTTAGCCCCATCGGCAATAACTAAGAGTTCGGTATGAATAACACTGGGTATTTTATCCGCATCGGGGTTATTTGAACTAAGCTGAAGCTCTACCCCTGAGCGCAATGGTTGAACCTCGGCGATCTTGGTATTTCCATACAGAGAGATGGCTTCTTTTCCTAGCTTCTTAGTTAATATAGATCCCAGTAATCGATTTTCAATCACATAACCTAGTCCATCAACGCCAGTTTCCTCAGCACAAATACGCGTTAGGCCTCCATGACCTCTATCACTAACATGGATTTGTCGAATCTGACTGCAATACGGCTGCAGTTTATCCCACAGCCCCATGGTTTTATAGATATTGCGACTGGTCCATGACAGTGCCGTTGAACGCTCATCAAAGCTGAGACTTAGATTACTCGCACAGGGCGCTAAACCATCCAAAGGCCCAGACTCAATCAGTAAAATATTCCAATGTTTTTGTTTGGCAAGCAGCAGTGACAAACTAATGCCCACCATACCACCTCCCACAATAACAATATCGAATCGGGGATAAGTTGACTGTTCTTGAATACCAGAGTGGGTAGCCATTGGACTGTGTTTATTCTGCCATCAACGCTTCAATTTCCTCTCTATTTTTAGGCACTGCTTCTGTAATATTTTCATTTCCAGTTTTAGTTACCACAATATCATCCTCAATCCTAACCGCAATACCATGCCACTTCTTATCTACCTTAGGATTGCCCGGAGCGATATAAATGCCTGGTTCAATCGTGACTACCATACCAGGTTCATAAACTCGCCACTGACCTTCAATTTTATAATCTCCTACATCATGAACATCCATACCTAACCAATGGCCAGCACCATGCATATAAAACTCTCGATGCGCTTCTTGAGCAATTAACTCGGTGACATCACCCTCTAGAATACCCAATTCCACTAAGCCGTGGGTGATAGCTAAGATAGTTGCTTCATTTGTTTTGTTATATTCGATACCTGGACCAATCATAGCAATAGCATCAGTCTGCGCTTTTAATACAATATCGTATATTGCTGCTTGCTCTGCGCTAAATTTGCCATTAACAGGAAACGTTCGTGTAATATCAGCAGCATAGTTCTCATATTCACAACCAGCATCGATTAGCACTAAATCGCCATCCTTAAGCGCATCTCTATTTTCAATATAGTGCAATATGCAACCATTCTTTCCACCACCGACAATGCTGCTGTATGCTGCTCCCACCGAACCAGAGTCCATAAATTCATGCTCGATTTCTCCTTGAAGCTGATACTCGAAAACACCTGGGCGACAAATTTTCATCGCTCGGCGATGAGCGCTGGCTGAAATTTGACCCGCTTTACGCATTATTTTCAACTCTTCTGACGTTTTAATCAGACGCATTTCATTCAAAAAATAATCCAAATCGACAAACTCACCAGGAGGAAGAGCGCCATTCCCTCGCTGACTGCGCACATGATTAACCCATTCCATTAAGTGTTTATCAAATTCTGGATCTTTACCAATTGCGTAATAAAGTCGGTCTTTTCCTTCAATTAAATTTGGTAGTATGTCGTCAATATCGGCAATAGGAAAAGCATCATCCGCGGCAAAGTTTCTTACAGCGCCCTCAGGGCCCTCACGATTACCATCCCAAGTCTCGCGCAACGGATCTTTATCGCGACAAAACAACACCATCTCACCCTGCTCTCGACCAGGAATTAAAACCAATACCGATTCTGGTTCAGGAAAACCGCAGAGATAAGATAAATTAACATTTTGTTTATAGGAATAATGTGTATCTCTTGAGCGTATTTTTTCTGGCGCAGCCGATATAACAGCGATACTGTTGCTGTGCATAAGTGACATCAACTCTGCCCGTCTTGCCGCATACTCTTTTTTGCTGATCATCTTGAAACTCCCCCAGACGCTGTTAAATAGCATCTGAATGTAAATAATTAATGAATAGTTGGATTTCTTTCTGGATCTAATTCTGGGTTAACATCGGTAAATACTACCTGCACCGCAAGACGCACATACTCAACTAATTCGGTATAGTCTCGCTCTCCATCATCATCTGTTTCAAAATCTACCGAAATTTGAGCTATGGCGCCAAGGTCACTAAGCGCTTCTTTACCATCTTCAGAAACATCAAAACTATCTTCCATACCTTCGGCCAAACCAGACAAATAATTACTACACCATTCTCCCACAGCAATTAATCGCTCTCCCAGGGGGAACTCGTCATCTGGTAACAATGGACTGAATAAAAAAGAATAATCTTCCAAATCGCTCAAGGCTGTCTCATAAAAAACCTGCAGGTCCACCTGAATTGCTTCAGCCTGTTCCTCAGACAATCCCAGCCAATCAGTAGATGCCGCGACCAAAATTTCAATCGGAACGGCACCGCAGCTTAACCGACCACAAAGGAACCCATGAAACGCCGACGGACTTGCACTTACATTGGTTGCGTAGAATAAGTCTTCAAGTTGCTCAAATGTCACATTAATACCTCGCTAATTTTGATTGGCATCCTACCACTGTTAATTTATCGCTGCATCCTAGTTGATGCAATCTTATAATTGACCAACACCCACACAATGCCTATAGTTATTATATTATTTCTTATTCTTTTTTTCGGTAACTCGCTAATCATGTCAGACGCTGATAATTTTGAACAAAAACTGGACCGCTTAATTGAACTGTGCCAACAACTAAAGCGCGAAAATCAAAGCCTTCGTGATCGTGAGAATCATCTTATAGGAGAACGCAGTAGCCTGATGAAAAAAAATGAATTGGCACGTCAAAAAGTAGAGACTATGATCACACGCCTTCAATCATTGAGTGCGGAACAGTAACGATGAGTATTTCACTGAAAATCCGCATTTTAGATAAAGAGTATCAGGTTAACTGTGCCCCAGAAGAACGTGAAGGCTTGGAGTATTCAGCAAAATTACTCAATGAAAAAATGGAGCAGATCCGGCGTGGATCACATATTATCGGACTGGAGCGAATCGCTGTAATGGCAGCATTAAATTTAGCTCATGATCTTATTCGTACCGAAAGCGCAGCCGACCAAAATAACCAGGCTTCAGGGTTAATGCGCGCGATGGATACGAAATTAAACTCAGCCCTTGCCGATTTAACCAATTAAAATTACTTTTCGTCGCAAAAACCACCTAGATTCGCTAACTCTACCACTATTTTTTAAATTTGCTCTGGTACAATGTTGTAATCCTCGAATGTTTGCCAGCCAAGAAGTCCCTGAGCCGATAATTATTACCCGGCTTCTTTCTGCCAACATTGTTGTGCACTTCCGTGCGTCGGAAAGCCTGATATGTTGCGAGAGTCGCCACCTTGAACTTTTCGGTTCAAGGCCACGTTGGCAGCGGCATTCTGGGACCTAAATTCAAACCGAGAACTTGTATGGACAGTGGCGATATTCGACAGCAGCTGCGCACTGCCAGACGTTCCCTAGCGTCCGCTGATCAAAAAAAAGCTGCCAAAGCACTTACACAGCAATTGATCTCTCAAACATACTTTTTACAGGCAAAACATATTGGTTTATATCTAGCAAATGACGGTGAAATAGACCCCCATGGAATAATAGAGGTCGCCTCTAGTTTGAATATAATCTGTTATCTACCTGTCATTGATAGAGCCACCAATAACAGTCTTTGTTTCGCAGAATATGATGAAAACACTGAGTTAAAACCGAATAAATTTAATATTTTAGAACCTGTTATAACAAATAAAAATTCCAAACCGCCGAAAGATTTAGATCTCATCTTAATGCCTTTAGTAGGCTTTGATCGAGAGGGCAATAGAATTGGCATGGGTGGGGGCTATTATGATCGCACACTTGCTTTTATGAATACCAACAAAAGGGACGTTCCCACATTGATTGGCCTGGCCCATAGTTGTCAAGAAATCAGCTCTATTGACCGACAAAGCTGGGATATAACTCTCAACCTTATAGTAACAGAGAAACAAATAATATGCGCAAAACCAAGATAATTTGTACGATCGGACCAGCCACTGAATCCATCGATATGCTCGAGAAGCTTGCCTACGCAGGAATGAATATCGCAAGACTCAATATGTCTCATGGAGACCATGAGTCCCATGCAAAAATTATTCAGTCTATTAAACAACTCAACATCAAGCTTGATCATCCGATCGCAATTTTACTTGATACTCAGGGACCTGAAATTCGCACCGGGGACATGGCCAACGACTTACACCTTAATGAAGGGGATATTCTTTCCATCGTTGCTCGTGGTGCTGAGAATGTCGAAGAGTCATCAATACAAATTAACTATGACGATCTTATTAACGATGTAAATGTTGGCGACACTATCACTGTCGATAATGGTCTGATCAACCTAGAAGTGCTCGAAAAACAAGCGCGTGTTATGCAAGTTAAGGTCATTGATGGTGGCCTGCTCAAAAGTAAACGACATGTTAACCTACCAGGGATCAGGGTCAATTTACCTGCAATCACCGAAAAAGATCGGCGAGATATAGAATTTGGCATGACCCAAGGAGTGGACTTTATTGCGCTTTCATTCGTACGAGAAGCCGATGACATCCATCAACTAAAAGAACTACTTGGCGAGCGCGCTGACAAAATCAAGATCGTAGCCAAACTTGAAGATCAAGAAGCCATCACTAATATGGTGGAGATTATCGATGTAGCTGATGGTATTATGGTTGCCCGAGGGGATCTAGGTGTCGAAGTGCCTTTAGAAGTTTTACCCCGTATCCAACGGCGTATTATCCGCACCTGTGCAGAAATGGGTAAGCGTGCAATTGTCGCCACTCATATGCTTGAATCGATGATTGAAAACCCAATACCAACACGAGCCGAAGTAACTGATGTTGCCAATGCTGTCTACGAAGAAGCGGACGCCATTATGCTTTCAGGAGAAACTACGATAGGAAAGTACCCGGTAAAATGTGTAGAAATTCTCGATCGAATCGCCCGTTCAACTGAAAGCAGTCGTGGTCTTTTGTTTACCGACAACTTGATCATCAAGGAAGATAAGCAACAAATAGCCAAAGCCGCCGTTAATTTGGCTGAATCTATTTCCGCTAAAGCGATTATTGTACCCACCCAACGTGGGAGAATGGCTAATCGTGTGACCAATTGCCATCCCCAAGAATCGATTATTTGTGCTTTTACCAATAATCACCGCACCATGCGGCAGCTTATGCTCAATCGTAACGTACTTAGTTATCACATTGAGTTTAGCGAGGACCCAGAAAAAACACTTGCAGCCGCTGCGCATATAATGCTGAAAAGAAATGATTTTTCTGCTGAGGATCCCGTAGTTGTTATCTCTGATGCACTTGCTGGGTCCGGATTTGAGGCAATTCAGATTCGTAAGATTTCAGACCTTCTGTGAGCCGCTGAATTACACGTTAATGGCGCTTAGCTGCCCAAAAAAAAGCGATAGGCTTGGTTATCTGTCTCATCTTCGAAACGATAACCAAGTTTATCCAAGAACCCTTTCACCTCTTGCCCATCTTTTTTCGATGCCTGAAAACCTACTAAAACTTTGCCAAATGCGGAACCATGATTGCGATAATGGAACATAGAGATATTAAGATCATTGCCCAACTGCACTAAAAAGTCGAACAGGGCACCGGGGCGCTCAGGAAACTCAAAACGAAAAACTTGCTCCTCGCCCACCTGAGGGGAACGACCACCAACCATATGCCGAATGTGAGATTTAGCAACTTCACTATCAGTCATGTCAGCAACCTGATAGCCGTCTTGGGTCAACTCAGCAACTAACTGATCTCGATCATCTTCTGAACTTATTTTAACTCCAACAAAAATTTGTGCCTGACTAGCATCACTATATCGGTAGTTAAACTCTGAGATGGTTCGACGCCCCAGTGCTTGACAAAACGTTTTAAAACTACCTGGCTTTTCATCCAGGGCAACTGCTAAAATAGCCTCACGCTTTTCACCTATCTCAGTACGCTCTGAAATATAGCGCAAACGGTCAAAATCAATATTTGCACCACACTGCACCGCTAATAATGTTTGGCCTACGACGGCATGCTGCTCTACATATTTTTTCAGCCCAGCTACACCCATTGCACCAGAGGGCTCACAAATTGCGCGGCTATCATTGTATACGTCCTTAATAGCGGCACATATTTCATCGGTACTGACAGTGATAACCTCATCCACCAAATCTTTTAAAATACGAAAGGTCTCTGTGCCAATTTGAGCAACGGCAGTACCATCTGCAAAAATACCCACTTCTTTTAATCGAACAGGCTCTCCTGCTTTCATTGCGGCATCCAAACAAGCTGCATCATCAGACTCAACCGCAATAATTTTGACTCCAGGACGCACATATTTGACATAAGCTGCAACCCCGGCACATAGCCCGCCACCACCGACTGCAACAAAAATCGCATCTAAATCACCAGGTAATTGTCGTAAAATCTCCATCCCCACAGTACCTTGACCCGCAATAATGTCAGGATCATCAAAAGGGTGGATGTACGTCAAACCTTCCTCAGCAATCAACACATTTGCATGAGCCGCGGCTGTATCGTAATTATCACCATGCAAAACCACCTTCGCACCCCATCCTCGCACAGCATCGACTTTAATTAACGGCGTTGTCTTGGGCATAACAATAGTCGCTTTTACCCCCATCTTTTGGGCGGCCAATGCAAGACCTTGAGCATGATTTCCAGCGGAAGCTGCAATTACCCCCGCGGCCAATTGTGAAGCAGAAAGTTGGCGTAATTTGTTGTAAGCACCACGTAATTTAAAAGAAAAAACTGGCTGTAAATCCTCCCGCTTTAACAACACTTGATTACCCAGACGCTGAGACAGTATGGGTGCTTTATCCACAGGAGTCTCTAAAGCTAAATCATAAACTCGAGCATCAAGAATTTTTTTTACGTACGTCTGCGGCATTGGTAGTTCACCCTTTGTCTAGTTGGCAATGGTAAGTTTATATTAACGGTTACGCCAGTTTCTTTGCCCAGTTATTCAAGATTTTTTACATAGTCGCTCTGATGAATCTGACTTATTTAGGGATTCATCGTATAATCTGACCCCCCGGGCACTATAGCAAACTGGAATAACACATGGATCAGAATGAACTCAAACAAGCAGTAGCACAGGCTGCTTTGGATTACACATTAGCTAAACTAGATCCTGACAGCATTTTAGGTATAGGTACTGGCTCAACCGCTAACTGTTTTATTGATTTACTTGCAAATCATAAACATTTGTTTTTAGGCACTGTCGCTAGCTCTGAAGACTCAGCTAAGCGCCTGCGTGATCATGGCATCAGTGTGTTTGAACTAAATGCTGTCTCAGAAGTAACCTTATATGTAGACGGTGCGGACGAAGCCAACGCACATTTAGAACTTATTAAAGGCGGCGGTGCCGCCTTGACGCGAGAAAAGATTGTTACCGCTGTTGCCAATGAATTTGTTTGTATCGCCGATGAAAGCAAATGGGTTAGACACCTAGGATGCTTTCCGCTACCTGTTGAAGTCATTCCTATGGCGCGAAGTCATGTAGCTCGTGAACTAGTCAAACTAGGCGGTGACCCAGTGTTGCGTGAGAATGTGGTAACCGATAACGGTAATTTAATTCTTGATGTACATCATCTATATCCCATGGCGTCGGCCTGTGCTCTAGAAGAAAAAATTAACCAAATCACTGGAGTTGTTACCAATGGTTTATTTGCCCTTAAACCAGCTGATGTACTTTTTTTGGCGACCCAAGACGGCATCATAAAACATTTGGCAGTTTCGTCTAACTAGCCTTTGGACAGTAATTCTCGCAAATCAATAATCGCCGCATTTGCGCGACTGATATAAGAAGCCATTACCAACGAATGATTGGCAAGTAGCCCAAATCCTTCACCGTTTACAATCATAGGCGTACGCATTGGCTGCTGCGTCATCTCTAGCTCACGAATAATTTGTTGAACACTTGCCAATGCGTTTTTCTTTGCTAATACATTACCATAATCTACCTCTATGGCCTTCAGGAAATGTACCAAAGCCCAAGCTGTACCACGCGCCTCATAGAAAACATTATCTATCTGCCACCAACTAGTTTTGACCATAAGTTCTTTTGGCGTGTAAGTCGACTGCAAAGCACCATCAGAGCCTGCTAAATCTGTATTTATCCGACGTTGGCCAACACTCGCAGAGAGCCGCTGTGAAAGACTTCCCAGACGCTTTTCAACCGTACCTAGCCAATATCTTAGGTTATCAGCACGGGCATAAAACTGAGCATCGTAGGTTTCTTGATCTTGTAAGCGGGTCAAATAATTATCCAGGTAGTCTCGTCCGTCACTGTATTCTCGTTCTGGCCATGGAACTGCCCAGCTTTGGTGATCAACATTAAAGCGCGGTTCAGCCAAAGAGAGATCGTAATCTTCCGTGGACTGCGACTGAGAACGACTGAAAGATTCCCGCATGGCTTTACTCAGATCTCTAACTTGAATAAGTACTCCATATTCCCAGTTAGGCAGATTGTCCATCCATACGCCAGGAGGCAATATGTCATTACTTAAATAGCCACCAGGTTTATTTAACAATACCTCGACAACCTTTATTAATGTGCTCGTTGTTGTGGCTCCAATCAATTGTTTGCTCTGAGCATTGTCATTTTCAACAACATTGAATTCAGCTGGCTCAGAGCTCCAATACAAGCCTAAACCAATCAAAAATACAAAAATAACAACCACAGAATACAAACCAAAACGAACCGCTTTAGGTGCATTTTCCCCAACATATTCTTCGGATAATGTAGCCCCTGTGTCACTGAACAAACGCTTCCAAGCAGATTTCATGTTAGTAAAAAAAGCCATAATCAATGCTCCATCATGGGCCGCTGCAGTAAATTTCTTATCTGGAGATTTACCAATAAAGTTCCGCAATGGTCTGTCAGCAATCGTATTGGCACAATCGCATTTACAACCAATGGCTTTGCAACATCAAAAAGCATCAGATGAAGGCCTCCGGGACTAAATTTAACAGTTTCACCAGCAGTCACTAGGACCTGCGCTAAAGGCCGCATTTGCATCATACCATCCGCGTATAAATGCTGATGGAACTCAATTCGCTCAGAAAAAGAGGATGTGGCTGACAAAATTTGGCAGTCCTCAGCACCATCATTACTTATAGTTAAAAAGCCAGCAGTCACTCTTTGGCCTGGCGGCATGGTTCTTATGTAAGCATCAGTTACATTAAGCACTAGCTTATCAACAATAGGTGCTTTGTCAGCAAATACTGGAATAGCACTAAGTGCCGCTAGTAATAATAAAACATGTTTCAAACAATTCCTCCAATAGATAAAACTTAAACGCTTGCCGATAACTATAGCATGGGATTAAAATTCGTCATTTTAAACTCATAGCATTTTATTCATTAGTGAGTAGTTTAGACCATAATTTTTGATCAAAAGGTGAAAATGAGCCGAAAAATACCGTCTTTATTAAAATACGGATACAATCAGTAATAAAATTCGTACAAATGGTTTGTGTTTAAATGCTGTCAAAGAGACTCTAAGGAACTCCAGATGACCATTCGACTACTTTCTTTGCTGTTTATGTTTACCTCCCTCGTTTCGCTAAACAGCCATAGTCAAAATGATTTCACCAGTAGCGCTGCAACTAATTCATCATCGCTGCTAACCTCCTCCAATACTTTCCTTCCAGTGGAGCAGGTATATCAGGTATCTATAGAAATCCAGAATGATAAACTGGTATTAGATTGGAAGATTGAACCTGATTATTATCTTTACCGTAATCGATTTAAGTTCAATGCAGTAGACGCCACAACACAGCTCCAGGCACCTAAGTTTAATAAAGGTATTTCAAAATACGATGATTTTTTTGAGCAAGAATTAGAAGTTTATTATTTACAAACCGTCATAGAATTGCCATTCAAATCAACCCAAACCAGTATGGAGCTTGAAATAGAGTCACAGGGGTGTGCCGATGCTGGACTTTGTTATCCACCCTACAAACAGTGGTTAACCATTGACCTTACAACCAAAAATGTCAAGATAAGCGATTCACCTTCCGCCTCAGCGCTAGCTGCAATGGTACCAAGTCAACAAGATGCTCAACTGTCTCTACTCTGGGTGCTGGGCTTTGCCTTGGTCGGCGGTATGATCCTAAATCTCATGCCCTGTGTGTTTCCGTTATTATCGATCAAAGCCATGAGTTTTGGCCTAACACACCAAACACAAAAACAAAAACAGGCGCATGGTTTTGCTTACGCTTTTGGTGTTATTGCAAGTTTTGTTGGTATCGCCGCTGCTATGCTTAGTTTGCGTGCTGCCGGAGAAGCCATAGGATGGGGATTTCAACTGCAGTCTCCGATCTTTGTCACGGCGCTTATTTACCTGTTCTTTGTCATGGGATTAGCATTTTCTGGGTATCTAGAAATTGGAACTAGCTTAATGTCTGTTGGACAGAACACCCAGCAAAACGAAGGGTTATCCTCCTCTTTCATGACCGGTGTTCTAGCGACTACGGTCGCAAGCCCTTGTACAGCACCCTTTATGGGCCCTGCATTGGGATTCGCTATCTCTCAACCTACCATGATAGCGTTACTCGTTTTTGCTTGCCTGGGTCTGGGCATGGCGCTGCCATTTGTTCTTCTTACATGGATCCCTAGCTTAAGCAAAAAACTCCCCAAGCCTGGCTTATGGATGGATACCTTCAAGCAATTCCTGGCGTTTCCACTGTATATGACTGCAGTTTGGTTATTATGGGTGGTTGGACGTCAAACTAGCGTAGATGTGCTTGCTGTGGTGGTACTTGGTGTGATTCTTATAGCGATGTCACTGTGGCTGACAAAACTACGTCAAAAAGCCGACAGAAAAATGACAGATATAACGTGGACTAACGCATTTGCGGCTCTGTGCCTCTTAGGTGCCATGGCAGCACCAGTGCTGTCTATTTCAAAAGACAACGAACCAAAGCGTTGGGAACCCTACTCCCCAGAGAGGCTCGCAGAGCTTCGCAAGACCCAGCAGCCAGTATTTATTAACCTCACCGCCGACTGGTGTATCACTTGTCTGGCTAATGAACGTGTTGCCTTTACCGATAATTTTTATCAAACCCTCAACGATAACCAGGTAACCTACCTCAAGGGTGACTGGACTAACAACGACCCTAAAATCACATTATTACTCAATCAGTTTCAACGCAGCGGTGTGCCGCTTTACCTCGCCTATCCAGCAGGCTCAGGTGATCCTGAAGTGCTACCACAAATTTTAACAGAAAACATTGTTCTTAGCGCCATTTCTATACAATAGCGACAAGATCGGAGAAAATAGCTTCATAATTGCCGAATTTTATCGAATTTAATCAACTTTACTTAAAAAAACTAAATTTCGCCCCTATCCTGCACCTAAATGATGCAAACGTCGGTTTAATACTATTCTAAAAATATAAATGTCGCTAAAATGACCAAAAAATAAGGTTAATTTCCTTTAATTTCGTCGAAAATACAATTTTTAATTCGAAAAATAGACAGATCCGAAAAATTAGTGCAGACTTCACGCTTGTTCGTTTAACATCCGGTGTTTTGATATGGCAAAGCTACTGCTCTTACACGGTCCAAATCTCAATTTGCTCGGCACGCGTGAACCACAGGTTTACGGATCTGAAACGTTGACTAATATTGATCAGCAAATGATCACCCTAGCAAAGTCACATGGTCATCAGCTCAGCACTTATCAAAGCAATGCAGAACATGAACTAATTCAAACTATTCATAGCGCGCTGGCAGACGATGTCCGCCTTATTATCTTTAACCCAGGCGCATTTACACATACCAGTATTGCTCTACGAGATGCGTTACTTGGGGTCAACATTCCCTTTATAGAAGTACATCTGTCCAACGTACATGCACGAGAAGAATTTAGACAATTTTCTTATTTCTCTGATATCGCCGAAGGTGTTATAGGTGGCTTTGGTGTTACGAGTTACGAGCTGGCCCTCCATGCGGCCCTAAATATACTAAAATAATTAATTCCGATTGAGAGACTTATATGGATATCCGCAAAGTAAAAAAGCTTATTGAGCTACTAGAAGAATCAAACATCAATGAACTTGAGATTACCGAAGGCGATGACTCAGTGCGTATTAGCCGTGGAGGCCCCGCTGTAGCTTATGCCGCTCAACCACCGATGGCACTACCTCCAGCAACCCCACTAATGGCAACACCTGCAACTGCTCCAGCACAAGAGACTCAGCAAATTGTTCAAGGCCACAACGTGACCTCACCGATGGTGGGTAGCTTTTATGCGTCCCCCGCACCCGGATCTCCAGCATTTGTCAGTGTAGGTCAGACAGTTTCAGTTGGTGACGTACTCTGTATTATTGAGGCGATGAAAATGATGAATCAAATTGAGGCTGACAAAAGCGGTGTTATCGGGGCCATTTTAGTAGAAGATGGCGAACCAATAGAATTCGACCAACCTCTATTTACTATTCTTTAATCGCGTCCGGAACCCAAATCATGTTGGATAAAGTACTTATCGCCAATCGTGGTGAAATAGCTCTTAGAATACTTCGAGCCTGTAAAGAGCTTGATATTAAAACCGTAGCGGTGCATTCCAAGGTGGACGCCGCATTGAAGCATGTCAAACTTGCCGATGAAGCAGTATGTATTGGGCCAAACCCCTCGCCGCAAAGCTACCTAAATGTTCCAGCCATTATTAGTGCCATGGAAATAACTGGTGCGACTGGCGTTCATCCAGGGTACGGGTTTTTAGCTGAAAATGCTGATTTTGCCGATCAAGTAGAAAATAGCGGTTTTGTTTTTATAGGACCAAAGGCTGACACAATAAGAATTATGGGTGATAAAGTTGCCGCAATTAAAGCTATGAAGTTAGCCGGTGTTCCCACGGTTCCTGGCTCTGACGGTCCTCTTACCACCAACGAAAGTCAACTGCGTCAAATTGCAACTAGGATTGGGTATCCAGTAATTATCAAAGCAGCCGCTGGCGGTGGTGGTCGTGGTATGCGCGTTGTAGAGAGTGAAGATGGATTAATTAATGCCGTTAGTATTACCAAAACAGAGGCAGCAGCAGCCTTTGGCGATGGCACAGTTTACATGGAAAAATTCTTACAGAACCCGCGTCACGTAGAAGTACAGATTCTTGCTGATGGTCAAGGGCACGCAATACATTTAGGCGACAGAGACTGCTCACTTCAGCGACGCCATCAAAAAGTACTAGAAGAAGCTCCCGCTCCGGGAATTCCAGAAGAAGCTAGGCAAGCAGTATTCACTAGCTGTGTAAATGCCTGTATTCAAATCAACTACCGTGGCGCAGGAACCTTTGAATTTCTCTATGAAGACGGGCACTTTTACTTTATTGAGATGAATACTCGCGTTCAGGTGGAACATCCTGTATCCGAAATGATCACCGGCGTGGATATTGTGAAAGAGCAGCTACGAATTGCTAGTGGCCGCCCACTGGGGTTCACCCAAGATGACATCACTTTCCATGGCCATGCGTTTGAATGCCGAATTAACGCTGAAGATCCAGTTACTTTTATGCCTCAGCCTGGCACCATTGAGGCTTATCATGCGCCGGGGGGTAATGGTATTCGTGTCGATTCTCATATTTATAATGGCTATCGTGTGCCACCAAATTATGATTCCTTGATAGGCAAAGTCATTACTTACGGCCGCGACCGACAAACTGCTTTGTCCCGCATGCGTATTGCTCTTGATGAAATGGTTATTGACGGTATAAAAACTAACATCCCTTTACATGAAGATTTAGTGAGAGACGAAGCATTTAGAAAAGGTGGTGTTAATATTCATTATCTTGAAAAAAAACTTGGTTTATAAGCTAAGTGTACGCCCAAGAATAATAGAATCTGAGGTGTTTATTTAAGTATGCAATGGATCCAGCTCATCATTGACTGCTCTCCTGAACGTAGCGCTGAGGCTGAAGCAGCTGTATTAGCACTTGGCGCTCTTTCTGTAACTCTTCAAGATGCCGCAGATCAACCTATTTTGGAACCCGCCGTTGGAGAAACACCTCTGTGGGATGCCTGTGTAATGACGGCACTATTTCCTTCAGGTACCGATACAGAATCTATTGATGCACGATTAACCAGTCATTTACCCGCTACAATATCTAAGCGATGGGAACAACTTGAAGACAAAGACTGGTCTCAAGAATGGAAACAACATTTTCAGCCACTTCAATGCGGTCAACGCCTGTGGATATGCCCCAGCTGGATAGAGGCACCAGACCCAAATGCCGTTAATTTAAGCCTAGACCCAGGTCTAGCCTTCGGTACCGGCAGTCATCCAACAACTCATCTCTGCCTGAAGTGGCTCGATTCCCAAAATCTAAGCGGTAAGACTGTCATTGATTACGGCTGCGGCTCCGGCATATTGGGTATTGCAGCCTTACTTTTGGGTGCCAAAAACGTTATTGCGGTAGACAATGACCCGCAAGCTCTGCTGGCAAGTCGAGACAATGCGGTACGGAACAACATAGTTGATAAGCGACTGCAAACTTTTCTACCAGAGGAATTGCCGCATACATTAACCGCGGATGTTGTTGTTGCAAATATTTTAGCTGCACCTCTCATTCAATTAGCACCGAAACTATGCGACATAACCAAACCTTCCGGCCTCTTATGCTTAGCAGGTCTTTTAGATAGTCAGATTGATGCTGTGGCAAAACCCTACACAAGCAACTTTACCTTCTTTACCCCCATCATCGAATCAGAGTGGGCACAGCTAAGTGCGAAAAAAACCGACTTATAGAAATACTACCGCGGTTAACCGCGTTTTAACCACCAATCACCGCAGATTCTATAACAACTAAAACAATTATCAATTGATCACTTTTTAATCAATACATGACAAGGTATCATACGTAATCATTTCATTAGAGATTAACGTGTTTAGCATTGGCCCATACCAAATTAAAAGCCAGACCGTACTTGCACCAATGGCGGGAGTGACCGACTTACCTTTTCGCCAACTGTGCAGAAAAATGGGTGCTGGCTTAGTGGTATCAGAAATGGTGGCAGCTAATCCTGATACATGGGACACACGAAAGTCCCGTCAGCGGGTACAGTTTGGTGATGAGCCGGCACCTAGATCAGTGCAAATTGCCGGTTATGATCCACAAATGATGGCAGATGCAGCTCGTTTTAATGTTCAATTGGGCGCAGAAATAATTGACATCAATATGGGTTGTCCCGCAAAAAAGGTCTGTAAGCGTGCAGCTGGTTCGGCTCTTCTGCAATACCCACAACTTGTAAAAGATATCCTAACCGCAACAGTAAATGCTGTAGACGTTCCCGTAACTCTAAAAATAAGAACTGGATGGGATAGACAAAATCGTAACGCTGTGGATATTGCAAAGATTGCCGAAGATGCCGGTATATCAGCATTAGCTGTTCACGGCCGTACAAAAGCATGTCGTTTTGTTGGTGAAGTAGAATATGACACTATCGCAGAAGTAGTACAGAATATATCTATTCCTGTTTTTGCTAATGGCGATATTACGGACCCTAAAAAAGCGGCAGAAGTACTCAAACACACCGGTGCGGCGGCGGTTATGATTGGTAGAGCAGCTCAAGGTAACCCGTGGATATTCAATCAAATAAATCATTTTCTAAAATATAGTCAGCCGCTGGCCCCACCCAGTATGGAAGAGTGTTCGCGAGTCATGTCTGGGCACCTTTCGGCACTGCATCGGTTTTATGGTGAAGCTGGAGGGTTACGTATATCCCGCAAACACATAGGCTGGTATATCAACCCGCTTGTTGGTGGCAGAAACTTTACCAGGGTGTTCAATGGTCTTGAGACCACTGAACAACAGAGGCAATTGCTACAGAACTTTTTCCTCGATTATCGATCTGAGGAAAAAGTTGCATGAATACTAAGAAATCACTGGAACTACAAAAAATCAATCAAGTCATTAATGACGAATATGGTTTAGATCAAAGAACACCTATCACTGATACTCAGGAATCTCTGCGCCTAAGTGTCGCCACTGCTATGGATCGTTATTTTGATAATCTCGGAGGCCAGACTACGGCCAATCTCTATGACTTAGTTATGACCGAAGTAGAAACTCCTCTGCTAATTGCAGTGTTGGCATATACTAATAACAATCAAAGTAAAGCAGCTGAAATACTTGGCCTAAATCGAGGCACGCTGCGCAAAAAACTAAAACAATATGATCTTTTGTAACCACCTGAGGACTTCATGAGCGATCTAAAAAAAGTTTCACGCGCACTGATTAGCGTGTCTGATAAAAACGGTATTATTGATTTTGCACAGGCTTTATCCACAATGGGCGTGGAACTACTTTCCACCGGTGGAACTTTTCGCCTTCTTCAAGAGAACAACATTAAGGTTACAGAAGTATCCGACTATACTGGTTTTCCAGAAATGATGGATGGCCGCGTAAAAACCCTGCACCCCAAAGTACACGGCGGAATTTTAGGTCGTCGTGGCACCGATGATGCAATCATGGCAGAGCACTCGATTAAACCTATAGATATGGTAATTGTTAACCTCTACCCTTTTGCAGCGACTGTTGCAGACCCTAACTGTACATTGCCTAACGCCATTGAAAATATTGATATTGGCGGCCCAACCATGGTTCGCTCAGCGGCAAAAAATCATAAAGATGTCGCAATTGTGGTTAACAATACTGACTATGCGATGGTCCTTGAACAGATGCAGGCCAATAAAGGGCAACTTGATTACGGTACACGCTATGCGCTCATGGTCAAAGCCTTTGAGCATACTGCTGGCTATGACGGCATGATTGCCAATCACTTTGGTGCTCGTGATACAGACAATACTGCACGTGATTTTTCCGATACGTTCAATGTGCAATACTTCAAAACTCAAGACATGCGTTACGGCGAAAATCCTCATCAAAAGGCAGCTTTTTACACCGAGGCTAATCCCACCGAAGCCAGTGTGGCTACAGCAAAACAACTGCAAGGCAAAGAGCTTTCGTTCAATAACATTGCCGATACTGATGCAGCTCTTGAATGCGTCAAACAGTTTGATCAACCTGCCTGCGTTATTGTTAAACACGCCAACCCCTGTGGTGTTTCAGTCGCAGTTGATATTGGGACTGCCTATGACTTAGCGTTTGCTACAGACCCAGAGTCTGCATTTGGTGGCATTATCGCTTTCAACCGTGAGCTAGATGCTCAAACCGCTGAAGCTATTTGTGAAAAGCAATTTGTCGAAGTCATTGTTGCTCCGTCGGTGTCAACAGATGCTTTGGCTATTGTTGCCGCAAAGAAAAACATTAGGCTACTAGAGTGCGGCACTTGGGGCTACCAGCGTCCGCAGGACTTTGACTACAAACGTGTCAACGGTGGTCTGCTCATTCAAGACCGTGATAACGGCATGGTTACCGAGGAAGATCTCAAAGTAGTATCCAAAAGAGTCCCCACTGCCATTGAAATGACAGATATGCTATTTGCCTGGAAAGTAGCCAAAATGGTCAAGTCCAATGCCATCATTTACGCCAAAAACAACCAGACAATTGGTGTAGGTGCGGGTCAAATGAGCCGCATTAATAGTGCGCGAATCGCCGGCATTAAAGCCGAACACGCCGGCCTGGAAGTTAAGGGTGCGGTGATGGCATCCGATGCTTTTTTCCCATTTCGAGATGGTATCGACAGTGCGGGACAAGCTGGGATTAGCTGTATTATTCAGCCAGGTGGTTCCATGCGCGACGATGAGGTGATTGCCGCAGCTGACGAGCATGACATGGCTATGGTGTTTACAGGCATGCGTCATTTTAGACACTAGTGCTTGTTGTTGTCTCAATATTAAAAAGCCCGCAACTAGCGGGCTTTTTAACCTATATCACCTCTAATCTACCGCAAGGTTTACCAAACATGATGTTTATCGCCATATCTAACCAACCAGCTGGTAACATAGGCTCCAAAAAACATAATGGCTGCAGTTGATGAATCCTGTAAAAGGATGCCATAGGTAAAGCCAGCAAATATCATAATACATTCGCACCAAAGAACAGTTCGCTTTTTACGAACACCGAACATATTAACCCTAAACCACCAAGGTAAAACCTTCCAGCTCTGTAATTTTTTATCTATCACTGTAATTTCCTCTGTTAATGTTGAAATATCGATTTCAAATACAGAAGCAAGGCTTTGTAATGTTTCAAGGCTGGCATTCTGCCCACTCTCAACACGCTGAATAGTTCTCACATTTAAATTGCAACACTCGGCTAGCTCTTCTTGAGTCCAGCCATTTTTATCTCTTAATTTTTTAACAATCATATTCTTTCCTTATGCCTCTGCAATACCACTGTTGCAGATTTAGAGGGCTGTCGGCTACGACTTTACCCCGACAATAGGTCGACAGGTGAGATAAAGCTCATAAGCTCCCCCAACTAATCACCGGGGGATCCTGAATCTTTTTCAATGGATATCAAATGCTCTTCCATAACCTGATATAGAGGCGTCTCTACCCAGGTATCATCAAGATAGAATTTTTCAGGTTCTTCCTCTTTTGGATCCACAATAAGATTATAAAATGAAGGATAAGCTAAGTTTTTAATCGCGTAACTTTTTTCATCAATGTCTTTGAGTAACATTTTCCAGTTGCGCCATTTAACCCCAAAGATGTCATTGCCAATATAGATAATAACCGATTCTCTGAGAGACTTAGATTGTTTTGCAGTGAAAAATCCACTCTGATCAACGCCATCTAAGACTCGATCAGTGGGAATTTCACCTCCAACGAAAGACGCTAGAGTGGGAAAAATATCGATCAAGTGAACAATGTCATTTGACACTTGTCCAGCGGGTATATGGCCTGAGTAACGAATAAGAAAAGGGACGCGCAGGGAGCCTTCATATGGCGAGAACATGGTTCCACGCCACGGACCAGTGAAACCAAAGGACCGTTTAATACCTTCGCGACCATTATCTGAGGTAAAAATAAAGATAGTCTCTTGCCTTAAACCCAACTCATCGACAGCAGATAATAATTCGCCCACATAAGCATCGGTCTGGGCCAATACATCAGCAAAACTGCCATTGCCAGTAGAGCCTTTATAATCAGGGTGAGCATCCACCGGCTCATGAGTTTGAGTATAGGGGACGTAAGCGAAAAATGGCTGCTTAGCATTGGCTTTGCGTGCGATAAAGTCCAGCGCATGGTCAGTAATTTCACGGTCGATAGTGGCACGTTTTGCACGACCATATACTTCTTTCTTTTGTGGCTTTTCGCCACGTACAGCGGTCATCACACGAGTAAATTCTACGCCCGAGTCAGCCTGAAAACTGTCACTATCCGGCCAGAATGCTTGATCAGAAGAATTAGGAATACCATACCACTCATCAAAGCCCTGATCGGTGGGGTAGCGACCCTCAGCATCACCCAAATGCCACTTGCCAAACATACCAGTAGCATAACCTGCATTGGAGAGCATTTCTGCCAATGTAATTTCCCACGATGTCAAACCGTACCAAATCCCTCGCGGCGAGCCCTCGGGGCGCTGTCGGGTTCGAATACCATAGCGGCCTGTCATCAGTGCTGATCGAGATGGCGTACATTCTGCCTCGACATTAAAATTGGTAGATTGAAATCCCTGCTGTCCAATGCTGTCGATATTAGGCGTTGGCGCACCGCGGATAACACCCCCGCCATAGACACCAATTTCTCCATAGCCAAAGTTGTCCATGACTACCAGCACAATATTAGGCTGCTGAAAATCACCTGAGGTGGCCGCCGACACTTGCAATGCTAATGTCGCCAGTAAAATGATTAATGGGTTGCGGTACACAATTGAATTTGTGGGCATCTTTACCTCCATTAAATGACATTAAAAATAGTCTTTCACAAAAAGGTCTGCACTCGTTAGTATAGGCTGGGTACTCAATTTAACAATATTTGCCGATAGGCAGCTATGTTTGGACTGACACGCCTGTAGCGACATAAATTTTTTACGCTATGAAATAAGATTTTTTTCGATCAACCCGCGAGTTACAAATACTTCAAAAAGTAGCCTGCTACGCGAGCTTCAATATAATTCGGTGCAGACTGCCAGGCTCTTGCGTGAATATCACAGGGAGAACGCCAGTATTCCTTAGGCAATTGAGCAGCAGAGAAATTTCTCTCACCATGCGAAATATTGATTAATTGATCACCCTCACAATGAATAATAAATACCGGTCGTGGAGCGATATTAGCCAGAACAGCATCAGGATTGACGGTAGTTATATCAGCACCAGAGCGCCATTCAAATAGCCATATAGAGATAGGCAAAAGCGGCAATCGAGGTAAACCTAGATGTTGGGATATCACTTCGCCAAGAAGATCTCGAAGGTTTGCCCAGCCCGCCTCAAACACACCGGCACTGATTCGAGAATCTTGCTCCATGGCCATTATGGCGGTCGCCGCACCCATAGAAGTACCGAATATACCAATTCTGTCTATACTTTTTTGATGCTTTAAGAAATCCACGGCAGCGATAACATCAAGTTTTTCAAAATAACTCATCGACGAAAATTCGCCTTCACTTTGTCCACTGTTGCGCAAATCTAAAGCGAGTATATTAAAGCCAGCATTATGCATCGCTGTGAACCAACGCATACCTTCATGCCGATCTGCGCCATGACCGTGAACAAAGATAATAGCCTTGGCTGATTGGCTAGACGGTATGTACCAGCCACTCAAATCAATGCCATCTTTAGAAGTGAAAACCACATCGTCAAACACCAGATCCAGTTGCGCAGGATCACCACAATACAAAAAATGTTCTTCGCTGCATTGGTAAGACGGATACATGAGGTTAGAGGAAAAAGTCCAAGCAGTTAGCAACATACCAAAGCACAGGATGCCGGATATCACAGCGGTAATAAAGACAAAAGTACGGTGCTTTCTTCGCGTCATCTAGACCTAACTTTGTCTTATTGGACTTAGAATGGAAGCGGCAAAAAACACCATCATTGCCACGTTAAAGAAAGTCCCAACAGCCAAAGCACCATAGGGCACAACCATATCAACTGCAATCGAATCTAATATAGGCCCACCCACCACTAACAATAACAGTGGATTAAATACCGACATCCAACGGGGATAGTCAGTTTTGCCCAAAAACCCTCGAACTAACAAAACCGCGCAAGCCAAACCCAATGGAATTGTCACCATATCAGTGATAAATGCCATGTAGTTAGACGTCGTATTAAGTAGCATCAAAGATTCATTCGCATACTGATTTGCAAACTGAACTACAAAACCAAACATTCCCCACAAGGCATGAAAAGCACCAGCGATGACAATACTAAAAGCAAAGCAGATAGCCGTAAAGCTAGCCCAGAGTGGCGATCGTGAAGCTAATTTAATATACAGGTGCCATGCACCAAACAAATAAAAAACTGCCGCAATGGGGCCTAGTAAGCCAGAAAGATGCAGGTCGTTAATAGTAGCTAGTAGCACCGCTTTACGCCCAGGCAACAGAGCAAGAACTGCATCATTTATCGCTGGAACTGCGTCCCAGTGAGCATAAAGCAACAGGTCGCCAACGAACATAATGAACGCACCTAAGAATCCCAGTAACCCAGAAAAAACCATGGCTTGGTTAGCCTGTGGCTGTGCTACTACTGAGCGCAAATAAAGGTCTACTTTTGATATTAAAGTCATTTCCTAAATCTCTCCCTTATGAAGCTCAATTCATGTCTGGACGGATGTAGACTACCATTAATAGGCAATAACAAACAGACTCAATAACTCAAAATAAGGGGTCGTCGAGATTGCTCGTTGAATTAGCTACTCAGATACATCCAGTACAGCGCAGATTTTGGGAATAGCCTGATAAAGACAGGAATAATGCGATAGCCCCACCATAGAATTGACTGGCTGTCTGGCTTCAACAAGCTGGTGCAATTCGGTGGCCATAGCAAAGGGAGACCAATTATCCTCTGTACCATGCCATAGACTGACTCCGATAATAGCGGTTTTTAAACTACCCGACCATTGCACATACTGGTCGATATCACGCTGATAACCCTTCGCATAGTTGGAAAAACACGAGGTTAACAATGGCCTTATGACATGTTGAAAATCAGCAGACTGCGCCAATTCTCGATCTGAGCCCTGTGCCGAGGCAAACAACATCTTGAACAAAAACTTAGGTGCTAGAACGGCTATTAAGCGTTGCAAACCAGTCAACCATGAAAACAGCATCGGTTGGTTCTTGGCTAACTTGAATACCATGCCACCGGCCATAGCATCCAAAATCTCTTTACTGCTAATGGGTCCTGCCGCCGAGATCAAATGCACTTGGCCCACTTGATCACCCAATCGCGAAGCAACCTCTAGTGCCGCATAGGCACCGATGGAAAAGCCAATTATATCCAAAGATCGATCATGAAATTGAGTTTGAATTTCATCGGCCATATGTTGGAAATAGTCTTCACCAGTGAGAGACTGATCAATGGAAAATCGTTGCCAGCAGACAATGTTGATATTGTGACGTTGAGCCACTTCGGAGAAGAGAGCAGCTTCTTCGGCCGCGCCGGGGGCACCATGAAAATAGATCACTGTACGACCCTGTCTGTCACCGTATTCAACTAATTCCACAGTTTCTCCAAGTAGTGTTCTATCAGCGTCGATTGCCGATTCATATAACCACGTTGTAACCAGAGCTTCTTACTGTCAATCCACCTCAACACAACAGCATACCTATTGACTGATCGTAAAAAGGCCACTAGCACCTGAGCCAGAGGATCACAGACAAAGGTTTCACAAACATAAATTCTGACAATAAATAAATTGAGTTATTGGTAGCTATTTACCGCTCTCTCAAACTCAAAACAAAGCTCTGATTAAAGCAATAACAACCTTTTTAAGAACGTTTCTTCGCCATCATAATGGTATAGACAATGTGTAACTTCATTGACCTTTGAGCACCATCCAAGACATTGATCTATTAGGAGATCACTAAAATGAAATAACCAGGAAAATGAGACCAACACCTTATGGTTACCGGAGGTGTTTACCACAGCATTTTTTAAATTTGCGACCATTTCCAAAGATTACAGGGTTCACTGCACCCAAGTTTCTTTGAAAGCATACAAATTAATTCTAAGCACCACAAAAAAAAGGGACTTGCTAAGTTTTTGCTTAATAAGTCCCATTAAAATCAAGGAAAACGTTAATGTTTAAGAAATCTTTATACACACTTCTCATTTATTATGACCACCAGATATCACAAGAGTTCAATTACCACCGCCAAAATATACAAAGTTTAGGCTCGACAAAAATCCACAGCCTCAAAGTAAGCTTTAATTACCACCATTTTTGCTTTTGATTTGGCCAACAGCTGAAGCGAAAATCAAGCCACTGCCGAAAACCGTTCCTAGACCAACGTAATAATGTATGCTTTTCTTACTATATTTATTGCTCATTGCACTTCTGCTGATGCCACTTTAATTAACGCCAAAAAGCTAACTATGTAGCCCTAAAATATCATTTTTCTGCAAGATAATATCTGTCCATACTCGAAGTTCATTACCGCTGGGCTCGATGAAATGATATCGCCTACCACCGGAAGAAGAAAATATCTCTTGGCTTATTAAACCACCAGCTTGCAACACCTTGCCTAAAGTAGCGCCAAGATCAGTGTCATAAAATACGATTAGAGCCTACCCAGTTTTTGTAACCGATTTTTTGTCTGACGTAAAGAAACCCCCATCCAATCCCTGATTAGAAAATGCCGTGTAATCTGGGCCAAAGTCCTCAAGTGTCCAATCGAACACCCGACCGAAAAATGCCTTGGTCGTCAGAATGTCCACTGCTGGGAATTTCACATAGTTTATTTTTCATTGGTTGAGGTCATTCGCATTTCCTTTAGGTAAGTTGTCAATCTATCTATAATTTAGCCAAATCAAAAAGCTTGCTGTTTCATATAAATTGACACTGGTTTTATGATCATTACAAAAAAATTTTGTTACTCCAAAAAAACCAGAGGACACCGCTTTACCAGTACTTAATCTAACCAAAAAGTAAAATAGCGATCAGAACGTGGGTAGCCATAGCGCTAAAGTCTCAGGTAAATTATAAAGCGTTACTTGCTTTACTCAGAACAAAGGCTGCATGTAGTCTTTGAGGAAATCTTTAATTGAAATCCTTAACAACAATTAATCAACAAAGTACTTACTTAGATCTATGCCATTGGGCGGATTGTTTAGCACATAGCTGTAGTAATTTAAAAACTAGGCGGTTTGGCGCGCGTGCTAAACAGGTCTGTCTGTAAAAATGATCCTGACTAGATTGATTGGATCGATTGATTCTCTGGTCCTACTGATAACTCGGTTTTTGCTTCTGGAGAATTAAACGATCCTCAGGTGACTGTTGGGAGCCAACTAAGTGGATTACGAGAATGCGTATTGCCAAAACAGACCATAATTTTTGAGATTCGCGCATCAATCTGGTGGTGAGCCATTTTTCTAGCAGCAGGTGCCAAGTACATCTGTAAGATTCTGAAGAGAATAAAGCCTCCGCATTGTTAGCTCATCGCAGGAAAAATAATTTTAAAGAAAGATCTCTACAGTTTCACTACTTTAATCTGTCAGGGCCTTACCATAGCTAGGCTTTCTTCCCAATATAGTCTCCACAAGACCTACTTTAAGCTAAATTATCTAGTTATAAGAACTGAGTTTAAACTATTTCTGGTGTCGCTTAACAAGCGACTTGACCCATGTAATATACAGATATTAATATCTACATGTTAGTCTGCCAAAAGCACAAAAGGTAAAGAGTATAGTCTAAGTTGCGCTTAAAATTCGTGAAGTACAATTATCCATGAAAATTCATATTGTTGGTTCTATCCATAGGAAATGTCATATGCGATTATTTATTATCTTGATGGCTGTAGCAGCCCTCACTTCGACGTCGTTGCATGCCGAAAAAAAAGATCAGTCTGCTGTTATGACTGATGAATTATTTGCCTCAATGAAGCTGCGTAGTATTGGTCCAGCCTATATGTCCGGGCGAATTGCTGACATTGAGGTGGACACTAAAAATCCGTCGGTTTGGTATATTGCAGTCGGTTCAGGTGGCGTGTGGAAGACTGTAAATGCAGGTATTACATGGATGCCCATTTTCGATAAACAAGCTGTTTTTTCAACCGGTGATGTCACCATAGATCCGAGCAACTCTAATATTATCTGGGTAGGTACGGGAGAGAACAATGGTGGTAGGCACCTGAGTTTCGGTGACGGAGTTTATAAGTCACTTGACGGCGGTGAAACGTGGAAAAATAAAGGCTTGAATGAATCTGAACATATTTCAGATATTGTTGTTCATCCACAGGATTCCAATACAGTTTGGGTTTCCTCTCAGGGACCACTTTGGTCTAAAGGTGGTGAACGAGGACTATTCAAAACCACTGATGGTGGTGAAACCTGGAGCAATGTTTTAGAAACCGATGAATGGACCGGAGTGACTTCCTTGGTTATTGATTCGACAAATCCCGATAAGCTCTATGCAGCAACTTGGCAGCGACAACGAACTTTGCCTGCTTTTGTGGGTACAGGACCTGGCTCAGCAATTCACACCTCAGATGACGGTGGCAAGACCTGGCGTAAGCTCACTAATGGCCTGCCAGAAGCAGATATGGGGAAAATTGGCCTGGCTATTTCCAAAATTGATCCGGACGTGGTCTATGCGGCCATTGAGCTAAATCAACGCAAAGGCGGAGTTTATCGCTCAGCTAGCCAAGGTGCCAGTTGGGAGAAGATGTCCGATGAAGTTGGAGGAGGAACCGGACCCCACTATTATCAAGAACTTTTCGCGGATCCCCACCGTTTTGATCGCATCTATATGGTGAGTAACTACAGTAAATACAGTGATGATGGCGGCAAAACCTGGACACCTTTCAATCTCAAAAATAAGCATGTTGATGATCATGCTATGGCATTTCATCCCACAGATAAAAATTTCATGTTAGTTGGCAGTGATGGTGGAGTTTACGAAACACGAGACGATATGAAAAAATGGCGTTTCCAAGGTAACTTGCCAATTGCTCAGTTTTATAAAATTGCAGTAGACGATAGCAAACCCTTTTACTACGTCTATGGCGGCACTCAGGATAATAGCTCTCAAGGTGGTCCATCGCGCACAACCAAAGAGCATGGAATCAAGAACAATGATTGGTTTTTAATTCTTTGGGGAGATGGCCATCAGCCTGCGACAGAGCCGGGTAATCCAGACATAGTCTACGGTCAGTGGCAACAGGGTAATCTTGCACGTTATCATCGAAAAACCGGTGAAATTGTCTTTATTCAGCCTCAAGCAAAGCCTGATGAACCGGCTGAAAGATATAATTGGGATGCCCCTATATTGGTGTCTAATCATGATCCAAAGCGCTTATATCATGCATCCCAGCGACTCTGGCGATCTGATGATCGAGGTAACAGCTGGCGTGCAATTTCAGATGATTTGACCAAAAATCAAAACCGCATGCACATGCCGGTGATGGGCAGGACCTGGTCAGTTAACTCAGGTTTCGATCTTTATGCAATGTCTAATTTTAATACCATTGCAAATATAGCGGAGTCCCCGCTAGATCCTGATCTTTTGTATGTAGGTACCGATGATGGCTTAGTTCAAGTCAGTTCAAACGGCGGTAAAGACTGGACCAAATACGAGATTGGCAAGATTAAAGGTATCCCAGATACAGCTTACATCAACGATATACGCGCTGATTTATTTGATAAAGATACGGTTTATGCCGCTTTGGATGATCACAAGCAGGGGGATTACAAGCCCTATCTAATAAAGAGCACTAATCGAGGTAAATCGTGGAAATCTATCGCATCCAACTTGCCTGATAAGCATTTAGTTTGGCGCATCGTCCAGGACCACGAAAACCAGAACTTATTGTTTGTTGGTACTGAGTTCGGATTATTTTTTACCGTTGATGGAGGTAAAGAGTGGATTGAATTGACGGGTGGTGTTCCGACCATTTCTTTTCGTGATGTAAAAATTCAACGCCGGGAAAATGATCTTGTCGCCGGTAGTTTTGGTCGAGGAATTTATATACTGGATGACTTCTCGCCGCTGCGTAACATTAACAGCGAAAGCTTAAAGCAAGAAGCATTGCTATTTCCATCACGAGATGCACTCTGGTACCTCCCTGAAACATTCCATACCAGCACACAGGGTGATTTTGAATATCGTACTGAGAATCCAGAATTTGGGGCTACTTTCACCTACTATTTGCGTGACGGTGTTAAATCATTAACTGAACAGCGTGAACAAAAAGAAAAAAAGGTGGAAGAAAAAGGTGGCTATCCGCTGTATCCCTCATGGGAAGAAGTAGAGACAGAATTAAGAGAATCAGAACCTATGGTTTATTTGATTATTAAAAATGATCAGGGTGATTCGATTCGTAAAGTAAGTGCCAACACTGGCAAAGGCCTGCACCGGTTAACATGGGATTTACGCTTATCCTCATCCAGGGCGTTGGGTTCTGAAAGTGCAGACGATGTAGGTCCACTGGTATCACCTGGTACCTATACTGCAACCTTGTTTAGCACAGTCAATGGAGAAACGCGTGAACTCACTGATGCGGTAAACTTTAACGTTACGCCGCTTCATCAAGAAACAGAAGAAGGAGGTCTTTCACCCCAACAGCGATCAGCCATGCTAATTGAAGTGGCTGAACTAAGGCGCAGCCTGTCTAAAGCAACCAGTCAAATAAGTGATTTAAAAACTTTGATAAAATCCTTTAGAGTAGCGTTAGATCGCTCATCTGCCGTTGCTGGTGACTTAGAGGCGCAATATGAGCAATTAAGAAGAGCGGTTTTCAATCTGGATGAGATAATTAATGGCAAGCGTGCGAGTAGTAGATTTGGCGCCTCGCCCGCCACGATTTCAAGCCGTCTATCGGTGGTTGAACTTGCTGGGGTGAATACTTGGGGCTTGACCGCTACTCAGCAGCAACAGATGACCTACGTAAAAGACGCACTTGGAGAGCTACAACCGCAATTGGATAATTTATTTAAAATAGAGTTCCCTGCCTTCAAAAAGGCTTTATCAGACTTTGGGGCGCCCTGGGTGCCCAGCGGGATAATGGAAGGCATCTCCAATGAACCGATGGAGATGGATTAAATGGTATTAAATCATCTGATGATTGAGGCGAAAATCTAAATGCGAACATCTACCTTGTTGAGAAAGATCCACTATTGGGGGTCTTTCTCAATAGCACTTCCGCTAATTATTATGATAGGTGCCGGTATACTACTGATGGTTAAAAAAGAATTCGATTGGATTCAACCACCAAGTCAGAAGGGTAGTGAGAGGCAACTTGTCCCCATGGCCTCAATGCAAGATTTATTCGACGCTGCCTCAACTGTTGAGGTTGCTGAGTTTACGCGTTGGGACCAACTCCAACGAGCTGATTTAAAACCCGGCAAAGGAATCATCAAGTTTGTCTCTAAAACCGATTGGGAAGTGCAAATAGATACTCATACCACTGAGGTCTTATCGGTCGCCCAGCGTCGCAGTGATGTCATTGAATCAATCCATGACGGTAGTTTTTTTGCCGATTGGGTCAAACTATGGGTATTTCTGCCTGCTGGAGTCGGTTTGTTTGTCTTATGGGTTAGTGGTATCTATTTGTTCACTTTTACCGAATACAAAAAACGTAGAAATCACAGACGATAAAGACGTCCAAAACAGGTGACAAACTTAGGGACAAAACACTTGCTCGTGCTAACAAAGTGTTCAGAGCAGACAGTCCCACCAGTTAGTCACACCCCTAGGGCAGATACAAACGCAGTACTAGTTGTAACGGGAACAGAAGTTGATCGACCAAGACAGAAATCCGACTTACTAGTCAATTATGGTTTGAATTTCATTGGCCATATGTTGGAAATAATCTTCATCAGTGAGAGACTCATCGATAGAAAACCGTTACCAGCAAACGATGTTGATATTGAGCCGTATCAGAGAAAAAAGCAGCTTCTTCTGCCGCGCCGGGGGCACCATGAAAGTAGATCACTGTACGACCCTGTCTGTCACCATATTCAACAAATTCCACAGTTTCTCCAAATAGTGTTCGGTCTACTTTAGTCGCCAATACAAGCCGCATATTGCTGGAGCTTCTCACTGCCGACCCACCTGAACACAACAATATACCTCTCGACTAATTATTAAGAAGGCCACTTGCTGCCATCTCAAGCCCGAAATAAAAAAGGAGCTGACCACGTTATAGGTAGCCAGCTCCTTTCAAGCAAGGGAAACATCACTGTTTAAGAAATCATTTTGCAGGTCTCTGGAGTAATACGACTTTCATAAAGCAAAAAAGCACAATAGTAAAAAAAATAAATTTATAATGCGTGATCCTAAAAGCACCGACTAGTGCACAACAACCTTTAGTTACCGCCATTTTTACTCTTAGCGTGGCCAACAATGGAATCAAAAACCAGCCCGATACCAGCAGCCACAATGAAACCAAGTGCAACATCTGCCAATATAGTCCGCCCAAAAACCAAGCCAATGCCACCGCCGAAAATCATTCCTGGCCCAGCGTAATAATGGTTGCTTTTCTCACTCTTTTTACCGCTCATGCAACCATTACCCCTGTCACTTTAATTAATATTAATTACCTAACCAGTTAGGTCTGTAATAGAATTTTGCTAAAGACTAATATCTGACCATACCGCAAGTTCATTTCCACTGGGCTCGACAAAATGAAACCGCCGCCCGCCAGGGAAAGCGAAGATTTCTTGGCTTATCACACCGCCAGCTCCCTGTACCTTACTCAAGGTACCTTCAAGATCAGTGCTGTAAAAAATCATAAGGGCTGACCCAGTTTCAGTGGCTGCTTTCTTATCTGACTTGAAAAATCCACCATCTAGGCCCTGCTTAGAAAACGCCGTGTAGTCCGGGCCAAAATCCTCGAAAGTCCAACCGAATACCTCACTAAAAAATGCTTTGGTTGCCGAAATATCCGCTGCCGGAAATTCCACGTAATCCAGTTTTCCATTTATAGATCCCATTTACATCTCCTTAAGATACATTGCCAGTTCCTGTCTAGTTTGGCTGAATCAAAAATTCTACTCTGCTATAAAAAGTAACACTGGTTTGGTCAGCTGTGCTTCGACATCTCTGCCGCCCTAGATAACGCCCAGTAGCCAATCATAGTACTGGTGATAATTCTAACCGGAAAGTACAACAGCGCGGGCAAGTTAAACAGCCACAAAACCATCGCCTCAGGTAAAACCAAAAACGCCACCTGCTTTACCCAGAACAAAGGCTGCATGTAGTCTCTGAGGAAATCGTTAATTGAGATACACAACAGCAACCAATCGTGCAAATAATTAATCCAGACGGCATAGAGCAGAAGAACTCCATCAACAACGCTTCCAACCACACAGGACCATGCCAAAACGAGAAAAAAGCTTCTCATGATGCTCTGTTAAGTAAATCGGTCAAGACAAAGCTCCTGCTTAATCATCAACTATGGTTTTAATCTCACCGCGGTGCCAAACACCATGATTTCACAAGAGCCGTCCATTATTGCACTGGTGGTAAAACGGATGCCCACAACGGCATCTGCACCTTTTTCTCCGGCACTTTCAACCAGTCGCTGAACTGCAATATTCCTGGCTTCTGTCAGCATTTCGGTATAACCGCGGATCTCCCCACCAACAATGCTCTTTAACCCAGCCATTAAGTCGCGGCCAATATGCTTTGACTGCACGACGTTGCCTGTCACCACACCAACGACAGACTCGGTTTCTCTGCCTGGTATAGACTCTGTGGTTGAATAAATCATAAAGCGCTCCTTTTTATCAATCTACCAAGAATTTAATTCGTCTTTCTCTCTACTCGCCACGGTGGATTGAGCCGGTTCTCGCCAGCCCAATACAATTTGATTTTGTTGCCAGAGGGATCCTCAAGAATAGCTTCTCGCCAAAGGTAATCCTGGTCTGCTGGATCTTGTGAAAATTCAATACCAATAGATTTTAACTTTCTCATCCAATCATCAAGATGTCGGTGTTCAAAGTAAATCACTGCGCCGTTACTGAAGTCCCCACTCTCCAACATCAACGAAAAAGTGGCATCACCCTCTGGGCACTGAAAGCGCGCGTAATGGGGCGTATCCACAATTTGAGTAAAACCCAGCTTTAGATAAAAATTGACCGCCTCAGGCATTTGCTCCACGGGCAATGTGATTTGATTAAGATTCATTTCTGTACTCTGTTTTCAGGCCTATGTAATTGAGACGAGTTTTATCTCATCTGCGGTTTTTACCCATCAGCGCCCAGCTCTGTAACGTGCCAACAAAATATAAAATACCAATGGTCAGGCAAATGCCTGAACTGACCAACCAAAAAGCTAAACTATTGTCGGGAAACAGAGGCATTATCAGCACAAAGGCCAAACCACGACACAAATAAATCGCTGAAATAACTACCAGCCCAAGTTTTAGCAGCGGGAGTCGACCAATAAGATTAGCGCCCGACAAAGCATAAAGTGAAAATAAGGATAGGGCAAAAACAACCGCAGAAGTAACCGCCGTGG
>JAQWYJ010000110.1 GCA_029254005.1 Porticoccaceae bacterium | reverse complement strand
TGGTAAAATCAAAAAAGGCAAAGTCATTCGTGCAGTGGTCAGCGATGGCAATGGTCTCAATGGTGTTAACATAAGCTACCAATGGCAGTGGACCAACAATAAGACCAATGGCTGGAGAGATTTTGGTGGCCAAATTAATGAGACCTTCAAGCTCAGAGGTAAGTATGCAGGTAAAAAACATGTGCAAGTTAAGGTCACTTACACCGATAATCATGGTTACACTGAGACCCGCTATGGGCCTAAAATTGACAAAAACAAATACAAATAGCAGGCGTGACAGGTCTAGTTTGATATGACTTGTTTGACCGGTTTTATTTGGCCCGTTTCTTGAGACCTTTGTTGTAGCTGTTATGGACTGCCGCTAATGGGAGATGCTTTACCCTTAGCGGCAGTTTCTGTTTGCGGTAGTCGGCTGGGTGTAATTAATCAGGTTGATCTACGTATGTCCGTGCGCGACATTTGTTAGTTACTGACGATGTTACGCTCGAGCAGCAGCCGTGCTTGGTCCAGACCACCAGCATTGAAGACATTGGTATAGCCTTGTTGTTGCAATATTTTCACTGCCTTACCAGAGCGGTTGCCACTGCGACAGTAAAGGTAGATATTGGCGTGTTTGTTGCTGGTTAGCTGATCAATTTTTTTACCGATGTCTTGCCATTCGACGTGCTCTGCGCCATTTAAATGGCCAGTGTGCCACTCGGCAGGTGTTCTTACATCAATCACTAACATCGAAGTTTCCTGGTATTGTCTATCTTTTATGCGCTGATGAGTTTCTGCTGGTTGGGCCATGATATTCAATGTAAGAAGTAGTAGGGCAGTTGATAAAAAATATCTGTTAAGCACAATTGTCACCATAATTCAGATTAAGAGCGGCATCACAATAGGGTTTGTTTGCCAAGATTTCCAGTGTATCTCGCTGATGTGAGTTTTGTCAGTAAAATTAATGGACAAGTTATATGCAACTTAATCAATTGTCGACGCTGAATGAACATTACTGGTGCCCCGTGGAATCACCCAATACCAATGATTGTGACGTTTATCCAACGATCCGCCCATTTTTTCCACCACGATGCGATCAATGGTGGCAATCTCTCGTTGTGCCATATTGGTAAAACTATCTTCCCCAATGACGCCGGGCGTGTTGTCAGGGAAGGCCCGTCTAGTTCGGTGAATCCAGTAGGTGTGGGATAGATTGGGTTGCTCAAATGTCTCAACCACGGCCCTGTGACCCATAATAAAACCCAGCAGGCCGCCCCAGGTGGCAGTGGGATTATCCGAGTCCCAGCCACTTAGGCTTCCAATTTTAATAGTTCTGACAATATCGCCCTGGCCATAGAACAGGCTTACAAGACTGGCGGCAAAGTTGATTCCTGCATCAAAAGGCTGCTGGTAATTGTAGCCATCGCGTTGATCGATCTGATAACGCTGATAAACGGCATCACGGGTAGACTCCCAGTCATTTTTATCAGCGTTATTGTGGTAGTGTAACTTCACAAATCGATATATTTTTGCCGGAGTAGAATCCACAGGAAGATAGCGACTGGCTTGTTCAGCAAGCCACTCGACCTGCGGCAAATTGTTTTGTGTAGCCTCGGGTAGAGATGCTAGCGCATGCATAGCGACATAGAACTGCGCAATCCACTCGGCATCACCACTGGCAGTGACTCGAATAGGCAGCTCAGCGATATCCAGAGCGACATCGACGCGGGTGGGCGCCAGCAAGCCAAATAGCTCTGTGGTGAGCTGGGCATCGATCATCATGTGATAGGGGTTATTTTCTGGTTCACTGGTGGCTGGTGGTAGGGCGCCTCGTTCCATCAAATCCCGCGCTCGCTGATTTGAGACCCAGAGAAAATTTTCTCTACTGGGTTTGGAAGTGGGAAATTTTTGGAACAGCGGCGCATCTTCATCAGAGTACGTGTGCTTTAACCAGCCGTCGCGGATCTGCTCTGCAGTTAATTTAGTTGTTTTATGTTGATGATGAAGATGTGCGTACATGTATTCAATGTCGGTATCATCATCAGCTCCCCAGGGAGTTCCTTTAGGTTCAAAATAAAAATCAATCTTGTCAGCATGGGGAACAGTCTCTCCCCACATGGCAGGTAGATCCGCAGTACCCCAGTCATCATCGGTGTAAAAGGGCAGGGTTTCCGGAGTGCCTACTTTGTCCATCTCGGTGATTAACCCAGTCCAGTTGGCGATATTCTGTCCCAGCCAAAAACCACGGAGTTTGTCGAGGTAGCTAGCTTTAGAGATTTTTATGGCCTCGTTATTAGGCGTATTGCTTGCATGTGCATCGCTGGTAAGAGTGAACAACAAGATGATTACAATAGGTGTAATCAAAAACAGGGAGTTGTGCACAGCAGTTTGTTTAGTCATTATTTTGTCGCGGCCATTATTAAATTCTGTTGACAATAGCATTAGCATTAGCATCAGTAAAAACAGTTTCGACAGTTTCGACAGTCTGTTCTCCATAGTCTCTGCAGTTTACTAGCGCTTTTTCGTCCTGTTTAGTTAAATTTATTTTCACCAATATACGTTTGCTTCAGTGAATAAATCGTTAACGTTAGTTTTAATGACTCAGCATAAACAACACTGTAGCGTTTTCCAGAAAACACCATCTCAGGGTGTAATTTGAATCACTTGGCAGTAGTGAGTGTCGGAACCATGCTGCAGTTCAGGTAGTATTGAGTCGTCCACATGTCGGTAATAAAAATACTCTGAGCTTTTTGACAGCGACCAATCATATCGTTTAATTATGGATTTTAAACCATCAAGGCAATGCGTACCGTGATAACGTCAAGGCATTAAAGTACGCCAGATCACACTCAAGACGATTACTTTGAGATATCTACATGGCCAGATAAGTCAAAAACAGGACAATAACCATGCTGTCGATAAATTCTACGATATAAGCACACCCACGCAGTGATATGTTGTTAGTTGGTACATTGGTGGGCACAAAACTGTCATCCTCCATGGTTCATAGACAATGATTTCACGAACATCTAAAAGCGTTGACAAGTCATTTTTAATCTCTTTTACTATTTAACGAGCAAAATAGGATTACCAAGACTAATCAAGGCACATTTTTTACGCATGAGTTGTGAGTTGTGAGTTGTGAGTTGTGAGTTGTGGGTTGTGGGTTTAATAATATATCTACAGGCTGACATTGCATTAGTTATTTGATAGTTATTTGATAAATTAAATCAAAATACTGCTTTTGCTCAACTTCATTGAGGCCTATGTATGTGATGCCCATCAAAAATGTCGTAATACGGATAGTGATAGCCACTGAAATCTTTTCAGATCTCTAGGTGTTGTATTGTTTTTATTAATATTGCATATGTTTAATTTGTGTTTTTGAGTTTTAAACTGTATTTTCAGTAATGGTTAGTAATAAATGGCAGAAAAGTATCATTGGAGGGTGTATCCATGGCAGCATCTAATGTCTCTAAAGAAGAGCTTCACGCTTTGTTACCTCACATCGAAGTGTCGGACAATATACTCAAGGCAGGGCGTCGTAAAATTGCTCTTCGATGCATTGTCGTTTTTCTGATTTTGTTCGTTCGTATTATCGTGTCACTCTTCTTTCCTGAATATCATATGGTTAGCCTGATTGAACACAAATTGATGGATAAAACGGTTGCAGATACTGTGTTGTACGTGAGATTAATGGTTTTAGTGATGTTTAATCTATTATATGTTGTCTCATTTAAAACTAACTCATATTTTAGAACGGTCAATGTCATTGCGCTTGTTCTTATGTGCTCTTTGATAACAACAGACTTTGAAATTTATATGATGAGCTCGATAGATGACTTTACCTGGCAGGTAGTTACACTTGCCATCCTGCGTTTTGTTGCGCTGTGGTTGATTTTTCTAAACTATTTAGAGGTAAGGCGATAACGTTCCGCCACGGGCTAGGCAGTTTTGCCAAAAAACCCCAAGTCGGCGATTCAGGGTCTGTTTTGTGGTGCACCCGGAGGGATTCGAACCCCCGACCAAGTGGTTCGAAGCCACCTACTCTATCCAGCTGA
>JAQWYJ010000108.1 GCA_029254005.1 Porticoccaceae bacterium | reverse complement strand
CGTGGCTATGCCGGTGACCCTATTCCTTTGATAAATGAAAGCATGGCGGGCTTAATCTTCATGGGTGGCGTAATGAGTGCTAATGATGCCACTCCTTGGATTAAACAAGAGACAGAACTGATTCGTCAGGCGATTGCTGCTAATATGCCAGTCCTCGGTCACTGTCTTGGCGGGCAGCTGATCAGCGTGGCTCTGGGTGCCGACGTAACGGCACACCCCACTGGTGAAGTCGGATGGCACTCTTGTAACCGACAGCCAAACGCGGAGGCCGATAAATGGCTAGGAAAGATAGATGATTCATTTCCCATGTTTCATTGGCACTTCGAGACATTTTCGCTGCCACAACAGGCGGTGCTACTGTTCTCCTCGGAGCACTGTCAAAATCAGGCTTATAGCGTTGGCGAAAATATCCTCGCCATGCAGTGTCACGCGGAAATGACTGAGCCTCTGATAACCGATTGGATTACTCGATGGCGGGATGATTTGCAGGAAACCACTGCGACTAAGCAAAATTATCAACAGATACGCGCATCCTTGAAAGACAATGTTGTCAACCTAAATCAGGTGGCGGAGCAACTCTATACCTGCTGGGCCAAAACGCTGCAGCTTTAGTTATAAAGGTAATATCCATGGATAGTGAGAATTTTAGAGAAAAGTTCAATCAGCACCTGCTGCACCCCTGGGGCGATCTCTCCACCATAGGGGAAGATGACCATAGTTCAGTGATTGTCAAAGGTGACGGCGTTTATATATTTGATGCGGAGGGCAACCGGCTGTTAGATGGCCCCGCTGGCATGTGGTGCATGCAGACAGGCTATGGACGTCGAGAAATTGCCGACGCAGTGGCTGAACAAATTATGAATCTCAGCTATGCCACGTCATTTTCTGTGATTAATAACAGAGAAGTACAGCTAGCACAGCGTATTGCCGAGCAAACTCCGGGTGACTTGAATCGAATTTTTTTTACCACCGGTGGATCAACCTCTGTAGATTCAGCGCTGCGCCTTTGTCAATTAGCCAGTAATATTCAGGGTAAACCTCATCGCAAGCACATTCTGACTCGCGAGAAGGCCTATCATGGCAGTACGTTTTTGTCCGCGTCAGTCACCGGTAAGGAACGCGATAAGTCAGCCATGGATACGATAAAAGAAGGTATTCATTTTCTCTCTGCGCCCTGTCATTTTTATCATCCAGAATTTGCCACAGAAGAGGCTTTCTGTGATTTTCTCATTGAAGAATTAGAGCAAAAAATACTCGACGTGGGGGCAGATAATATTATGTGCTTTATCGCCGAACCCATTCTCGCCAGCGGTGGTGTGATTGTTCCACCGGCTAACTACAATCAACGCTGCTGGCAGACGGTGAAGAAGCACGGTATCACCTATATTGCCGATGAAGTGGTCACCGGATTTGGCCGTCTTGGGCATTGGTTTGCCTCTGAAGCTGTATTTGGTGTGGTGCCAGATATGATAATTTTTGCCAAAGGCGTCACCTCTGGTTATATCCCCATGGGTGGTTACGCAGTGTCGGAAACCTTTCTCGCCAGCTTTAGCGGCGACAATGCTGACGGCTGTCTCTACTCCAATGGGTATACCTGGGGAGGTAGCCCCGTGGCCTGCGCTGCGGCACTTACCAGCTGGGATATTATTGAGCGAGAGAACCTGCTCAGCCATGTGCACCAAATTGGACCCTATTTTCAGCAGCAACTGAGAACCCTGAAAGATATTCCACTGGTGGGTGATGTGCGAGGCCAGGGGCTAATGGCAGCGGTGGAAATGACCATAGAAGGGCGCAACGAAGAGGACCTTTTGGCTAAAGATTACGCCATCGGTGATATGGTGGACCAGCATTGTCAGCAGTTGGGATTATTGGTGCGGCCATTCATTAATATTTGTATCATTTCACCGCCCCTGATTATTACTAGGCAACAGGTGGATGAGTTGGTCTCGACACTTCGTCTGGGGTTGGAACTGACTTTAAAGGATCTTCGAGAGCAGGGTATTTGGATCGATTAACTAAAACATTTAATTAAGCGCCACGGGGTAGCACATGTCTAATAAAGAACTTTTTGATAGCTTTTCAATGTTTGCGAACACCTTTAGTTACATGGGCGTACCCATCTCTAGAGATATTGAAGCGTCTGACCTCGTC
>JAQWYJ010000080.1 GCA_029254005.1 Porticoccaceae bacterium | reverse complement strand
CATTAACCCACCCTCTGCTTGGATTTGTAACTGCCCGTCAACAATTCTATATTCACATGCTTGGTGGTGCGACCCATCTAGCAGTGGTACTGCCATGTCCAGAAAGTCACGTCCGTAGTCAATTACCCTCTGACCGCGTAATGGGTTATAGTCTCCCGATTTGTGAGCCCCGTTATCTTCAGAAATAACATCGTTACCATAAAGTGCATCGTACAGACTGCCCCAGCGGGCGTTGACCGCATTCAACGCAAAGCGTGCATTCATAATGGGCACAACTAACTGTGGACCCGCTTGTTGAGTAATCTCACTGTCAACATTAATCGGGCTGATCTCAAAGTCATCAACAGCGGGAACCAGATATCCTATTTCGGTTAAAAATTTCTTATAAGATGCAAAATTGGCATTTCGATTAGCTTTGTGCCAGCCATCAATTTGCTCTTGGAGATCTGCACGAACCTGAAGCAGACGCTTGTTTATTGGCGTAAATTGCTCGACAATCGCCGCAAAGCTATCCCAAAATGCGGTTTTGGATATACCAGTTCCTGGAAGAATCTCAGTATTGACTAAACTAAAAAGTGCCGGCGCCACCGTTAAGCTAGATACCTGAATGTGCTTATTCATAAGTTGTAGTCCATCATTGACATGAAATCCCATATTATCTCAGATGACGCTTAAAAAACGCCGTAGATAACAGCTATTTAACTAAATTATAGTGGTCCGGGAGGGCCAAAATCAGCCTTGGATATCCTCTGACACCGTTTTGATCAGTTGTCTCATCCAACGGTGTCCTGGATCGTGCTGTAATAGTGGGCTCCATACCATTTTTAAACGCATGCGAGGAATGCTAAATGGTGGGTCTAAGATCACAACATCATCGTCGGCCTGCACCTGTCTGGCTGCCATAGAAGGTAGCGTCACAATTAACCCTTGCTGTCGTCCCATCAATAGTGCCGCTTGATAGTGTCTTGTAAATAGTGCAATGTCTCTTTTCGCATCTATTTTATGTAATGCATCATCAACCCATCCCAACCGTTGCACATCATCTGAACTCATGCCAACGCCGACGCCCATACCTGTTTTACTGACCCAAATATGTTTGGCTGACAGGTAAGCCTCAAGATTCCAATTTTTAATAATAGGGTTAGCGACACTGACCACACATGAAAAACTGTCGTCCCAAAGACGTACCTGGTGGAAAGACTGAGGCAGCGTATCAAATCGATTAATAACTAGATCAACCTTTCCGCGCTCGACATCGTGGAAACTAACATCACTGGGGGTCATAATATCAAGACGAATATTTGGTGCCAGTTGATACAGCCTGTTTAGCAGTATAGGGAGTAATGTAGCTTCAGTGTAGTCACTTGCCATAATGCGAAAAATTCGTGTAGAACCCGATGGTTCAAATTCGGTTTTTGGCAAAATCGCTTGCTCTGCGGCCGCTAAAACGGTTCGCACCAGCGGTTGTAGTTCTAGTGCCCGATCTGTGGGAGTCATACCATCGCTAGTACGCACTAAGATTGGATCGTTAAAAAGGTCTCTTAGCCGACGTAGACTATTAGACATGGCAGGTTGACTAATACTTAGCTCCTCAGCCGCGCGAGTTACATTGCATTCGCGTAATAAGACATCAAGGTAAACTAAAAGATTTAAATCGATCTTTGACATATTCATAAAAAAAATACCCAAGATTAAATTGATAATATAGATTTATGGGGCCATCATACCTAAACTAAAGGTCTAGTCAAATGGCCACACCAACTACCAACACTAAAAGGATAATGTCAATGTCTACGTTCAGCCAGAGTAAAGCCGATCTTAAAACCTTAATTGATGCTCAGGGTAGTAATTGGGCTGGCATCAGCGCAGATTCTGCTGCACGTATGCGCCTTCAGAACAGATTTCAGACCGGTTTAGAGATAGCAAAGTACACTGCAGCCATAATGCGTCAAGACATGAAAGAGTATGATGCTGATCCATCCTGTTACACTCAATCGTTAGGCTGCTGGCATGGTTTTATTGGGCAGCAAAAGCTTATTTCCATAAAAAAACACTTTGGGACAACTAAAAAGAAATATCTTTACTTGTCTGGTTGGATGGTGGCGGCTCTTCGATCAGACTTTGGCCCCCTGCCAGATCAGTCAATGCACGAAAAGACTTCTGTGGCGGCTTTGATTGCGGAGCTTTATACATTTCTTCGTCAAGCAGATGCGCGGGAGTTAGGTGGCCTGTTCAGAGAGTTAGATGCCGCACCTGATAGTGAAAAATCTCAGGTGCAGTCAAAGATTGACAATTTTGAAACTCATGTTGTACCCATCGTTGCTGATATAGATGCGGGTTTTGGTAATGCAGAAGCGACCTACCTAATGGCAAAGCAAATGATCGAAGCCGGCGCGTGCTGCATACAAATCGAAAATCAGGTCTCAGATGAAAAGCAGTGCGGGCACCAAGATGGCAAGGTCACCGTACCCCATGCAGACTTTTTGGCAAAAATTAACGCGGTTAGATACGCGTTTTTAGAGCTTGGTGTTGATGATGGTGTGATTGTAGCTAGAACCGATTCACTCGGTGCAGGATTAACAAAGCAAATCGCAGTGACAAATGCACCCGGTGATTTGGGAGATCAATACAACGCATTTTTAGATGTTGAAGAAATCACCTCTGAGCAAATAAATAATGGTGACGTTGTTCTCAAACAAAACGGAAAGCTAGTTCGTCCTAAGCGGCTGCCCAGTAACCTCTTCCAGTTCAAACAAGGCACTGGTGAAGCTAGGTGTATACTTGATTGCGTTACCAGTTTGCAAAACGGTGCTGACATGATTTGGATCGAAACCGAGAAACCTCATGTAGGTCAAATTGGCGCAATGGTTGATGAAATTCGTAAACAAGTGCCGGATGCAAAGCTAGTCTATAACAATAGCCCATCATTTAATTGGACGCTAAACTTTCGTCAGCAGATATTTGATGCCATGAGTGAAGCCGGCAAAGATGTTTCTGCCTATGATCGGGGGGATCTAATGAACGCTTCCTATGATAGTACCAGTCTTGCTCTGGAAGCCGACGAAAAAATTCGTACATTCCAGGCGGATGCTGCGGCAGGCGCTGGTATTTTCCATCACCTCATTACACTCCCAACGTATCACACCGCAGCGCTATCTACCGACAATCTTGCCAAAGAATATTTTGGAGATCAAGGAATGTTGGGGTATGTCGCAGGGGTGCAGCGAAAGGAAATTCGGGAAGGGATAGCCTGTGTCAAGCATCAAAATATGGCAGGCTCAGATATGGGGGATGACCATAAAGAATACTTCGCTGGCGACGCTGCGTTAAAAGCCTCTGGTAAAGACAACACGATGAACCAGTTTTGAGCAATATGATCAGGTAACTGTAATTTAAAAAGGCGACTGAAAGGCCGCCTTTTTTATATATATTTATTACTGAGTATTTGTGTATACTTTTGTGGTATTTACCTCGGAAGCCTCTATGCGTTATACCGTTTTTTGTTTACTAATCCTAATGCAGTCTGAAATTTTGCTTTCACAAGAAGCAGCCACAGCCCACAAACTATCGATTGAACAACATTATAAACAATATTCGGAGGCTTTTAGTGCTCAAGATGTTGATTTGATTGAGTCTTTTTTTACCTATCCGATGGTCATGAATGGTGACGATGCAAAAGTCATTATCAATGCTGATACACTCAAAGCTACTTACAAAACTCTCTTTGATAGTATGCCTGAGACCTATAACCACACAACGGTTGATACTTTAAGCGTTATCTCAATCGGGAGTATGCGGTATAAAGCTGTTGTTAAGTATTCACATTGGGATGCAAAAGAGCAATGGTTGGGTTCTGGGGGAGGCTCTTATTACTTTAAAGACATAGATAAAAGTATCGAAGTCGACTTTAAAATCCATCATTACACACCGCTGTAGCGCTTATCACTCATTGCAGATCATTCCTGACTCTGAATCAATTGCTAGGAATGGTAACAGCGAAGCTTCAGCATGGATAAATCAGATTGTGGTACTTCCTCGCTCTTGTATCTTGGTTAGTGGGAAAAACAATGTATATCAAATCAACCGTTCAGTGATTTGAAAATTTACGTTTCATATAGACATTTTTTAGCCGAGGCGATTTTTAACCATAAACACACTTCATGAAGTCTCCTACTTGGAAATATTAATTGCTAACACGTTAGGATTAAAATTATCTAGTAGTTTTCAAGGTCATTGCTGAGAAATGGCAGTAGATTGACTAAAATACAGACGCTTCATAAAATTGAGAGGACCATATTGCAATCCAAGCCGCTCTACTTGTCATTTGCGTCGTTGAGAACCGTTTTACGAAGCCTAGGCATTACTAACGCCCTGACTATGCATCGCCGGTTATCAAGCACTTCCAGAACCAGAATTAGCGTTATGCATAAACGACAACATTGAGGTCTAGGCTGACATATTTAGTTAACGTTAGAGTTCATCCAGTACTCGTGTATCGTGCAGCAGCATAATTTTAATACATGGTTTCACCACGTGCTGCTTTAGCTCGCAGACCCTGAGTGGGTTCATATAATGGGCTTATGTGTCGGTATTTATCACCCAAATCACATAGATTTTGTAGGCCTACTTCATCCATCCAACGACATATTCCACCTCGAAAACGAGGAAATCCAATACCATATATTAATGCCATATCGGCTTCAGCGGGAGTCTCTACAATGCCTTCCTCCAGGCAACGCACCATTTCCATGGCCATTGGAGTCATCACGCGGGCAATAATTTCGTCTGGGTCAAACTCTAAAGCTTTACCAAATAATTGATCAAAATACTCAGTAACCAATGGATCTACTTGCTTAACTGATCTACCACGCTCGTTAATCGGGTAATGATAAAACCCCGCTTGACTTTTCTGCCCTAAGCGAGATTCGTTTAAAAGACCACCAGAGGGACTTACTGGCGTTATAGGTATAAAGCGTTCAGCAAGTCCCGCAAATAAAACAGAGTAACAATGCGTAACGGTATCAAGACCTATTACATCGCTCAGATAAGCCGGCCCCATGGGCAGTCCCCACTCTTCCATGACTCGGTCTATGTGCTGAAAATCAGCACCCTGTGCGACGAGCATCTCCATCCCCAAAATGCTAGAAAATAAAACTCTATTTACCAAAAAACCAGGACAATCATTAACAACAATTGGCTTTTTACCTAATTTCAGCGCATAAGCACAGACTGTGGCAATGGTTCGGTCAGAGGTTTTTTTACCGCGTATTATTTCAACCAAGGGCATGGCGTGAACAGGATTGAAAAAGTGCATCCCACAAAAGTTTTCTGGTCGTAACAATGAATCAGCAAGCCTACTGATAGAAATCGTTGACGTATTTGAAGTAATAATAACCGCTGAATTATTAATTGAGGACTCAACTGTTTTAAGCACGGCTGATTTAACAGATTCAAGCTCAACGACGGCCTCTACCACAATATTGCACTCGGCTAGATCCTTATTATCAAGAGTGGGTTTGATATGGTTGAGGACAATCTCAGCCTCCTCCTTGGATAGTTTGCCTCGACTAATTGAGCGTTCAAGTAATTTTGATGCCTCACCGATACCTAGATCTAAAGCGGTTTGTTGTATGTCTTTCATAATTGCAGGAACACCACTCATGGCACTCTGATGAGCAATTCCACCGCCCATGATTCCGGCGCCTATGATCGCCGCTGGGGAGTAGTTCTGAACTAAAACTGGCCGGTCAGCCGCACGCAATTTAGCCTGCTTAACTACAAACTGTTCAGCTAAAAACAGGCCCGTAAGTGCTCTTGCAGCGGACGTGTTTATCACTCTATAAAACGCGTTATTTTCAAGCCTAATAGCAGTATCCCTATCACAGAAAACTGATTTCGCCAGAAGATCAACAATCATAGCAGCGGCAGGATAATGAATATTATTTCTACCAAAAGCCGTATTGCGCGCTTTTTCAAAAATTACATCAGAATCGCTAACCACAGCGGATACCGGCATACACTTAGCTAAACGTCGGTGTTCTACAGTAGTTTGATCTTTAGATAAGTCAGATAAAAGCGCAATAGCACTATCTCTGAGACTCTCAGGTTCCACAACATGATCTATGGCGCCAGCTTCAGCAGCTGCATAAGCTGATTGAGGTTTACCTGATGTTATCCAGTTAACAGATTGCTCTAAACCAATAACTCGAGGTAATCGAACGGTGCCGCCCCACCCTGGCATAATACCTAAAGTGATTTCGGGGAGACCTACTAACGCCTTGGAAGACATTACGCGCCCATCACAGGCTAGGCATATTTCAAAACCTCCACCAAGAGCAAAACCATTTATTGCTGCAACTGATGGCATCCGCAGATCTTCAAAATCAGAAAATAGCCGATTAATCTGTGCTGCGCGATTAACAAACTCACTTTCAGTTGCGGCGAACATATCAGAAAATTCAGTAATATCTGCACCAACTACAAAAACATTTTTGTTACTAGTTAGTAATAGTCCCTTTACAAAGGCAGTCTCTTTTACAATGGTCATAGCCTCGGCCAACTCATCAAGGGTTTGACGATTAAATTTGTTAACTGAGTCCATCTGGTTGTCAAAGCAGATTTCTAAAAAATCATTCTCTAACCTTATCAGGTTGAGTGTTTTTCCGTGATACATGGGTCAGACGTCCTTCTATTAATAAGTCACTATTCATCTTACAAAACAGGGAGTAGTTTAACTTCCTGCGCTCAAGAGTCCATGTTTTTGAGAGACCCAACTTAAAAGTGCTATATTAGACTGGTCATTCGTTCAGTTTGCTGCAATCATTGTTGGCGCATATTTAATGAATCGTCAACATTTAAAGTCGAAGGAGTATCCATTATTACCCTGTCAACTCTCACATCGCTCAGCATGAAACCTTTAGAAGTAGTGGACCTTTACCTAACTGAGCCAGATTCTGGAGGCGAATATTCAGATGATCAGTATAAAATCATCGTTAAGATACATAAGTCTGATCATGAAAACATAGGGCTTCTTAATCGAGCAGTTGATTTAGTTTGCCAAACACAGTGGCCACGGGGAGCACCCAAAAATTACGTATCTCCATTGGTCGACGGAGATACATTGGTCGACAGAAATCCCGCGTTGACCAGTTATTATATAGTTACATTTAAACATCCAGAGCAACCAAAATTGCACCCTAAAAATTCCAGTATCACCGTTGGTGACCTGGTTAGACTGCATGGCTGTGCCGAGCTCGATCTGAAAGACAGCAGCGCTACAGTTGTTTTAAAACTTGTTCAGGTTGATAAGTGCTATGCCATTGATGATGGCGAAAATGATATGGTTAAAATGATGGGCGCTGATCAGCAGGAGCTTTTGGAAGCGTATTTTAAGGCACCTGAAAATATTCGAGTAGCAATAAGAGCAATGTTAAAATTATCTACCAAAGACAAAGACAAAACCTAATTTAAGCGAACCAATACAAATTTTTAAGGTCTTACTTAAACTCGGTGTGCTCACTGGCTACTAATTATATCCCCTTCTTTGGTGTCAGTGGGCACATCGTGACTAAAATCAATGCCTAACTATTCTAAGAGCATTTACTGGTTATCGTTGTTCTTCACGTTTATTATAAGCCTGCGCCGGTGCACTACGTGTTGCCCATGAACGTGGATAAATCATCAGAGTAAGCCTTTATGCCATCCATTATCGAAAAAATGCAGTCTGAGTTAGCTCTAAAAGAAATATTTGAGCAGGCTACTGAGTACGCCTTTAAATATATAAACAATATTGGTGATCAAGATCCGTTTCCCTCACCAAAGGCTATCGCGCAGCTATCACATTTTAAGGAATCTCTCCCTACAGAAGGTATCGAAAGTACCGAAATACTAGAGTTGCTTCATACCTATGGGTCTCCAGCAACCACAGCTCAAACCGGTGGCCGCTACTTTGGATTTGTTACCGGAGGTGCTATTCCTGTTGCACTGGCATCCAAATGGTTAACTGATGTTTGGGATCAGAATAGTGGGCTATATCTTATGTCTCCTGTAGCCTCGACAATAGAAGCAGTAACTGAAACTTGGCTGCGAGAAATATTTGATTTAAATCAAAGTGTAGTGGCCAGTTTCCTAAGTGGTACCTCAATGGCTATAGTTTGCGGTTTAGCAGCGGCTAGATACAGAATATTTAAGCGCGCCAATTGGAACTTTAACCGCAAGGGTCACATCGGAGGCCCCGCTATTCGAATTGTTGCTGGAGACACAGCGCATGGTGCAGTAATCAAAGCTGTTTCATTACTTGGTTTTGGCATTGATAACATTGAGTGGGTAGATACGGACGATCAGGGAAGGTTGATGTTAGATCAATTTCCTAAATTAGATGACACAACTATTGTTTTGCTGCAAGCGGGTAATGTTAATACCGGTAGCTTTGACCCAATTCAAGAGGTCTGCAAGCGCGCCAATGAAGTGGGAGCATGGGTTCACATAGATGGAGCGTTTGGGCTGTGGGCTGCTGCAAGTAGCAATCTCAAACACCTTACCAGGGGCATGGAAAAAGCCCAATCATGGTCGGTAGATGGCCACAAAACACTCAATACTCCCTATGATAATGGGATTCTTTTGTGTGCAGACAAAGAGGCTTTACATGGCGCATTGCAGTCTAGTGGAAGTTATCTGGCATATTCAAACCAGCGTGACGGTATGCTCTATACCCCAGAGATGTCCAAAAGAGCCAGGGCAATTGAGCTTTGGGCAACCCTGAAATCTCTTGGCAAACAGGGTGTTGATGAACTTGTAACCGGATTACACATGCGAGCGATGCAATTTGCAGAGCAATTAAGAGCCAGTAATTTCCAGATACTTAACGAGGTTGTGTTTAATCAGATACTCGTGGGATTTGAACATAATGACAATTACACACAAAAAATAGTAGAACATATTCAATTATCCGGCGATTGCTGGGTGGGCACCTCAACTTGGCAAGGAAAATTAGTTATTCGTATTAGCATTTGCTCTTGGGCTACGACCTCGGATGATGTTAATCGGTCCGTTGCAGCTTTCGTAAATGCTAGAGATTCACTTACCGCATAAAACACTTCAGCGGCCTTTATCAAAGAGGTTTGCGCAACAATATTACATCTTTGCCGACTATCTCTACTGTAGTCCGCCATCGGCGTGCTACATACTCGAAGCTTTTCTCAGAGTAAAAGCTGATATGTGTCGGGTCATTCTTATAGTGCCAGCTACCGAAAGCCTCTTGACTAACCACTAACTTAGTCATTATTCCTAAGATACCACCCGGTTTTAAGATGCGCCACAAGCGCTCAAGTACGCCGTTTGGGTCACTCAGATGCTCCACCACCTCTGTTGCAGTAATAAAATCATAACAGTCACTAAGAACAGACCTATTGGGTGCATAAAATGGGTCATATATCTGCATTTCATGTCCAGCCTCAGACATCATCAATGACAATGTAGGACCTGGACCAGACCCGAAATCGAGGCCTTTACTATGGTCAGGTAACATTAGCAGTAATGGATTAACCAATCGAGATAAAAACGTTCTATAGCCATCATCAAACGCATTATTCTGATGTTGGTCGTATATCTTTTTTTCCTCTGGAGCTGTCAGATGAAAGGTATTGGGCACGAATACTAGATCACAGCTGCCACAGTGCAAATAATAGCGGTGCCGATCTTTATAATAGTAGGCAACAGTGTTTTCTTGACACAAAATGCAAGACATATTTTTTACCCCATAACGAGTCTTGTTAACATAGCGCATAGACCATTTTTCAATCAAGCTTAAAATTAACATGGTTTTTGCTAGTTTGGCCTGATGACGAGCTCGTTTAATACTGATTTCAATACTATGTAAGCAATATTCTCGCCCTAATAGGTTATTTCAGATTGACGGCATGGCCCTTGGTCAGTATCATGCGCCCTCGCAAGAGAGACCGCTTGGTGAGACAATCGGGGATTAGCGCAGTCTGGTAGCGCGCCTGCTTTGGGAGCAGGATGTCGGGGGTTCGAATCCCTCATCCCCGACCACTTTCCGGCTTGTAAAGTTTGCGCCCGTAGCTCAGCTGGATAGAGCAACGGCCTTCTAAGCCGTGGGTCGCAGGTTCGAATCCTGC
>JAQWYJ010000024.1 GCA_029254005.1 Porticoccaceae bacterium | reverse complement strand
TATGTGGACTCTCAATGATGTTTCCCCATGGCTTTGAGGGGCAGGGTCCGGAGCATTCATCTGCGCGCCTTGAAAGATTTTTGCAGCTCTGTGCTGAACATAATATGCAAATTTGTAACCCCACAACACCAGCACAAATTTTTCATTTGTTGCGGCGTCAAGCGATACGGCCAATGCGCCGCCCTTTAGTTATTATGAGTCCCAAGTGGATACTTCGTCACAAGTTAGCGACATCTAGTCTAGAAGACCTGTCTGAGGGCGAGTTTAATAACGTTATTGACGATGCTAGTGTTGATCCGGCGTTGGCAAAACGCGTAATACTGTGTTCAGGCAAGGTATATTATCATTTGTTAGAAGAGCGAGACAGTCGTGGTATCACCGATATAGCGATTATCCGTCTTGAGCAGCTTTATCCTTTCCCTGATACAGAGCTTGACGCCATTCTGGACAGTTATAACAACCTGCAAAGCGCAGTCTGGTGCCAAGAAGAGCCGATGAATCAGGGTGCTTGGTACAGTAGTCAGCATCATATGCGGAGCGCTTTTAATCGTATTGATCCAAAATTATACTTAACGTATGCAGGTCGCCCAGGCTCAGCTGCTCCTGCGAGCGGTTATATGTCTGTTCATCTTGATGAGCAGAAAAAATTCATTGATGAAGCGTTAACATTCAACAATTAAACTAGGAATAGATTAATGGCCATAGAAATTAAGGCACCCACATACCCAGAATCAGTGCAAGAAGGTACTCTAGCGACCTGGCATAAACAGCCGGGCGATACCGTTAGCCGTGACGAGCTTATTGTTGATATTGAGACCGACAAAGTTGTACTTGAAGTCGTGGCGCCTGCATCTGGGGTGCTCGCGGAAGTATTAAAAGCAGAAGGAGATATTGTTCTTAGTAACGAGATTCTTGCGCGAATTGAGGAAGGCGTTGTTGCTGCGGCATCTCCTGCAGTCTCAAAGTCTGAGCCGGATGCTGAAGTGGGCGGTGTAATGGTTAATCCTGCAGCCAAGAAGCTTGCTGATGAGCGTAATATTGATCTTTCTGAGATAGCTGGTACTGGCAAGGGCGGGCGTATTACTAAAGAAGACGTGGTTAACTATTCACCTGCGGCACCCTCTGCGCCAGTAGTTGCCAAGGCTGCGCCTGCCGATTCAGATGCAACAATGCCAGTCGGTGAGAGAGTTGAGCGTCGAGTAGCCATGACACGCATGCGCTCAAGGATTTCTGAGCGTCTGATGAGTGTAACGCAGTCTACGGCTATGCTAACAACCTTCAATGAGGTAGATATGTCTGCCATGATGGGTTTACGTAAGCAGTATCAGGACGAATTTACTAAGATGCATAATGGTACTCGTCTTGGGTTTATGGGTATGTTTGTCAAGGCGGCGGTAGAAGCTTTGAAGCGTTTCCCCCTAGTTAACGCTTCAATTGATGGGACGGATATCGTTTATCATGGTTATCAGGATATCGGTGTTGCAGTGTCTACTGATCGTGGATTAGTGGTGCCAGTTTTGCGTAATGCTGAAAATATGAGTATTGCTAAAGTGGAAAATGAAATTAGCAGCTATGCTGGTAAAGCTAGAGATGGAAAGCTTACTATCGAAGAGATGAGTGGCGGCACCTTTACTATTACAAATGGCGGTGTTTATGGGTCGTTGCTTTCCACACCTATTTTGAATCCCCCGCAATCGGCAATCTTAGGAATGCACAAGATTCAACAGCGTCCTATGGCAGTTGATGGGCAGGTGGTAATTCGGCCGATGATGTATTTGGCCCTATCTTATGATCATCGTTTAATCGATGGTAAAGATGCAGTTCAGTTCTTGGTTGCTATAAAGCAGTTGATTGAAGATCCGGCTAAGATACTTCTTGAAATATAACGAACAAGCCATTGATATAAAGGAACTTTAAAGGAACTTTAATGTCTGAAAAGTATGATGTAATTGTAATTGGTAGTGGTCCTGCCGGCTATGTTGCAGCTATTAGAGCTGCGCAGTTGGGTTTAAAGACTGCTTGTATCGAAAAGTGGAAGGATACTAAGGGTAAAGGCGTTAATGGTGGCACTTGCCTAAACGTGGGCTGTATCCCCTCTAAAGCGTTGCTTGATAGTTCCTATAAATATCACGAAGCTGCAGAAGAACTTGCCGTTCATGGTATAAGTACCAAGGGTGTTACTATCGACATTCCGGCCATGTTGGCACGTAAAAACAAAATAATTAATCAGTTAACAGGCGGCATTGCGGGCCTTTTTAAAGCCAATGGCGTTACAGCTCTCTACGGTAAAGGAAAGTTACTGGCTAGTAAAAAAGTAGAACTTACTGACAATGATGGAGCAGTGTCAGTGATAGAGGCATCTAATATTATTTTGGCTTCAGGATCAGTGCCTATCGCGATACCTGTAGCACCAGTCGACAATGATATCATTGTAGATTCCACTGGGGCGTTAGAAATTAGTGAAGTTCCTAAGCGGCTCGGTGTCATAG
>JAQWYJ010000023.1 GCA_029254005.1 Porticoccaceae bacterium | reverse complement strand
CTGGCTTTGCTGATCCTGGTTTTGCTGATCCTGATTTTGTTCCTGACTCTGCTGATCCTGATTCTCTTGATCCTGATTCTCTTGATCCTGACTCTGCTGATCCTGATTCTCTTGTTCCTGTTGCTGGTCTTTGAGTTGACTAACAAGGGCTCGATTAGCTATTGCATCCTCCATGTCAGATTGCAGCGCCAGTGCGCTGTCGTAAGCTTCAATAGCATCATCTAATTTGCCAGCCTTGGCTAGTGCATTGCCGCGATTGTAATGTCCATTCGCAGTATCATCCGTATAAAAATCAGCTGATGCCTGATCAAAGTTGTTAGCCTTATACGCTGCGCTAGCACGCCACTTTGGATCATCAAATAGTATTTGTGCACCACGACTGTCGCCTGACTCTAACAGTTTTGCGGCCTGCTGATCAGGCGTTTGCCAAAGATCAATCCACTCATAGGCCTGTGCTGGTTGATTGGCGAACACCATGGGTAGTAACAGAATTGTAGTTATGGAGCCTTTCCGAAAGCTTAGCATTAATATGGGTAACAGAAGAATAATTAGCCAGTATCCTTGATCATCCCAGAGGTCAAATGAGCGTTGGGTTTCTCGCGTATTTTTGTCAAATAGTTGATTCATTGCACTTATTATCGCTGTCACGTCAGAATCATCTGGTGTGATGGTGCGATAGATACCACCGTTATCGCGAGCAAGTGATTCCAGGGCGTTTATGTTGAGTTTTGCAATTATCATATTGCCATTGGCTTGTTTGGCAAATCCACCTGCTCCTGTCGGAATAGGTGCCCCTTGAGTTGTGCCAATACCAAGAATAGACAGTCTATGGTTACTCTGCTGAGAAAGCATTGCCTTGATATCGGAAAATGCTGAGAGGTCGACACCGTCAGTAATGAGTAATATATCGGCATCTGGGTAACCGCCTGAAACTGTTAGATCTATAGCGGCGGCTATAGAGTCTTCTACATTACTGCCATACACAGGTAAAAGGCTTGGGGCTAATACGGGTACCATAGTAATGATAGTATTGGCATCATCAGTCAGAGGCGATACTGTATGAGCATTGCCTCCATATACCACTAGTCCAACAACGCCCTCATTGCGCTGAGTAAGAATGTCGATTAATTTGTAACGCGCTCGCACCAGACGACTGGGATTAACATCTTCTCCAAGCATGGAGGGAGATAGGTCAAGTATGACCACCAGTGCTGAATCCTGTTTATGCACCGGTTGTGGTAATTGTTGCCATGTAGGACCTGAGAGGCTTAAACAGCACAGCACCCATGACAGAGCCAAAAACCCTAAATTCCACTGGGACTTACTACCTTTTTCAGTATCTGTACCTTCCATTAAAAATGGTAGTAATGCAGGATTTATAATGTTCTGCCAATTCCCTGCATTGCGTTTACGCCAACCAAAATAGACTAAAAGAACAGCTGCAGGTAAAAGTCCTGCAAACCAAAAAGGTCGCAAAAAATGTAGGTTACTTAAGCCTTCAGCGATATTCTCAATCATTCAGTCCCTCCCAACGACTTTTTAGTATAAAAATGATGAGACTCAGTAAGAACCCAAAGCCCAATGGCCAATGAAAGAGCGTCGTCACCGGTCGAATAGTCTCTGCGTCTTGTTCTATAGGTTCTAGTTCATTGAGGCGAGTATAAATAGCAGTCAACTCTTGAGGATTCCGCGCACGAAAGTAAAGGCCACCAGTTGTAGATGCGATGTCAGCAAGTGTTTTTTCATCTAGGTCAGCGCTGGGGTTAATTGTAGTACTGCCAAACAATCCCCGCTGCTGTTGACGTTCGGCGCCAATGCCAATGGTATAAATTTTAACACCAGAGCGTTTGGCCAGATCAGTTGCTTCAGTGGGACTGAGTGCACCTGTGTTATTTGATCCGTCAGTCATAAGAATTAGTACGCGATTATCCTTTGGTCGGTCTTGTAGCCTTTTAATGGACAGACCTATGGCGTCACCAATTGCCGTTCCATTTCCCGCAAACCCAATTTGTGCCTCCAGTAAAAGCTTTTGCATGGTTTCTCTATCAAACGTCAATGGAGTTTGTAGGTAAGCCTTTTCACCAAATAGCACAAGACCTAAACGGTCACCTACACGTTGCACTACAAAATCACCCACTACTGCCTTTACAGCGATAAGACGATTTACCTGCCGACCCCCAAGTAGCATGTCCTCTCGTTCCATACTACCAGAGATATCCACTGCAATGAGAATGTCACGACCTGCAGTAGGCAACGCCACAGGGTCGCCAACATAAACCGGACGGGCCAAACCTACCAAGGTAGACAACCAACACAAAGACAATAAGACAATAAGAGAATGACTGCGCCAGTCATTATTTTTTGAGTAACCAGGTCCTACATTAGCAGCAGCCGCGAACAGCGGTGCTCTCAGTGCTTGGCTATTGGTTTCAGCGGGGGTGCGCCACCATCGATAGAATAGTGGCAAAGGGATGAGACCTAACACCCATAGCCATGTGAAACTTAGCATGATACTTGGACCTTTAAATCTTTTAGCGGGGGATGACTTTTAATCCATATTTCACTGCTGGTGATCAAATGTTCAAGGATCTGTGGCTCTTCATTTTTATCAGTGGCATTTCCATACAAATATAGTGCCAAATTATCGGGTAATTCCTCAAATATTGGTTCCTTGCTACTGTCTTTTAAGAACAACACAAAAGAGTCAATATTTTTACTAGTCAAATACTCCTCTGGATAAGCACTATTGACAGTCTGTTTAAGAAGTGCAAAAACCCTAACCAGTTTTTGTTGATATGTTGGGCTTGTCTCCTCGTCAATAAATTTAAGCTTTTGCAATGCTTCTCTACGATACAGATTAGCGTGATAACGTCGCAAAAATACGATGGTTAACCAAATTAACAAGCCCATAGTGGAAAGGATTAGCATCCACCAACCAGGTGCAATTGGCCACCATGAAACAGGTTCAGGTAAGTGAATATCACGAAGTTTTGCTAAGGGATCGCTTTGCATTAGGCTTTAATCCGCCCCTTGCTACGATGTTTTCCATAGGCTTTATTTAAAACTCCGATAACACTTTCCTCTGTATCAAACGTCAGCAGCCCTGCTGAAAGCTTTTCACTGATGTGTCGTAGACGATTTTGACGTTCGCTAAACGCCTCTTCAATCCGTTGGCGGACTAGTTGACTACCGGTATCTAGTGCTATCTTTTTGGTTCCATCAGTAACGCCATAGCGCGCAGGCGGAGGTAATTTTTTTTCAATCGAATCATACACTTGACAGAAATTTAGATTGCCAAGGCGGGCTAGATCAAACAGATGACGCTCGCAACTCTCAGTGAGATCATGAAAATCACTGACAATAAAGACAGTGCTTCCGGGCAGAGTAAACCGTCTTGCTTCTTCAAGCATGCTTGCCAGACTTATAGATTCCAAAAGCTGTTTTGACGCAACTAACTTCTCGCTGTAGTCCTTAAGACCATGAATAAATTGCAGTACTGAATGGTGGCTTCGGCGTGCCTTTACATCCATTTGGTGTTGATCGCCGAAAATCAATCCGCCAGCACGATCATTAGCTGCCAGTCCGGCCCATACAAGTGCCGCTGATATTTCGCAGGCCACCACTGACTTCAATCGCTGGCTGCCAAAAAACATCGGGGTTCTTAGATCACTGATCACTAAAATAGGTCTTTCTCTTTCTTCACTGAACATTTTAGTATGTGGCATCTGAGTTCTTGCCGTGACTCGCCAATCTATATTACGAATATCATCTCCTGGCTGGTATACACGAACTTGATCAAAGTCCATGCCACGACCGCGAAATCGAGATTTATGACCACCGGCGAGCATTTGTCGAGCTTGCACTTTAGGAAAGTTGGTGAGCTCTCGCGCACCATGCCGCATGCGCACCATGGTCTGAAGATCAGCAATAGCTGGATTTTGTGTAGGGATAGTTGCCATTATTTGTAATTCATTAGGCGCAAGGCACAACAGCTAAAAGTGTATCGATTACTTTGTTGCTTGTAATTCCGCTAGCTTCAGCCTCGAAACTTAAAATCAATCTATGTCGTAAAATATCATGGGCAACGCTTCGAACGTCATCTGGAGTAACAAAATCTCTGTTATCCATCCAAGCTAGTGCGCGACTGCATCGGTCCAAGGCAATTGTTGCTCTGGGGCTGGCGCCATAATCTAACCATTGAGAGAGTTCCATGCCATATTGTTTTGCGTTGCGGGTGGCAAGTATAATTTGCACTAAATATTCCTCAACAGCATCTGCCATATGTACTTCAGAAACCTGTTGTCTGGCAGCTAACAATGTCGCCTGAGTAAGCGGTTTGATTGGAATATTCGGCTGATTACTGGTTTCTAGCCGAGATAATGCCAAGATTGCGCGTTCTGTAGCGGGAGCGGGATAATCCACAAGAACATGCATTAAAAATCTATCCATCTGTGCCTCTGGAAGTGGATAGGTACCTTCCTGCTCAATAGGATTTTGAGTTGCCATGACCAAAAATATATCAGGGAGAGGGTAGGTACTTTTACCCACAGAAATTTGCCGCTCCGCCATGGCCTCTAGCAAGGCTGATTGTACTTTTGCCGGTGCCCTGTTGATTTCATCTGCGAGAACTAAGTTGTGGAAAAGGGGGCCAGCCTGGAACTCAAACGTACCCTCCTGTGGGCGGTAAATATCACTGCCTGTAATATCTGCGGGCAATAAATCAGGAGTGAACTGAACGCGATGAAAGTCAGCTTCAAGTCCTTCAGATAGAGTTTTGATGGCTTTTGTCTTTGCAAGGCCAGGGGCTCCCTCCACTAGGAGATGGCCGTCCGCTAGGAGCGCAATCATGAGGCGCTCAATTAGATGTTCTTGACCAACAATTTTGTTACCTAACCATTCCTTTAAGATATTTATTTGTTGTTGCAAAATCGACCTCTTTATTTTTTATAGATTAGCGTCCGGGCCTTAATTTTAGACTTTCTGTAGCTATCCTTCAAATAATTGGACCAGGTTTATTTAAGTACATTTTTGAGACCACAAAAGTGAATTTTGGTTGCTAAAAAAGCACAATATTTTCACACACTAGCATAGCAATTTGTTACCTTAGGTGAATGGGCTATTTTACAGCTATTATATGAGCATTAAATTACATTAAAAGGGTGCTAAATCCTGTCATGGACGTAACAAAAGACGATCGTCGCCAACAATTAATCAAATCACTGGCAACGATTGCCAAAATAAAACTTACTAAAATACAGCAGGGACAGTTTAATAACTTCATTGCCCAGGCAATGCATTTCTATCCTGACGCTGATTATCTTAACCGCACTCCAGAAAATATCTTCTGGAACATATGGGGCCTCTTTTGTTTTACTCAGAAACCATTTGATAAACAGCACCCCAATAATGCAAAAGTACGTATATTTACGCCCTCAGTTGAAGTCGATGGCTGGTCAGGTCAGTTGACAACGATTTACATTGATCAGCGAGATATGCCATTCCTTGTAGATACGTTGCGCATGGCTTTAAACCGCCGTGGCCTAAATATATTTACCCTGCAAAGTAACCCTGTCTGGATTGTCCGAAAGGAATCTGGAGAGTTAGAGCAAATTTCTTCGAAATTTTTACAAGGTGCCCAAAGTGAGGCCTTAATGACCATTGAGGTAGATTTGCTATCTGAGTCAGAGATGCAGGAGGTTCAGTGTGAGTTAGAGATTGTGCTTGACGATGTGAGTGTTGTCGTAGATGGATACGGTGTCATGTTAAAGCGCGTAGAGGATTTGATTGCTGAATTGAAAAAAAACGCCCCTAAAGTTGATCAACTTGAGGAGTCACTGGCCTTTTTAGAGTGGATTTATTCAGGTTATTTTGTCTTTACTGGTTGTGCTGAGTTTGTGTTAGAAGGTCAGAATAACAATATGGTTTTACGTGAAGTTCCTGGTAGCGCGTTTGGACTTTTAGCTAAATACCAAGGTGATATTCGTCAAGAATTTGTAGATCAACTCAGTGACGGTGTTAAAGCTCTGTATGAGGCTGACCAAATACTAGCCGTGACTAAGTCCTCTAAGCGATCTCCAGTGCATCGTAACAGCTATTCTGATTATATTGTGGTCAAACGTTTTGACAAGGCCGGTAAAGCGGTAGGGGAAATACGATTTTTAGGTCTTTATACTTCGCAGTTTTATTCCTATAGTCCAAGACGAATTCCCATTCTCCGAGAAAAAGTTAATTGGATTATGCAGAACTCAGGACTTAACGTTAACAGCCATGATGGCAAAGCATTGCAAACAATCTTAGATTCTCACCCAAGAGATGAGCTTCTTTTAGTTGGCCAAGACGTTTTGGCGAAGACAACAATTGGTATATGGCAAATTTATGAGCGACGAGCGGTCAAGGTGTTTATGCACACAGACCCCTTTGATAAATTTGTCAGCTGTTTAGTTTATTTGCCCAGAGAGTCATTTAGCACCGAAATTAGAGAAAAATTAGAGGAAAAAATAGGCCAAGAATTAGGCTCAATAGAGAGTGAATTTTCTACTCAGTTTGTACCCGATTCGGTTTTGGTACGAATTCACTTCGTATTTAAAATTGATAATCAAGACTATTTATCTGTAACAGATAAATCATTACAGCTTCTGGTGGAACATATCACTCGTGACTGGGCTGACGAGTTTTTAGAACAGGCACGGCTAGCTTATGGTCCTGCTGAGGGCTCTGCGCTATCTCGTCGCTTCTACAATGCGTTTTCAGAAGCCTATAAAGAACTTTTCATGCCGACAGTTGCTCTTGAGCATATTGCCTTGTTTGATCAATTAGATGGTGATGATGAATTAGCAATTGATTTATTTAGTAGTCAGGATGCTACTGATCAGTATCTACATCTGATGTTATTTCATCGCAAGACACCCTTAGAACTCTCAGATATGATACCGATGCTGGAGAATTTGGGATTTCGAGTCTTAATGGAGCGTCCCTACGCTCTTTACCCCGAAGCAAATGATGCCCTTTGGGTCCAAGACTTTAGTTTGCAATTTTCTTTAGATGTGAACGTTGATGTGTCAGCTGTGCAAAACAGTTTTAAGGATGCTTTGTTGCGTGTCTGGCGGGGTGACGCTGAAAACGATACTTTTAATCGTCTAGTAGTGGGTGCTCGGCTCGATTGGCGTTCCGTTGCCATGTTACGGCTCTATGCACGATATTTGAAACAACTTAGTGTCCCCTATAGTCAAGGCTTTATCGCCGATACGCTAGCAAAGCATTTAGATGTAACAAGAAATATAGTTGCTTTGTTCAAAAGTTACTTTGATCCTCGTTACGCCTCTGAAGGCGGTTCTGAGCGAGCGGAAGGGCTGGTGATAAAGATTCATAATGGTTTGGATTCCGTTAACAATATCAGTGAAGATAAGGTTATTCGAGGGTACCTTGAGCTAGTTCAGGCTACTTTGCGGACAAATTTTTTCCAAACATTTGAAGATGGTGCTTTTAAATCGTACATTTCGGTAAAGTTAGCCTCACAAGCGATTAGTTTGGCACCAAAGCCACGACCTGCTTATGAAATATTTGTTTATTCTCCAAGAGTAGAGGGCGTTCATTTACGTGGGGGAAAAGTGGCACGTGGAGGTCTTCGGTGGTCTGATAGAGTAGAGGATTATCGAACCGAAGTACTCGGTTTGGTCAAGGCACAACAGGTAAAAAATTCGGTGATTGTGCCAACCGGTGCCAAAGGAGGATTTGTTGCAAAGCAGGCAAATATCAGCTTAGGTCGTGAGGCTTTCTTACAAGAGGGTATAGCTAGCTATATGCTCTATATTCAAGCCCTGTTGGATATCAGTGACAATATGACAGGTGATATACTAGTGCCTCCCAAAGAAGTGGTGTGCAGAGATGGTGATGATCCCTACCTGGTGGTGGCCGCCGATAAAGGTACTGCAACTTTTTCTGATACAGCAAATGAGATATCTGAAGCCAATGATTTTTGGCTTGGTGATGCCTTTGCATCGGGCGGCGGTAACGGTTATGACCATAAAGGCATGGGAATAACGGCGAGAGGAGCTTGGATAGCTGTTCAACGGCATTTTTATGAAATGGGTGTTGATATCCAATCAGAAGATTTTACTGTGATTGGTGTCGGTGATATGGGTGGTGATGTGTTTGGTAATGGCATGCTACTCTCAGAGCATATCCAGTTAGTCGCTGCATTTAACCATCTGCATATTTTTGTAGATCCTAATCCAGATGCTACTTCTACGTTTATTGAGCGCCAACGATTGTTTAATACGCCAAGATCTACCTGGGATGACTTTGATAAAACACTTATGTCTCCGGGTGCAGCAGTTTTCTCCAGAGCTGAAAAGTTACTAACGTTGACCGCTCAAATTAAGCAACGATTTTCTATTGAACAAGATCAGCTAACCCCCACAGAGCTCATTAATTACCTTCTTAAAGCACAGGTTGATCTAATTTGGAACGGTGGCATTGGAACATACGTTAAGGCCGCGTCAGAAAATAATGCCGAGGTAGGAGATCGTGCCAATGACACACTTAGAGTGAATGGTCGAGAGCTTCAGTGTCGGGTTTTTGGAGAAGGCGGTAATTTGGGTATGACGCAGCGTGGGCGAGTGGAGTTCTGTTTGCGTGGGGGCCTTTGCAATACTGATTTTATTGATAATGCCGCGGGAGTTGACTGCTCCGATCACGAGGTCAATATCAAAATACTGTTAAACAAACAGGTTGCTGCAGGTTCTATTACCATTAAAGAGAGAAACAGTTTACTAGCGGAGATGACTGAGGATGTAGCTGATTTGGTATTGGCTAATAACATTCGTCAAACCATGGCAATTAGTTTAGCTATGGCTCGAAGCAAGCAACATCATTCAGAATATCAACGATTTCTTACTTGGTTGGAGGGTAATGAGCAGATTGATAGGGATCTTGAGTTTCTCCCAAATGATGATCAGCTCGCTGATAGGATTAACCGTGGTCAGCCTAGTTGGACTCGCCCAGAATTGTCAGTATTAATTTGCTATTCCAAAGTAGTATTCAAAGAGTCTCTTGCGACCTCTGATTTTCTGTCAGACCCTTGGCTTGCCAGATCAGTGATGAATTACTTTCCTGATGTTTTAGTATCAAAATACTCTGATGCGGTGAAGACTCATTCATTAGCTAATGAAATTGCGATCAACGAGCTTGTGAATGACCTAGTAAATCGTGTTGGTTTCAGTTTCTTTTTCCGGCAAATGGAATCTACCGGAGCATCTCCTGCAGATGTTATCAAGGCCTATGTAGTGGTGACTCAAGTACTGGGTATTGATGTACTTTGGCAACAGATCGAAAGTCATGAGCCAGCACTTCCCTCAGCTACCGAAATAGACCTATTGCATATTCTAGTCAGATTAACTCGCCGTGCAACGCGATGGTTTTTGCGTAATCATCGTTTAAACTTAGGCTGTGAGAGTCTTATCGCCGACTATTTAGAGCCTACAGCGGTTCTATTAAACGCGCTTCCTAACTTGCAAAAAGAGCAATGGCGTGTACTTTGGGCCAATGAACGGGATGATTTGTTGGACTTAGGCGTACAAGTAGATCTGGCAGAACAGCTTGCAGCAACCGATAGTATGTTTATGAGTATGGGAGTGGTTCGTACAGCGGCTACCATGAACATGCCAATTCAGATCGTAGGTGATATCTATTTTGAACTTGGAGAATTTTTGTCACTAGATTGGTTTATGTCACAGATTGTCGCTCTCCAACCCGAAAATCGTTGGCAGGACTTAGCTAGAGAGAGTTATGTGGATGATCTAGAGAGTCAGCGGCGAAAGCTAACTGCATCTCTATGTTTGTTAAGCCAAGATGATACTGCGGCAATATCTACTTGGGAGACTACGCAGCATGAGCTTATCAGTCGCTGGAAATTAATGATAAGAGACTTGCGCAAGGTACCTCAATCTGACTTTGCAATGATCTCCGTTGCTTTACGCGAGCTGCTTAACTTAGTGGATGCATCAGTTGAGTACAAATAAGTACTCAACTCCCTTGTTCATACTTTGATCTATTATTCTGATTGATGCGATCTATTGGCCAATGCATTTATAACAATTAAGTAAGCTATATCCTGTTACAGGCTGCCTATTTTTTTACTTTAAAATAGGTCTACATGTTCTAACATAAGTAGCTGTATGCCGCGGTCAATTAATAATTATTCTGGCTCTTTCTTTGCTGGCCTGACCAATAATTTTTGCTGACCATCGGCTAGGGTATTTTCTGTTTTAACGTCTTGATTCAACTCTATATAGATCTATTGCGATACCTTGTTCGATGATTATTGGGCTAATAATCACACTTAAATCCACGTTTTAACGACAACTATCTTTTTGTCAATTAACCTGGTCATGCGGCTTGATAGCGTTTAATGATATGTCCTCTGATATTCGTTGGAGCTTTAGCAGGATAAGAATAGCAATTTATTCGTGTGATAAAAATGTTCCGATCTTTATTGTTCTTGTTAAGTCAAGCAATACAATTTAATGTAAGGTAGTACCCTTGACTGACAGGCTACTACCGCCCTTTAAGTTATTTACTCATTGGTTTAAAACTAGATTAGTAGCTTTTTGTTGGCAGGTTTCCGCGTTGAATCCCGACCAACCATCTTGACGGCCTTCTCGCCATCCTCTGAACCACTGGAAAGCGGTCTTAGTGTTTTGTTGATATGGACAAATAGATAGAGAGCGACCTTGTATAGCGGCTTGGTAACCTTTTACGTAGGAACGTTGTTCTGGGTCTCTTTTATGCTTCTTCATAGACGTCTCCGTATAAATTGATATTAATAGTAGATTTGTAGACTATACCGTTTTGGACGTAACCCTCTGTTTTCACTTAATGATTAAATTCCAAACAAAATAGTTTAAACACCTATATCATGTGCGTTTTTGGTTAACGCTAATAATGTAGACCCCTAAAGCGGTGGTTAGTTCAATAGTAGCGTAAATGCAGTATATGAATTAATAGTATGACATAAATAAAAAGGATGATTAGGTGACACAGGTATCTACCCAGACCGATTGGCTGGCGACCTGCCCGAAAGGGCTTGAGTTGCTTCTTGTCGACGAATTAACGGCACTTGGTGCTTTAAATGCTAAGGAAACAGTAGCTGCCGTACATTTTAAGGGTTCAAAAGAAGTGGCTTACAGAGCCTGTCTGTGGTCACGATTAGCAAACCGTATTTTGATGCCACTCCAAAGCTTTATGCTTCATGAGTCAGATGACCTGTATCAACAGTGTAATGATATTGCCTGGGAAACGCACTTCTCTGCGGCACAAAGTATTGCCATAGATTTTATTGGCACTTCTCGCCTTATCGACAATACTATGTATGGTTCGCAGCGTGTGAAAGATGCAATTGTTGATCGCATTCGCCGAATCGAGGGAGAACGACCAAATGTAGATACTAAAAATCCAGATATTCGTATTCAGGTACGCCAACATAAGGGTCGCGTCTCTGTGTCTCTGGATATCTCTGGTGAAAGTTTACATCGCCGGGGTTATCGAACCGGTCAAGGTAGTGCACCTATCAAGGAAAATTTAGCTGTGGCGCTGCTGCTCAGAGCAGGTTGGCCCGCCATGATAACTCAGCAGGGTGCCTTATTAGATCCTATGTGTGGTAGTGGAACACTACTTATTGAGGGTGCCATGATGGCGGCAGATATTGCACCTGGAATACGCCGAGAGCGGTATGGTTTTGATCAGTGGCTTCAGCATGATGCTGATTTGTGGCAGACACTTATTGATGAAGCGCATCAACGGAAAGCCATTGGGCTTGAAAATTTATCATTGGATATTCGTGGCTATGATGCCAATCCAAGAGTACTTGAGTACACCGTTAAAAACATTGAGAATGCCGGTTTAGATGACCATATTCGCCTAGCGCATAAGCCTATTGATCAGTTTGGTAAACCCACAGCAGAGCGCGGATTATTGATTACTAACCCCCCTTATGGAGAACGTTTGGGTGAGGTCGAAGAGCTGAAGCCAGTTTATCAAAAATTAGGTGCGGTGTTGCAAAAGAGTTTTCATGGGTGGAAGGCCGCTATCTTTACAGGAAATGTCGATTTAGGGCGTCAGACAGATTTGTCTCCAACTAAACAGTACAGTCTTTTTAATGGAACGATTCCCTGTAAGTTATTAGTCTTTGAAGATATGACATCAAAGTCTGCAAAAATACAAGCCAGACTGAACACGCCAGCACCAGCACAACATTTGACGGAGGGGGCTAGTATGGTTCTCAATCGTTTAAAAAAGAATCAAAGAAAACTAGATAACTGGCGGAAAAAATCTGGAATTAGTTGTTTTCGATTATATGATGCAGATATTCCAGAGTACGCGGTTGCAATTGATATCTATGATCAATCTATTTATGTGCAGGAATATGCGCCACCAAGCACAATTTCGGACAAGCTGGCGCGTGAGCGTTTTGCGGAAATAAAGGTGGCCGTAAAGGTATTCTCGGCTACCTTTAAAGATAAAGTTTATTATAAAGAACGTCGACGGCAAAAAGGTGATAGTCAATATCAACGTCTCGGTGACGGACCAAGTGATACCGCTAAAGTAACTGAGGGGCGAGCGATTTTTGAAGTTAATTTCTCTGATTATTTAGATACGGGTCTATTTCTTGATCACCGACCAGTTAGGGCTCTAATTGCAGACCTAGTGTCTGGTAAACGATTTTTGAACCTGTTTTGCTACACAGCAGCAGCATCTGTGCAGGCCGCGCTAGCCGGTGCACAGAGTACTCTGAGTGTCGACATGTCCAATACTTATCTTGACTGGGCGCAACGTAATTTTGATTTAAACAGTTTACATGGGGGCAAACATAAATTACTTCGCGCTGACTGTTTGAAATGGTTAGAAACAGAAAGTGAACAATTCGACGTCATCTTTTTAGATCCACCGACATTTTCCAACTCTAAAAAAATGGATTCAATCCTAGATATACAGCGTGATCATGGCGATTTAATTAGAGCCTCCATGGCCAAGCTTGCTAAAGGTGGTACTTTGGTTTTTTCTAACAATTTTCGTAAGTTTAAAATGAATGAACTCACTCTTAGACAGTTTAATTGCGACAATATTACCGCTCAAACTCTTGATGCTGACTTTGTACGAAATCCTAGAATTCATAATGTCTGGTTAATTACGCGACGAGAGACCTTTGGATAGATCAGATTCTGATCAATTGACAGGGTCGCTGTCTGGTAGCAGTGCGCCAGACCTGGCGGTCCTTTTAAAACAAATATCTCGATGGTGTGAACAACACAATATTCAGTTTGATCAGTATGGTGAAGGTTCGTTAATTAATGATTTCGAGGCCAAAATTGCTAAGTTGCTCGGGTTTCCTGCTGCTCGTTTCATGCCGACTGGGGTGCTAGCGCAGCTGGTCGCCTTGAAAGTTTGGTGTCGTGAAAGAGGCAGTAATCATTTTGGAATGCACCCAACGTCACATCTTGAAATTCATGAAGAGGGCGCCTACAAAGAACTATATCGTCTAAAAACCACCTTGGTGGGCCCCTCACAGTCGCCGATATTAGCGCAACATCTTCAGACAATACCGTCTGATATGCGTGTTCTATTAACTGAACTACCTATTAGAGAGATAGGCGGGGAACTGCCGAGCTGGATGCAATTAAACGAACTTAAATCAGTAGCCAAAGAGCGTGGAATGCGACTGCATTTAGATGGTGCAAGATTGTGGGAGACCCAACCTTATTACCAGCGAAGTTATCAAGATATCTGCCATGGGTTTGATTCTGTCTATGTGTCTTTTTACAAGGGTATAGGAGCACTTCCTGGGGCCATGCTGCTTGGCTCTGAAGCATTTATTGCTGATGCAAAAATATGGCAGAGGCGAGCTGGTGGTACAGTTCAAACCCTCGGTCCTCAGGTAGCCTCAGCAAGCATGTTATTTGATCAACGTATTGCTGACATGCCTAGGTTTTGTAGTAGAGCCAAACAGTTGTCAGTGCTGCTAAATAGTATAGGTGAAATATACTGCAGACCAGAGGAGATTCAAACCAATATGATGCATGTTCATTTACCGTTTTCTGCCCGTTGTGCCAATGCTGCTAGAGACGCTGTTATTGACAGCTTTGGTGTTAGACTTTTCGGTCGGGCAATTGAGAGAGGCGCAGATGCGTGCTACTTCGAGCTATCTGTTGGGGTCAATACTATGAAAATTTCAGATAGTGAGATAGCTACAATGATACATTATTTTGTGGATGTAGCCTCCGACGACGTCCAGATTAAAGATTAGCCATAACTGCTAAATAGCATTGGGGACCAGCACTATGCCTAAAGACCTTATTCTTTACTCGAGCCAAGATTGTCATTTGTGCCATCAAGCACTGCAGATATTGGCTCCGTTGGTTAAGACACAGAAGATTGTGATTGTTGAAGTTGATATTAGTAGCGATCATTCACTCAAAGAACGATACGCCCTAAGAATACCTGTTGTGATGTTGCCTAATGGCCAAGAGAAAGGATGGCCGTTCACTGCTGCACAAATCAGCAGAATGCTAAGTAAATAGTAGGGTTCCTTTTGCTGGCTAATTAAAAGAGAATATAGGAAAAAGTACCGACCAATCTATGTTGAGCTCGTGGCAGTTGTCGAAGTGGTAGTTTTAGTGCCAGTGGTCCCTACGGTGGCGGTGGTAGTGCCAGTGAGAGTGGTCCCTACGGTGGCGTTGGTAGTGCCGGTGAGAGTGGTCCCTACGGTGGCGTTGGTAGTGCCAGTGAGAGTGGTCCCTACGGTGGCGTTGGTAGTGCCGGTGAGA
>JAQWYJ010000022.1 GCA_029254005.1 Porticoccaceae bacterium | reverse complement strand
ACAGGTCTAGTTTGATATGACTTGTTTGACCGGTTTTATTTGGCCCGTTTCTTGAGACCTTTGTTGTAGCTGTTATGGACTGCCGCTAATGGAAGATGCTTTACCCTTAGCGGCAGTTTTTTTGGTTGGGTTTATCTTAGTCTGTTGGCTTGTTTTGGCAGTGACTTTCTATGCGGGTTTGCCAATCACCGCCTTTTGCATTTTCTTGAGTGAATTTGCGCTCAATCGCAGGCCTGAAAAACATGCTACGTATTCATGATGTTGCGGCCAAGTAGCAACTGTGCCTGGGTTGTGCCTAGTCTATTCCACCAGCATAAGTTAATGGGACTTTGTAACTGTTTAGGCATATTTTGTTAGTTTTTCCATTGGTTGCACCTAAACGGTATCAAAAGATTTGTTAAAGTCCTTATTGATCCGCAATGGGTTGTTATTTTGATCTATACTTTTTCTGCAAGAGTTATAAAACTTAAAAATTATTCTTGTAGTCAAAGATGGAAACATGTTTTGGTCTGTGGTGCCAGTGGGTCTTTAACTTGTTGTTGGTGCCTCAGTCCAAATTTTTGATTGATTGATTGACAGGCAGATAGTTGCTGGGCTTATCTGTTCTTTTGTCGGGCAGTCCCAGTAATGACCAGCTTCAATAGTAAAATACTCACTTGTTCTATTTTTATCGCCCACTTTTTTTATCGCCACTTTCTTAATTTTTTTATGGGTTACAGAGTATTTAGAGAAGAGTTTTAAAAATCCAACAGTAGGAGCAGAAGATTGCGTAAAACATTTTATCACTCGTCTATCATTGGTATTAAGTAGCCATTGGTATTAAGCAACGCGGGTAATTAAATAATCACGAGGGTCGACAACAAAAGTGTGCAGAGCGGATTTCCTATTAGAGAGGGTTCTAATTAATTATTTGTAAACAAACATCTTGCAAATACGTGTGAAGAACCATGGAGGGTTTATGTGTAAAAACTGGCTTATTGAAGCGCTTACGAGACCTGACGCAGCGGTTGTAAACTACGACGCAGAGTTAAACAGCACAGAGTTAAACAGCACAGAGTTAAACAGCACAGAGTTAAACAGCACAGAGTTAAACAGCACAGAGTTAAACAGCGCAGAGTTAAACAGCACAGAGTTAAACAGCGCAGAGTTAAACAGCGCAGAGTTAAAAACACTAGCGCTCGCCTGTAAAAATCTGGTTAGTGAAAATATCCACAACCACACCCACAGTTCTGCAACCACGGCTTGCCCATCACTTTATTTTTCAGGCAAAGGGCAGCACCAAGCACGTTTGCCTATCACTGGTTTGCCCATCACTGGGTTCATAGCTATCGGGCTGATGCTGTGTTTACTACTCGCTGGGTTATGGGCTACCCCTGCTGAAGCCCATGGCAGCCACACCACTAGCCACCCAGACAACTCCTGTTATCAAGAAGACAACATAGGCACAGTGGGTACCCAGGACCCCTGCAAAAATATGCTGATTGTTTGTCAACAATATGACGACAATTGGGGGCTCCCAAGTTCATGTCCGCAAGGCAAGCGAGAATATAGTATTCATCGGCCATCCCAACAGGGTGTGGATTGGACTTGGACATTTGATACCGCCAAACAGGATTACTATAAGACTGAAGGTAGCAACAAATACTATTTTGGTCAGCACGGCGGTAAGAGGCAGATATTCACTGGTCAGGTAACCTACATGTTCAGTATTTTGAACTCATATGCCGGCAGTGACGCTGATAAGTTCAATGCAGACATCGGTAACTGGGATACCAGTCATGTGCTGAGCATGAGTTTAATGTTCAACGGAGCCAGCGCCTTTAATCAAGATATCGGTGGCTGGGATACCAGTACTGTAGAAAAGATGAGCAGCATGTTCTACAACGCCAGCGTCTTTAATCAAGATATCGGTGGCTGGGACACCAGTCAGGTGAAGTACAAAAATACTATGTTCTATCAAGCCAGCGCCTTTAATCAAGATATCGGTCATTGGGACATCAGTCAGGTAGAAAACATGTATCATATGTTCGTCGGTGCGCTAGCATTTAATCAAGACCTCAGCCACTGGAATTTATCCGGATTGAATCTTAACGATCGACGGGACGGACAAGAGTCAATAGCGTTCATGTTCTATGATGATGCTGTTATAGGGCGCTCGGCCCTGTCGGTGAACAACTATGACTCCCAGTTGATCAGTTGGCAACAACAGTTAGACGGGCGATCTTCTTCTTTACAAGATCAAAAGTTCGCTGGCAGTACCAGCAGGTTCTGTGAGGCGGCGACTGGTAGCGGTGAAGACCCCTCTTACTGGCAAGATATAAATCATTATGCGCACAACGTCAGTACCATCTACGATTGCCACCCACGCATCACCAGGGTGACCTTGGCTCCTGTTGGTTCTACCCTTAAACTTACAGTGACCTTCTCAGAGCCTGTGTTTAGCAAGGGAGGTGGCGCTCTGGAAGCAGATGATTTTGTAGTGAGCATCACTACTACTTCCGGCAGTAACGGAGCAAGCCTTGGTTCTCTCACTAGTATCAGCCAAAACGGCAATAGCTACACCCTGGGTGTAACTATCAGCGGCACTTTGCAGGATGATCAGGTTATCAAGGTACTGCCTGCTGCGGCAGACAGAATTTTTGATGCCGGTGGCAATGCGTCAAGTGACAGCTGAAGATAACCCTCTGGGTGTGGTGGCGTCAACCTTGTCTGAATCATCGCTGAGCTTTAACTAATTTTTTGCACTAATTTTTTGCACTAATTTTTTCTAATCGGTCTGCTATTTGAGGCTGTTGGTAAGCTATTGTTTAAATAAATACTTAAAAGCTCTGGAACAAGGATATGGGTCAGTACGATAGTCAAGTAATTTAATTAAAAATAGCGGAAATGATAATAAAAGTAATCAATTATACTTGTCGTTAGGTTCTATAATCTAGACCGAGGCTAGATTTAAAATAGTCTCTAACAAACAACTTAATACTTAAAAAAGGATATTACAAGGATGTATTTATTACTAAGTGAAAAACACCTACCAAAGATAAAAAGTTTTCATTATTCCGTCGTGTCTATAATGTTATTTTTAATATTATTATCGGTAAATCAGCTAGCTAATGCTGATACGCCTGAACACCAGAAAGACAGGCACCCATGGCGATTCTACGACACGTGGAGTGATGAATTTGATCATAGTGATTGGCAAGAATCTGTATGGAAACCATCTGCTAAGTCTGTTGAATTAACCCGTTTGAACGGAGCCAATGCCGAGATTGTGGGAGCAAATGAGCGTATTAGTTGGGGATCAACTTATCGAGCAACCACCACCGCTCCAGGTGTCGAAATAGAGTACCAGTGGTGGACGTTTGACAAAAAGTACGAGAGGCATTACGACCACGCTGGGTATGGTTGGGTGGATAACTTCTTTTTAAACAAAACAAACGTAGAAGAAGATATATATGTGAATTATTCTGATTTCAAGTTGACTGACGAGCATAAAGAGCAATGCTTAGGCGTTATTGCGTTCAACATAGACAATGACCATGTTCTTGGATCTTTTACTAACTGCAATATCGGCGAACCGCTCAACGAGGGCATCACTCTTCCCAACGAGGATGGCGTTGTCGGTTACGCTGGTAAAATCAAAAAAGGCAAAGTCATTCGTGCAGTGGTCAGCGATGGCAATGGTCTCAATGGTGTTAACATAAGCTACCAATGGCAGTGGACCAACAATAAGACCAATGGCTGGAGAG
>JAQWYJ010000021.1 GCA_029254005.1 Porticoccaceae bacterium | reverse complement strand
ACAGGTCTAGTTTGATATGACTTGTTTGACCGGTTTTATTTGGCCCGTTTCTTGAGACCTTTGTTGTAGCTGTTATGGACTGCCGCTAATGGAAGATGCTTTACCCTTAGCGGCAGTTTGTTTACTTGGGTTTATCTTAGTCTGTTGGCTTCTTTTGGTAGTGGCTTTCTATGCGAGTTTGCCAATCACCGTCTTTTGCATTTTCTTGAGTGAATTTGTGCTCAATCGCAGGCCTGAAAAACATGCTACGTATTTATGATGTTGCGGCCAAGTAGCAACTGTGCCTGATCTATACCGCCAACATAAATGCAACATAGTTATTTCAAATTGGCAGTTTCTTAATCTAACTACAACTACAACTACAACTACAACTACAACTACAACCTGTGATCCTTGTGAGATCTCATAAAACTAGCGTTGCAACCCTCTCATTTCCGGACTGTCGGTGCTATGGTTTTTAGTAGGATATGACAAATAGCATTAGCGTAACCATTAATCACACGCCTATTGGCCATCAGTTCCTCCGTTTTACCAAGATTAACAAAGCACGCAGTGTGCCATTTTTAGGACTTTGTGGAGAATATGACCATAATCTAAGCACAATTTTTTCAACGAGAAGTCACAACAGAGGAAAAAAGCAGGGTATTAGCTAATTATCGCTAGATTGTTGAGAATAAGGCCTATTCCTGTCAAATAGGCAAAATACAGACGAATTGTCTGCCTAAACTGTACTATTTTTGCAATGGGAATCGCTAGCCAATAACCACTTATTGCAAAGGAGTTTTCTTGGGTTTGAGCTAGATAAAAAACAATAAAAAAGGAGATACATGGATGTATCAATTAAGTCAATTTGGGCTGCCAAATACCGCATTACCAACGAATCTACTATCAAGCAAATCTATCAGTCAACGCAGCAAGTTTTTATGCTCTTTGGTTTGTATTTTGTTTGCGTTTATCAGTCACAGCAGCGGCTCTTGGGAGTTCGATGAAAAGGCACTGACAATTGCCGCAGGCGACTTAAATAAAGACGGCAAGCAAGATATTGTTGCGATTGATGAAAACAATGCGCTTGTTGTCTGGGAAAGGGAAGATAGCGACCACAACGGCTCGGCTGACTGGGAGTATACCATTCTTTGGCGCCCAAGTGATGGACTACCCAGCAAGCCAAAGATTTGGTTGGTAGATCTGGACCAGGATAGCATATTGGATATTGTTATATCTAATGCAAACCGCGAGGACTCGACGGTTGGTGTTCAGATCTTACATACCTTGCTTGACGAAAATAACGTTATTTCTGTGGAGGATTATCAAAATTTCGGGCCATCGTTTAATTACATCGATACTATTCTTCACCACGAAGCAACCCCTCCTACAATTATCAAATTTGTTCATATTTCTGGCGAGCTAAGGGTATCAGGCGCAAGACTCGCAGCCGGTGAACCCGCGGAAGATCGACGTTACATGCGGGAATTTGAAGATGTTGACGTTGGCTCCATGTGGTTTCAATACGAGTGTGATGACCCTTGTCTATCAGAACCCGGAATCACGCTCAGTGATTACAGCGACAGTAATGAAATAATGGCTTTCATTGGGCAAAAGGCCTATTCGTTTTCTACAAGCATCCCTGGGGTATTCTCAGTATCCTCAATAAACAGCAATGCCATAGTTGACAGTGACCCAGTATTAATTAATGGTCACCCAGTATCTTGGGGCGGCACCATACACAAGCCCTTAGCCTCAGCTACTGGGCAGCTTGGTTATAGTGAATCTTACGACACAATAACCAAAGATCATGTGGTCTGTGGCCTCAAAGCATGTACTGTATTTTATAAGTCTGTAGATGATAACTGGATCAGTAGTTCAATCGTTGTTGCCAGTGAATTGCAAGTGCATTATTTTAAAAAGATGTTAGATATTGCAGAGGATCAGGTCCATGTAGACATAAAGATCGCGGATATCGATGGCGATGGCGATGAGGATATTGTTATTGCCAGCAACGGTCCCCTTAGTGGTACTTGGAAAAACGAGCGTAACGGCATATTTAAACAGGCTATTGAAGATAATAAAAACAGCGAAAACAGTCAAATTGTGCCCTTGTTTATGCCGTCAAGAGAAACTTCACCACCTTCCTTTCCACGGTTTATTCCGGAACATTGGATCTTTCGCGGAAACATGCATGTGGAGATTGCCGATCTAACGGGCAACGGCAGAAGCGATATTGTGTGGCTTTCGGACGTAAATTTTATAGACCCGTCGATTCAAGATACTGTTCCTGATTTCTTAAACAATAGACTCCTTATTCATGGGGATGCCATAGAGAAACAGGAGATGAGTGTTGACTTCACCCATATTGAGCTTAACTCTGAGGATCCTAGATTCGTGTGGGAGCAAATCGAGTGTGAAAAGAGACCTAAACGAATAGAAGGCGTTGTCAGTAGTGACAAATACATCAGGCTATGCAATCCTAAGCCTATCATGACCAGCGCTGATGGGGCTAATTTTACTCCAACACCTGAAAGCCGGCCGATAAATAGCCCAGGTAACATAAGAGCAGTTATTCACGATAATCTCAGCGTTGTTAAAGAGTCAAAATTTAGTTCACCGAGAAGCTACAGTCTCACAACCTATGAAAAATGGTGGGATACTGCCTCGGGTGTTTCAATGCCGTTGGGAACCCTAGTTGCTGTAGTTGGTGGCTCCTATATGCTTTCACGCACTTTGTACCCTTTATTCGCTCCAGTCCCAATAGCTTACCCAGTCCAAATACAAGACGCAGAACTAGTCCCATATTATCAGCTAATCCCTAGCGCGTTCACAGATATAGCTTACTACTTGTCTGATAGTGATGTTCCAACTGCTAATTGTGCTGCTGTGGTTGCAGACAGGAGATTAGCTGAAACATCAGTATCTGAAGCTGCGCCCTGTGTGAGGACTGAGTGGTTCCGGCTGCCAGCTCATTTAACCTGCCAGAATTATAATGATCCTAATCATCAACTCGTTTGCGGCAATGGATTGGTTCCTTATTGGCGCTTAGGGACAGAGACAGATGACCACAGGAATACGCGCCTTGCAGAGGAGGTGCATCTTGCCAGCACACCCACCTACGCTCCCACCGCGGCTGATATTGGCTCTGTGATTTATACCAAGGCAACCGTGGTCCATGAAGATGGCAGCGAAGAGACCTATATGGGTCGTCCGATTAATATTGTTGATGTGAACTATCTTGGAGATATGGTACCCAATGGCGTGATAAAGGCTGATCTGGCCGGTATTTATCATGCTACTCTCAATTATCAATGGCAGTGGAAGGGTGAAAATAACGATGAATGGCAAGACATTCCAGGTGAAACTTCACATTCCTACAGATTACTCCCAGCCGATGTTGCAGACAAAGACCTGCGAGTGAAAATTGAGGGCACCGACATTAATGACCTTCCGTTTATGCTATTTGGCCCTGACATTAGTAAGTTTAGCTATGCTGGCAAGCCGAAAATCACGGGTAATCCTCGCGTGGGCCACACCCTGACAGCAAAGTGGGGTAATATGGAAGATGAGGTCACTGAGTATCGATGGTTTTCAAAAGGACCTCATTTCATGGGCACAGGGAAAACCTATAAAGTCAAGCTTCATGATCTAGGCAAGGAATTCTTTGTTTGGGCATTTTACAAAGATGGTAGTGAAACTAAGGGTGCCATATCAAACCTTGAAGGGCCAGTCACTCGTCCAGCTAATCAAACCGGTTCTGTGCGCTATAATGGTAAAATCAAAAAAGGCAAAGTCATTCGTGCAGTGGTCAGCGATGGCAATGGTCTCAATGGTGTTAACATAAGCTACCAATGGCAGTGGACCAACAATAAGACCAATGGCTGGAGAG
>JAQWYJ010000013.1 GCA_029254005.1 Porticoccaceae bacterium | reverse complement strand
AATAAAAGAATAAAAGAATAAAAGAATAAAAGAATAAAAGAATAAAAGAATAAAAGAATAAAAGAATAAAAGAATATGGATTACAGAGCATAGTTTAGATGGGGCCTTGGCGTCTCTTAATGCAGATATACTTTTTAAAAATGGTTACGATGTTTATGGCCTGTATACATTTACCAGTCCTAGACCTGGCGATGCCGGTTTCGCCGAAACACTTAATGATACAATTATAGGTCCTCATTATCGTGTGGCGAATGCCGGCGATATTGTTCCATATTTTCCTCCGGCACCCTTCTTTAGTCATTCGAAAAAGCGAATTATTTTAAAAACATTAATGAGAAACAACCAAAAGATCATGGTTTCACTAACGAGTTGAGGTGCTCAAGGCATTTATAAAAATGTGGGAAACACCCTTGGTATCAGCGACAATCACCGGTTGAATGTTGACCAAGAACGTTATCTTCCTTGCCTTATTGAGGATCTCAAGCGAGACGAAAAAAATAGCAACTAAAGAAAAAGCTGTGAAGAGTGCAGGATAGATCTCTAAGAATTTTTTGACTACAACGCAGCGTTTAAAGATTTTTCAGGGCGAAAAATCACAAAGATCGGCTTTTTGCTCGTGAACACCGTCACCACAATACTCCACATAGTTGTTCCAACCATCTTTGGTTGTTATTGCCGTCAAACACTCTGGGCGTTTTCGTAGAGTATCAGCCAAGGCAATATCACCCTCTATTTTCGCAAGGTTTTCTTCAGCCAAGCATTTTTGGATCTTGTCTCGAGTCTTTTGAGGGTGAGCCTTATAGTATTCAGCATCGTACACAATATTGGCATTTATCCATAGAAATGTGCCACTGGCGGTCACAAACGCAGTGACAATGATGGCAAGGAAAATATAGCCTAATAATTTGACGTTTGTTACCTATTAAGTTGTTTAAAGAGTACGCTGGTTAAGTTTATTATAAGTTTACTTGATGAGCACAATTTTTGGCATTAAATTATCTTGTGGGTTATCTCGGCTAATGACAACTGCCAAATAGTGCGATCTTTACTTCACTTCTTTTTTGGGTAGGTATCTTTCAACAGATACAGTAATTAAAGGAGCGGACTAATCAGGTAATGGAACGTGCAAATATCCTGCACGATGCACTATTTTCTATCATGGCAATAGACGGTCGCAGTGTTAATATTGGTTTGAAGCTTGACACTGATTGCAACATCGTTAGACTGCGCCGGCTCACGGTATGCAGCCTAGCTCGGTATCTTTGGAGTCTCGCAAAGACTACTTTTGTTTGGTTTGAGAGGTCACTTATCAGTCAGGTTATCAAAAAATATTGTGTTGGCGGGAGATCACTAAGATGAGTTACGCAGTCAAAGAAATTTTTTATTCACTGCAGGGAGAGGGTGCTCATGCTGGACGCCCTGCTGTATTTTGTCGATTCACAGGATGTAATCTCTGGAGTGGAAAAGAAAAGCATCGTGCTGAGGCAATCTGCCAATTTTGTGATACAGATTTTGTCGGTACCGATGGTGATGGCGGCGGTACTTTTGTTGACGCAAAAAGTTTGGCTAGAAGGGTTCGCAGTTTTTGGCCAGAAAGTATTACTGACGATGTTCACCCCTACGTGATCTGCACTGGAGGCGAACCGCTGTTGCAATTAGATGAAGCATTGGTGAGTGCCTTTCATACGGAAGGAATTGAGGTAGCAATTGAAACCAATGGAACTATTGTTGTTCCAGAGGGTATAGATTGGGTCTGTGTTAGCCCAAAATTTGGTGCTGACTTAGTCGTCGAGTCTGGCAATGAAATCAAGTTGGTTTACCCGCAGAATGGCCACCAGCCGTCTGATTTTGCCAATCTACAGTTCGATTATTTCTTTTTGCAACCTATGTTTGAACACCAAGAAAATAATAATGTACAACTAACCGTAGACTATTGTTTGAAACATCCTCGATGGAGCTTAAGTCTTCAAACTCATAAATTATTAGGTTTGCAGTAGCCTGCTAAAAAGCTGGTTAGCAAAAATGGCTACATAAACACTTCATGGAAAATTGCTGCGCTTCCCACGCAGAAGCAGTAATATGAAAAATATTTTAACTGGGCATTACGAACAAGTTTTATCATCCATTGACAGGCAAAAAGTCCAGTTACAAATGCTGTGAGAAATCCTACAGCTAGAACAGTAGATTGATCACTGCTAATGTGCACTCCACCGTCAAACAGATCTTTGGCAACTTTGCCTAAAATAATTGGCACCGCCATTAAAAACGAAAAACTAGCGGCCTTATTACGATCTATTCCGAGTAAAACCGAGGTAGAAATAGTGGCACCTGAACGAGAAATGCCAGGGAGTATTGCAATGGCCTGCGCGATACCAATAAGTATAGAGTGCTTAAAATTAACGTCTTTGGTGGTAGCTTTTGCTTTGTCGGCAATAAGCAATAAGAAGCCAGTTAACCAAAGCATTAGACCCACTAAAATAATTTGACGATCAAATAGATGCTCAAGTTGGTCAGCAAACAGCACACCAATAGCTGCCGCAGGGATCATACTGAGGATAATTTTTGCTGAAAATTTGAATTCATCATTGTTTTTTCCTTGCAAAAGTCCTCGAGCTATCTTGGTAACCTCTGCACGATAAACGACCAAGGTCGATAGCGCAGTGGCAAAATGTACCGCAACAGTAAACATCATACTCTCTTGAGGTAGACTGGTATCGTCCATTATGGCTTTACCTAACTCAAGGTGACCGCTACTGCTGACAGGTAGAAATTCTGTGAGACCTTGCACGATTCCAAGAATGATCGCTTCAAAAAGAGTCATTTAATTTTTCCAAAAAAGAGTAGTGTAAAAAAGACTGCGGACAACCATTCTAATGCAGTTAACATTATCTTGCTATGCTTGGATTGTTAATCCTCGTGTCTCTAAAGATTCACAAGATGCTGTTGTCCAGTATAGTGATTGTTATGGTGCTTATTTTGAAGATACTTAGATTAACTGTAGATCTCTCTGGGAATATATTAAATGTTTGAAAAGAAATATTCGACCATAGGACTTTTAGTAATAGCCGTTTTAGCTTTCTGTGTTGGTTGGCTAAGCCAAAAGGGCTTTCATGGTAAAGAATTTACCAAACATATTGAGAGGCCTTCGGACTATTTTGAAACCTTATCAACAGAGGTTGAGCAGGTTAATGATTCTTGGGATGAGTTATCCAAGGACATTGAGACTGTATTCAATCCCAAAAATGCCGACCTACTTACAGCATTCAAACAAAGTCTCCGCCTGGAAGATTATGCGCAAGCAATGCAAGAATATCAGATGGTTGCAAGGACGACCCCTATAGATCAACACAGCGTTGGTGTGGGTGAGTTTAAAATTATTCTGTTGCAGCATTTAGACTTATTGATTAAAACATCCGCCTATAATCAGTTCGCAGAACTGTCTGAGCATTATCTATCTATTTACTACGACGATATTGATGTTCTTTTACGTCTTGGCGCTTTTAATCAAACTACAGCCTCCTATGCTGAGGCTGTTGCAGTTTATCAATTAGCAAAAACCTATGCTTATACAGATAAAAATGTTTTGCAGGTGGATCAAGCAATTAATGATTTTATGTTAAAAAGTGACGCCCAATTGCGCTCCACTGAGTCTTTACCCCGGTTAGCTATGATTTATGAATTAATGCATAAATATAATTTATTAAAAAGCCACCATCAATTGATGCAAGCGAAGGTATACATGACGCTTGGTGAGTGGAATAGTGCCGAAACTATCCTCAAAGAGTTGCTCGTGGATGATGTGTCATCTTCAACTGCTCGACGTTTGTTAGCCAGAATTTATAGTGCATCATCTACGAATAGCAATAAAAGCATAGCTATTGAAAATACCTATGATGAACAAATCGTCTTAAAAAAGCAGCGCAATCAGTTTTTAGTGCAGGTGGAAATTAACGGTAAAGACGCGACTCTAATGATCGATACCGGGGCATCGATGACTACATTATCGCAAGATGCGTTTGAAAAAATGAATGATAAGCATCGGTTTACACTCCAAGGACCACGTATGTTTACCACTGCAAATGGCGTTGTCAAAGGCACAGTATATCGTGCCGATACTTTTGGCTTAGGTCGCTTTCAACTTAAGGATGTACAGATAGCAGTACTTGATTTCAAAATGACCGAGGATTTAAATGGGCTATTAGGTATGAATATTTTGAGTAATTTTCGATTTTATATTGATCAAAATAAGGCGCTAATCTATCTATCAAAGCGCCTATAATCTTGGTTTTTACTACTCGTAACGAAGTGCATCAATCGGGTCAAGATTCGCTGCTTTAGCGGCCGGAATAATACCAAATATTAGTCCAATACCGGCGCTGAATCCAAAGGACAAGATGACGGCCCAAAGTGGAACAGTCGCAGAGGGCAGTCCGGTCAAATTACTAATTAACGATCCAGCGCCAAAGCCTAATATGAGGCCTAATAGACCCCCTAGTAAACAAAGGAAAACGGCTTCAATTAGAAACTGCAACAAAATGTCGAACCTGGTTGCTCCCAATGCTTTTTGAATACCAATTTCGCGAGTGCGTTCGGTTACCGATACCAACATTATATTCATAATACCAATACCGCCTACTAGCAATGAGATCCCTACAATTCCACCTAACACCAGCGTGGTGCTTCCTATAATTTTATCAAAGGTATCCAGCATTTGATCAGCAGTGGCGATTTCAAAATCATCATTCGCATCTTGGTCGAGCTTGTGATTTCGACGTAACAGGTTTTTCACTTGCTGTTTTACTTGATCTAATTGTGAGGGCTCATTTACCTGAAAACTAATGATAATATCTGGTTCCTCGGCGCCGCCCAATAATGCACGAGTAGTGCTAAATGGCAGTAAAATAAAGTCGTCTTGATCAAAACCAAACAATTTTCCTCTCTTCTCGGCAATGCCAATAACTTTAAACCATTCTCCTGAAACACCGACATGTTGCCCTATAGGGTCACCCTTTATGTCTAACTTAGACATAATTGAGGGACCTAACACCGCAACACGTCGCCGACTTTGATCATCACTGGCATTGAAAAATCGTCCGCGCTCGGGGTAAACGGTATTCAATTTTTGGTAGGTGGATGCAGTACCCACAATCATTGAGCTAGAGGTTTGCCCCCTGTAGGTAATGCCGGCGTTGGAGCCCCACATTCTCACGGTAGGAGTAACATTACTGATCCCCGCGATTTTATATTTTATTTGCAAGTAATCATTATAGGTTAACTTAGCTCGCACACCTTGTAGCCGCTCTTTTCTTGGAGTGAAAGACTCAATATTGATAACGTTGGTGCCCATGCCGTCAAATTGTTGAGTAATGTTGGCGCTAAACCCTTGCACGACAGACACTACGGCTATTACTGAGGCAACACCAATGATGATACCCAAGGTGGTCAAAAAACTACGAAAACCGTGAGCAAAAATTGATTGGCCAGCTGATCGCGTACCTTCAACAAGTTTAAATTTTACGCTAGACACCTGCATTTACCTCCAAACTAGGCGAACTTGCCTGTGGTTGATTAAGTTGGTCAGACATCAGATGGCCATCTTTTAACGTCACAACTCTATGGCAGCGTTCGGCAATTTCTTGTTCATGGGTAACGATTATCAATGTTTGTCCGTCTGCATGGAGTTGGTCAAACAGTGCCATAATTTCTATAGTAGTTGTAGAATCAAGATTGCCTGTGGGCTCATCTGCAAGCAGTATGGCTGGTTCTGTCACTAATGCTCTGGCAATAGCAACTCGCTGCCGTTGGCCTCCGGACAGCTGGTTTGGCACATGAGTCATACGATCCTGTAGGCCCACCATTGTCAGTGCATTTTCAGCGCGTCGTTTTCGTTCGGCCAAGGGTAACCCGCGGTAGATAAGTGGTTGCATTACGTTTTGTAGAGCACTTGCTCTAGGAAGTAAATTAAAATTTTGAAAAATAAAACCGATCTCTTGATTACGAATGCCCGCTAGATGATTTTCATCTAGAGTTGCTACATCGGTACCCTTAAGTTTGTATTCACCATTGGTGGGATAATCAAGGCATCCTAGCAAATTCATCAGTGTTGATTTGCCTGATCCAGATGATCCAACAATAGCAATATAGTCATTTAAGTATATGTCTAAATCTATATGATCCAGCGCATAAAAGCTCTCACTACCCATAACATACTGTTTGGCAATGCCTTTTAACTCAATAATAGTTTGTTTAGACATTAGTCAGCCTTCTTTTCAATCTCTTTGACAGAATCACCATCACTGAGTTTGCTTAATACTCTGGCTGGACCAATAATAACTTGGTCTTCCAAGGACAAACCTGAGATGACTTCTTGGACACTATCATTGGAGATACCCAACTCTACTGGTTTTTTAACTGCTTTACCGTCGACAAGAATATATAAATAACTGGACGTATCGGGCTCATTTGACGCGCTAATCATAATTGTACCCGGCTCTTGCTCAGTATCGTTCTGGTCATCCATCTCATCAAGATCTTCAAATACAACTGCTTCTAGAGGAACAGCAATAGTATCGTTCTTGATCTCGGTAAAGATTTCCGCCCTGCAGCTCATGCCCGGCCGAATATCAATATCACCTGCCGTATCAAGAAGAATTTTGACTGTGAAGCTAAGACCTTGGCGATAGCTGGAACGTTTTGCCGAGGTAGCAATATTTTGTACTGTGCCGGCAAGTGCTTGATCAGGATAGGCTACCGCGAAAATATCTGCGGTCTGTCCTATTTGAACATTCGCAATGTCTGCTTCGTCGACCAATACTTCTACTAGTATTGAGGAGGGATCAGCTACGGTAATTAAGTTAGAACCTGCAATGTTGGTTGTGCCGCTAATAGCCGTTTCTCCAACTTTAATGTCCACTGAAGTCGCGATGCCATCTATAGGTGATCTGAAAACGGTTTTTTCAAGGCGTTCCATTGATTTGTCTAAGGTTGCTTGAGCTTGAGTCAAAGATTCTTGTCGCGATCGAAGATCAATACGCGCTAATGCGTATTGATTATCAATCAGTTCGTAGGCGTCTTGACCAATCATTTTACGTTCAAATAGATTTTTGTTGCGTTGCCATTTTGATGTGATGTTTTTGAGCTCTTGTGTCTGACGTTCGATAGCGATGGTTTGCAGGCGAACATAGGCCTGTTGTTGTTCCACATCGGCATTAAATGTCCTTGGGTCTAAACGCATAAGGACCTGATCTTTAGTGACTTTATCGCCTTCTTCTAAAAACATTTCACTTACCTGTCCAATAACCTCAGAGCGCAATTCGATCTGTTCTTTATAGATGAGGGTTCCTGATGCGAGTATCGAACTCTTGATCTCCTCAATTTTGGCATTCTCGATGGTTACCAAAACAGCAGAAGAACTGACAGTTTGCTTAAAATAAGCAATAGCTAGGAGCGCTATCAACACACCAACAATAATAAGATTTTTTTTCATAGATAGTTCATTTCCTGTCTTTTAGTTTAACGCTCTTGTAGTACGTTACTTTTAATCAAAAAACCAACAAAAATCCTACAGCGTTTTGTTATCTTAAAATGTTTAGTTTTTGACTTGTTATTTTAACCTGAAAAACTTACATAAAGGGCCCAAATTAGATACACAATTAATGTGGGCAATGCTGCAATCAAACTACTTTTTTTGAAGGTTAAGTTTAACCAGTTGCTCAGTCCTACAGCGGCAAGACCAATAGACCAAAAGCTAAATACATTTAAACTGTTCGTAAGATTAAACCAAGGGCTGGAGGAATCTGAAAGGAAGCCAAAGCTAGTGGGAGAAAGATCTTCAAATGTAACTAAACCCTCGGTAGAGAACATGATCACAAACAGCGAGAGTAGGACAGATACGACTCCCGGCATACTAGTCCACCAGCTAAACCCAAACCACATTCTGTATGTCATTACAGCTGTGCTATATGCTTTAGAAACTAAAAAATAAAATAAAGCGGTGATAGCGTTGACACTAAAAATCCCAACGACTCCACCTATCATGGTGCTCAATAACATTGAGTTCTTAGTCATATATTCAGCTGTGATTTCAAGCTCTTGCTGACTCATATTATTTTCGATAGCTATTTTCTCGAGCATTTTGTTGACCATCCAATCAAAGTCTACCACCGAAAAATAGTATACAAATAATGTGATCGTACTACCTATGAGCAAACCGAATGGCGCCCAAGACCAGTGTTTTTTCTCTTTTATCAGTGCGAAGGTTTCCGTTGGCGTTGTTAGTATGTCTAAGCAGGCCTGAAGTGCATTAGTTGGCATAACTGGAGCTCCTTTAACTAGTATTGTCACGTTAATTTCCTTTTTCCGTAGCTGTCCCGAAGTGATTACATAAATAGTTCGGATGTTAGCCCACAAACAAACTAATTATTCGATACGTTCAAGTCAACTATCGGAGAGGTTCAGCTAACAGTTATGTGATTGAGTACACGAATATCATTTAAAGTAGTGGCCAACGAGATCTTTAATGACTGGAAACATGGCTACTACCAACAAAGCTGCCATTAAAATATTAAACCGTTTCCCGTAGACCGGGTCATCTAGGAATCTTTTCAGCGAGGCGCCAAATATTAGCCATATGCCGACAGACACAGCCGCAGTAATTGAAAAAGCAAAAGCGATAAATAGGACTTCTCCAAGTGGCGCATTACTTGAGGTGTAAGCAGAGATTGCACTTGTTGCCATTACCAATGCTTTTGGGTTTACCCATTGAAATAGCAATGCTTGCCAAAATGTTAATGGCTTTGAGACCTCGGTGCTAATTGAGCTAGGTTGTGTGGTCGCAATTAGCCATGCAAGATACAGTAAATAGCCAATACCAAATACTTTTATCACTTGGTGTAACAAAGGATAGTTTTGTAATACAAGATTAAATCCAAGCCCTACAGCCAAAACCATTATAGGTACACCAATAGTGATGCCTAAAAGGTGAGGGCAGCTCCTTTTAACGCCAAAATTAACACCGGAGGCCATTATCATGATGTTATTCGGTCCGGGGGTGATTCCTGCTGCTGAGGTGAATAAAAGTATGGCTACGTAAAATTCCATTATGCTACCTGTCCAAGTGTCGGGAGAGTCATTATTGCCAGGTTCAGTTTTTTTTAATAGTACCTGAGGTTACTTTGGACTGTTGTCAGTGTTGCGATACGTTTTTTTTGATAGTCCCTCATAGTATATTTACCCAGAGTATTTGTATTCGTTTTGTGACAGAAGTATTCATGTTGTAGTTGTTTTTAATGTTACTTCTCCATAAATATTTGTTTAGTGCTTTAAAATCGATTAAAGAGTCGTTGGAAGAGACCAAAAGAAGTTTATCCAGAGTAAACTGGTTGCATGATGTTTGTTACCCCCCTATGCTCCTAGGCTATAACGGTTTTTAACATATGGTCAAATAACTTTTGGAGAAACAGATGGCGGGTTCACATTCAGATAGCACAGCAACCAAGGTTGTTGATAGTCACCAGCAAGAAACTCAGACGTTTGCCTTTATTGCGATGACATGCCTATTCTTTTTTTGGGGCTTCATTACCGTTCTCAATGATATTTTAATTCCGTTTTTGAAAGAATCCTTCGATCTCAACTATACCCAGGCAATGTTGGTACAGTTCTGTTTTTTCGGTGCTTACTTTATCGTCTCTCCGTTAGCCAACCGACTCATTGATAGGATTGGCTTCCAGTTAGGAATAGTGATTGGCTTGCTGACCACGGCACTGGGGTGTTTATTGTTTTACCCGTCTGCGGATTTAAATGTCTACGTACTATTTTTAGTTTCATTTTTTGTGTTGGCCAGTGGTATCACTATTTTACAAGTGGCAGCAAATCCATATGTAGCTGCGTTGGGACCGGAAAAAACCGCAGCTAGCCGCCTAAATTTAGCGCAGGCAGCGAATTCTTTAGGAACAACCGTAGGACCAGTGATTGGCTCTATGTTGATTCTTGGTGCGGTCGCAGCCGATGCTTCTGCGGTGCAAATACCTTACATAATGATTGGTGCTGTGTTGGTGATTGCGGCTCTTTTGTTTAGAAATATTAACCTGCCGACTCTGGCACATGTTGAATCTGAGGCTAGTGATGGTAATGATAGCTTACGCAGCCATCTGTTGTTTTCAGGCGCTATTGTATTGGCTATGGTGTTGGGTTTCACTGTAGTTGCAGGGCTTATTGTTGTAGTGGCTCTGGGCTATAACTTTTATGGCCTGCGTCAGCACCGTTCGATGGTTTTGGGGGCTCTGGCGATTTTTCTTTATGTCGGAGGCGAGGTATCAATTGGTAGTTTTTTAGTAAATTATCTTGCTGAAAGCTCTATTGCGGGTATGGAAATTGCCGAAGCTGGAGAAATGGTCGGTTATTATTGGGGTGCTGCAATGGTAGGTCGGCTAGTTGGGGCCGTACTAATGAACTTCATAGCATCGACTAAATATCTCGCTGGAAATGCGGTTATTGCAATTTTAATGATTATTATCAGCATCAATAGCACTGGTGATGTTGCCATGTGGTCAATTCTGGCGGTTGGATTTTTTAATTCGATTATGTTTCCAACTATTTTTACTCTTGCAGTGAAGGGTTTGGGCAATATGACGAGCAAAGGCTCTGGACTCGTTTGTCAGGGAATTGTCGGTGGTGCCCTTATTCCTGTAATACAAGGTATGGCCGCTGATGGTGTTGGTATTCAGATGAGTTTTGTTGTTCCAATGGTTTGTTATATTTACATCGGATGGTATGCGTTACGCGGTGCAGATCAGTCTTAACATCCTCAACTGTCATCAAGGTACGACAAAGGCAACTCTTGTGTATCTCGGGTTGCCCTTCTTTGTTTTGATACTTAAATTATTTGCTAGCGTTATCTTTAGGTTAGTCTGCTTATTATTCTAGATGGAAATTTTTAATGTTTGAAATTGTCGCTAACATTGGTCCATTAGCGTTAATGCAAATTTGGACTGTGGTGATTTTTGCTTCAATACTGCGGTCTTTTACCGGTTTCGGTTTTGCACTAACAGCCGTTCCAGTTTTTTCGTTGTTTTTGTCCCCCACTGATTCGGTAGTGCTCAGCGCGGCACTGACACTCTGTAGTAATCTTTTAGGAGTACGCACTTATTGGGGAATTGTCCCAATCAAGCCGTTAATACCATTGATATCAATGGCGGCACTTGGAACTGCTATTGGAACACTGGTTCTGGCATATATATCGGTAACGCAGTTTCGATTTTGGGCCGGCATATCGGTAATTTTCGCCTGTGCAGTATTAGTATTTTTCAAGCCGACAGTCTATCGAGTAAATCAATATTGGACCGGCGTAGCTGGTTTAATATCGGGCCTGATGAATGGTACTTTGGCGATTCCGGGACCACCAATTATTATTTATGTCATGGCCTCTGAGCCTGTTCCAGAGCGAAGTCGAGCATTATTAATCACATTTTTTTTGGCGTCGGCAGCCATCGCACTTTTTTCATTCGGAATCGCAGGGTTTATTGAAGTAAGGTCTCTATGGACTTTTTTACTAGCCTTTCCAGCGATGGTTTTTGGCGACAGAGTGGGCTTTTATCTATTTAAACAATATGGAAGCCAGCTTTATCGGCAAATCGCTATAGCAAGTTTACTCGTTATTGGCGTTGCTATTGCCTCCAATTCGCTGATCTAGACATTGAATAAGTGTTACCGACATATCAGCTCTAGGGTAGGTGCACTTACTCAATCGTGAAAACTGCAGGACATTATATCCATTCCTATGGGAGATCCATCTGGTACTTTAAAAGTCTTTTGAGTCATATTTTGCAGAGGCATATCAAGGAAGTTATCAATTTTTGTCGCAAGGTAATCAGAGTGAATCGCTAACATGGATAATCGAGAGCCTCGCAGAACAAGCCCTCTTGTACCAGTTGCTTTACTGCCATTTTTTAGTTTTTGTAGGTGATCTCGAACAATTGCGCGTACTGAGTGGCTAGCATGTGGATCCTTTGCTAGTAAGATCATTTGATCTATCCATTTCGTTTCGACCATACGCGCTATTTCAGTTGTAATACCCTGATTTTTTGTAACTTTGAAGACGTTGCGGCTAACTTTGTTCAGCACGTCAGTTATGCCAAAAAGCTCAGAGTTTTGCAGGTGTTGAAGGCGTATACGATTTACTCTGCTGGGATCCAATAAATGCTCAAAGGCTAAATCAACAATATTTTCTGCAGGTGTAATTGGGTCGAAGATGGGGCCCATACGAGAATCGAAAGTTTCTCTATTTCGGCTATATCCGAATGGACGCGGCGGTATCAGCGCTATAATTCGGGACGGAATCTCAAGATGCCTGGGGCTTATGGCTAGTAATAATGCATTTAAAGCTTGTTCTTGAGTAGTCATGTCAATCCAATTTTGGGTCGGCTGATTGTCACCTTTTATTTTATATTGATAGTCCATGCCGCCGATTATTTTAGTATTGGCCTCCAATTGATAGCGATGCATGAGATAGAGCGGCGCAAATACTTCCTCCAGCAAAGCTTCAGGTTGCCCGTTAGGAATCGCATTCAAGCCAAAACTACTTATTCTATTCTCGCGGAGAGTTAGTATTCTTTCTAATTCCCTCGCAGGCGATCCGCCGTTATCCCATAAATGTGATCTGGGATGTGCTCCGCGGATATCACGAGCGTCAGTATCTGTTATAAATTCATACCCAGCATGATAAGTTTCCTCTAGGGTTTTTGTTAAAAACGTTGCTTCGTCTGTACCTTCACTGGGACTGCCGTAACCATAGGTAATGGCCCATTTATCCCAAACACCAATTTGATTATCATAGGCACGGTTAAATTCTAATTTTCCTACTCCGTCAAGAGTGATTTTGGGGTAGGGATAGTCCATTACTGAGACTCTGCCTGCGGCGGATGAAGCAAAATTATGGGAAAGCCCGATTGTGTGGCCGATTTCATGAGCGGATAACTGCTTTAGTCTATCCAGCGCCATATTTAGCATACGTTGGTCTGTGGGTTTGCCTTCTTCAAATGGTTGTAAAAGACCTTGGGCGATTAAATAGTCCTGACGGACTCGCAGTGAACCAAGTGAAACATGTCCTTTTAGGATCTCGCCAGTTCTAGGATCTTTGATACTCGCTCCGTAAGACCAGCCTCTTGTGGATCTATGTACCCATTGAATAACATTGTAGCGAACATCCAAAAAGTCCATATCGGGAGGAGCAATTTCCACACGGAAGGCGTTCTTAAAACCTGCGGCCTCAAATGCTTGATTCCACCAATTACCCCCTTCTAAAAGTGCCGATTTAACTGGCTCAGGTGTGCCCCTATCAAGGTAATAAACAATCGGTTCTTCCGCCTCAGAAAGGGCCTTATTTGGATCTTTCTTTTTCAGTCGATGTCTGACTATATAGCGTTTCATGATAGGTTCATCGATGGGTGTTGTGAAATCCATAAAGGATACAAAGCCAAAGCCCGCTCGAGGATCAAATACTCTTGGTTGATACTCATGATCTGGCAGCTGTACAAATGAATGATGCTGTCTCACAGTAATCGCATCAGGTGTTGGCGCAACTGACTGCAGATAACTTCCTATCGATTTCCCTGTTACGGTAATAGTTGCCTCAATTTCCGTATTTTTCGGGAAGTTTTTAATCATGGGCATATATAGTGCTGAACGACTTAAATCTAAAGTGAAGTTGCCTTGATTAGTATCCTTAAGTCTGTCAGATACACCATGTGTGTCTTGAAGAAAAAAATGCGTTGCCTCTACAATTACACTCTCACCGTTATTTTGCAGTATATCAAAGCCCCACAGAACTGATTCAGCGAAAGCGTCTTTGATAGACTGAACTTCATCATAATTGGATGACGATGCTCGAAAAGCCATGTTTTTATGGACTAAAAAAAGTTTATTACCACTCTTCCTAAAGGTGACAAGTCGCGTTTGTCCTAGCTGTCCTCGATCTAGCCCAATATCATTAGAACCCACACCTGTGGTGAGACCGCTAAGATACAAAAAATCTTCATTGATATTCTCTACCGACAAATACACCTTGCCTCGGGATTGGTCTAGGTAAAGAGGAATAAAGCCTTCTTTAAAATCAAGTTTTTCAAGCTCTATTGGAGTTGCATAGCTCAGGTTGAATGCAACCAAGCTCAGAATCAAACTAGTAAATAGCTTAGTCATAATGTAACAGCCCCTCAACGTCATGGATTCATAATCAAAGGCATATCAAATGTGCTTTTATTTCAGTGAGCCTCAACAAAATTAAGTAATAATGACGGTAGGTTTTTGTCTTTTAGTGCCCTCGCAATTTTGGCGCATGACAAGCTCGTCAGTAATAAGAATATAGGAACAGCAGGATATGTTTATTTAGATTATTTGATTAGTTACTGAAGCTAACCACCGCTATTTTAGCCTGATTATCCGACTCGGTTTGCACAATAATTTCGTCTCTACCGTCATGGTTTAGGTCAGCAACGGTAAACCCATTTTCGGTGTTTGGCAAATCCATGATAACTTCTACTGATTTTTTATCAAACATTTCAGCACCTTCAGTACCTTGAAAAATCATTAGAGTATTTTTTCCCTTTTGTACCAACAGATCTTTGCGGCCATCGCCAGTTATATCCGCGGTGAGCACCGCTGGAGTTGAAATATCACCACTGCCAAAATTAAGTTTCGCAGATACAGTTCTTTGAGTATTAGGTTTTTTTGGAAAGCTCCCGTTGTTTATTTTATAAATTGAAACGTCGATGGAAACTCTTCTGGTAACAAGTGCCTTGATAATTGCTGCAAGGTTAATTTCTACGGAGGTAATAATGAATTCTTGCTTACCATCACCAGTGACATCTTTTCGATCATGATTAAATTGAAAACCATCCGAATGAATCACCGATGATGGTGTTTTGGCGAATTGCAGATAATTGTTTTGATCTAAGCTGCCAAGATAAATTTCATATTCAGACTCCCAACCGAAGATGCCTTCGGACTTTATTTTTTTGACGACAAGATCATCAATACCATCGGCATCTATGTCAATTATTTCCTCTACAAGTCGAGTAGGCTCAGTTTCTGTGTCTTTATTTTTTCCCGACAGCATTCTGGAATAACTACTCAGCATATTATCAAGAGTTGTGTCCAGAGGCACTGCTGATGTTGCGAATTCACCTTGAGCATTTTGCCTATAAACCGAAAAAAAGCCATTGTCCCAGAACGCGATATCATTAATACCGTCATGGTCTTCATCTACAAGGTGAACTTGCTCTGCTGAGTAGGCCACATAGCGAGCACTCTTTTGAAATCTCATAGTAGGCATTGGGCCAATAATTTGCGTTTCTGAGAAACCTTTCTGCGTTTGGAGTGCTATTTGCCAGCCGTTAAAATGTGGAATTAACAGATCATCTAGTTGATCGCCATTGATGTCCTTAAATAAATCGACTAACGGCGATGAGCCTTCATGGCGACCAGCAAATATCGAGGGAATTTTATGTTGTTCTTTAAATTTGGACGTTTGTCGATCGAGGAAGAAAATTACGTCATTCTGGTATCCAGCTAACTTGTCACCTGAAGGGGTACGTACTATATCAATCAGTCCCATTGAATTGTTCAGCGCTATTCTTTGTTTTAATTCCCAGCCGGTTGTTGTGTAGTTAAAAAAATTGACATATCTAGAGGATTCTTTATAACCACCGTCGATGTTTTTAATAGTTGCATTGTTGTTTGATGTTTCAATAACAAGAATGTCAGCGATCCCTTTTGATTTTGTTAAAAAAGGAAGAATATCAATGTTTTGCTTAGCTAAGTTGTCAAAAGGCTCAACAAATTCAATGTTATATTCCAGAGCTGCTATTGAGTAAGAATGTATAAAGCATGTAAATGCTAAGGTTAGTCGATAGCGTAATCGCGGTTTAGCGCTCATAGATATTCTTCCTCTTATCTACTTTTTCTATTTTGGATCGATAATTTAAATACCGTCCTCCCTACCCATAGACTTCATTGATACTGTTTTAGATGTATACCATGCTTCAGTGGTTAAGTTTTCAAAAAATCAAGACTGCGCGGTAAAACTCTGACAACGTTAGAAAATTATCGCCAATCAAAAGCACGTTTTTATGAGTAAATTATATTTTTTAACTTCTGTGATTCGCGATTAATAATAACCCAAAGTTTGCAGCTACAAAGTTAATTTAGATGCTACTGTCATCCTTTTGTTAAAGAGCTGTTGCAAGGATAACTGATAAATTAAGATTAATTTTTAACCGCACAATAAATTAGCTTTGTATGTACCTTAACTAAATGCTTTTTATGCTAAATTTTGATAAAGTCTATAATAACGTATTGTAGTTAGAGAAAAGTCTGCCGGTAAAGAGGAAATTCATGTCTAAAATTATTTTTATTAAAGCTAAACGCGCTTTGTGTATCGCTATCGGATTATTTTTAGTTTCCGGTTCTGTAAGTGCCCAAGAGCAACTTGTTACTGGATCACTTTCAGTGCCAGAGCTCTCAGCAGGCCAAACTACAGAACTGACAGTCTCTTACACAGCAACAGACGCCAGTGGGGAAGTAGCCACGACTCCCGGTCTTGGCTTGCGTATGCATTATGATAGCGATGTTATGGAGCTTGGAGACTACTCTTATCGGTTATTTACTGGCAACCAGCCGTTTCAAATCAAAGACGATATTGATGACTTTGATGGTAATGAAAAAACCGATAAGTTCTTTTTGACCTCATGGGCTGCCAGTAGCGGTGGGTGGCCTGTAGATGGCAACACTGGTGAGCCTTTGGCGCAGCCATTGGATCTTTATGTGGTGCCTTTAACGGCGAAGAGTGGATTTGAAGGAAGCGTTCTAACATTTACAGCGGCGTCTACAGCGGCAGGCTATACTCTGAGCGCGGACGATGTAAGCGTCAATAAGATTCCAGGTACAGTATCTACTTTGAAAAGTCTTTCAGTGGCCTATACCAACCAAGGAACTGAGACTAACGTTGAGCTAACGCCCTCCTTTGATGCAGATATAATCTCTTACTCGGCTCAAGTCGCTAACCCAATTAGTATGATCTCGATGGTACCTGTGGTGACCGACAGCTTCGCCAGTATAAGCGAATACACAGTAAATGGATCGACAGTTAACGACAATAAATTTGAAATTTCTGTAGGTTCAAATGCAGTGACGATTAGCGCCACATCAGAGGATTCCAACAATACCACAACTTACTCTGTGACTATTGATCGCTCTGAGGCTTTGTCTCTGGGGTTGAACACGCCAGTGGTAATGACAACCAACAACGCAGGAAGCTACGAAGTCGCTGGCACCTGCAATTTAGACGATGTTTCTGTGGTGGTTAGCTTATCTGATGGAATAACATCAATTTCAGCAGATTCCGTGGTCTGTGTGGACAGCGGTTGGTCGACATCGGTGGATGCCACTGACCTAGCAGATGGAAATATTACGGTGTCGGCACTGGGTACCACTGCGCTTGAAAGTGACACTGCGGTGGCGAATGTTAACAAAGACACAACAGGCCCTACTGTGAGCGTACCGAGCAACATCACTGTTGATGCAGAATCTGCAGCAGGAACAAGTGCAAGTAATGCGGCTATTGTAACTTTCTTACAGGCAGCAACGGCGACTGATGCCACAGACGGTAATGTGTCTGTAACTAACAATGCACCTACAGAGTTTGAAATAGGGTCAACAACTGTTACTTTTAGTGCGATAGATTCACTCGGTAATGTTGGTTCTAATACTGCAATGGTGACTATCGAAGATCAGACCGCACCTGCTGTGATAGCGCCGGGGGCCATAACAGTGGCAGCTGCTGATGCTAATGGGACTTTGGCAACAGATGCAGCGATAGTAACGTTCCTTGCTGGCGCTAGTGCTACTGATAATGTGGATTCGGATCTTAGTATCACCAATAATGCGCCAACCACTTTCCCTCTAGGAACAACTGAGGTGACCTTCAGTGCAACTGACTCCTCGGATTTGACCGGTACGGCAACTGCGATGCTGACGGTGACTGATCAGACCGCGCCAGTTCTTGATGTACCAGCTGCAATAATCGTCGCTGCTACTGACGCAGACGGAACAGCAGCCTCAGATGCAACCATAGCGGCGTTCTTGTCTGGTGCTACTGCAACTGACAATGTTGATACGAATGTTTCCGTAACTAATGATGGGCTAAGTATATTCCCCTTGGGATCTACAGTTGTGAGCTTTACTGCCTCAGATACGGCAGGTAATGAAAGTACTGCAACAGTAACTATTTCGGTTGAAGACCAAACAGGACCGTTAATATCTGTGCCCAGCAGCGCTGTTGTGGCCGCAACAGATGGTTCTGGCACGTTGGCAACAGATCCAGATATAGTCGCTTTCTTGGCTAGTGCCTCTGCTGTTGACAATGTTGATGTTGACGTTGTAGTTGAGAACAATGCACCCGATAGTTTTGAGATAGGGTCAACAACGGTGACCTTCACGGCCACTGATGCGGTTGGTAATTCAAGTGCGGCCTCGGCAGTAATCACCGTGGCTGATATAACCGCGCCTGTGATCGATGCGCCTGCTACCCTCGTTGTCCTTGGCACACAAGATGGTGTGCAGGCAACAGAGCAGGTAATTGTGGACTTCCTTGCGAGTGTTACAGCAACAGACAACGTAGATGGTCCGTTGTCATCAGTCAGTAATAATGGCCCTGAACTTTATCCTTTTGGTACAACGACAGTAACCTTCTCAGTCAGCGATTCATCCGGCAACGAAGGTACCGCTCAGTCAGTAGTAAGTATCAGCTTAGATATTATTGATCCGGAGCTTAGTGTACCAGACCCGATTAGTTTAAATGTCGATATGCCTAGTGACGTTGTTGTTGCTTCAGATGACGCTATTGTTAATTTCTTAGCAGCTGCATCGGCCACGGATAATAAAGATGGTGATTTGACATCAAGCATTACTGATGATGCACCTGAGGAATTCGCGGTAGGTGAGACCACAGTAACTTTCTCTGTTAGCGATGCTGCGGGCAATACAGTGTCTGATAGTGTAAGTGTTACTGTTGTTGTGTTGGACACTGACCAAGATGGATTGCCAGACTTCTATGAAGAGCAGAACGGTTTGGATCTTAATGATCCATCTGATGCTGATGGTGACTTGGATGGCGATGGCGTTAGTAACCTAGATGAGTACCTCGATGGGACTGATCCAACAAAAGATGAATTGCCACCTGAATTGTCACTTCCTGAAGATATTAGTGCTGCAGCTACGGGGAGATTAACCGACATCACTTTGACTTCAGCTACTGCGAACGATAACAAAGATGGATCTCTAACCGTAAATGCGAGTGCAACTGGTCCTTTTGAGTCTGGTTTGACGGAGATTGTTTGGTCTGTGTCAGATGCTGCTGGCAATGAATCTTCTGGCATTCAGCGTGTGGAAATTTTACCCCTGGTAAACTTCACACCATCAACCCTTGCAAGTGAAGGATCAACTGTAGAGATTAAGGCAGAGCTTAGTGGTTCTCCGATAGACTATCCGGTATCCATTCCTCTGACTTTTGGCGGGACGACTACAGCTGATGACTATAGTGTTGCCAATGAAATTATTATCAATGAAGGAACTGTTGGTAGCATAATAATGGACATAGCCTTAGATGAGCAATCTGAAGGTACTGAAACGGTGGTGGTCACCATGGGTACACCTGAACAGGCTGTTGTAGGTTCAGTGTCAGAGAGAACCATTTCAATTGTCGAAGAAAACGTTGCCCCAACGGTTAACTTAGCCGTCTATCAAAGAAACACTAAAGGTCGTATTGTTGCCGCTGATCAGGGCACTGTGATGGTTCAACCTGAGGTCGGTGATATAAATAGTGGTGACACCTACACCATTGACTGGAGCTCTGCTCTTGCTGAGTTACCTTCTGCGGTGCTTGTTGTGGATGCTGATGTGGTCAATGGTATTAGTTTTATAGCGCTTGAATTTGATCCAAGTACTCTAGCAGATACCATTGTAAATACTCAGGTGTCTGTTACGGATAATGGTAATCCAGCGCTAACCACAGTAGCGTCAATTACCCTTAAAGTCCTAGCCGCAGCGCCTGACTTGGGTAATAGTGATAGTGATGGAGATGGTATTTCAGACACTCAGGAGGGTTATGGAGATAGTGATAACGACGGTATACCTGACTATCAGGACAATATTGCTGAGAGCTACCTAGCACCTATTGGCGATGACGGGCAAATTGCTCAGTCAGCGGTCGGTACTTCCATTGTCTTGGGCGATACGGCACTTGCCACAGGTGATAATACGCTCAGTATCAACGAAGATAGTGTTGGTACTGCGGATACCGACTATGATTATGCTGGTGGTCTTGTGGACTTTGCTGTGTCTGGGGCTCAAGCTGGATCTTCATATAATGTAGTTCTACCGCTAGATGCCGCGATACCAGCTGACGCAGTGTTACGGAAATTCATGGGAGATACTATCGGGTGGCAGCAATTTGTTGAAGATGCAAATAACGCCATAAGCTCTGTTACAGCAACCAGTGGGACCTGTCCTGAAGCAGGTAGTGATCGCTATGAGACAGGCTTAGTCACAGGTGCAACCTGTATCCAGCTTTATGTAGAGGATGGTGGTCCGAATGATATGGATGGCGTCGCAGACGGTACTGTTACCGACCCTAGTGGCATCGCGTCTCTATACTTTGGCCCGCCAAGTACTGATAGCACGATTACTGTTAGTGTTGCCGAGCTTACAGCCGGAGGATCTCAGACCGCAGTGGTAACTGTAACGGCTGTTGATACGGATGGGCGTAGTTTAGAGGGTATGAGCGTAAGTGCCTCGACTAGTTTATCTGACGCCACTGTAAGTAGCTTTACTGAGGGTGCTGGAGGAGTTTATACCGCAACACTCACTCCTGGTAGCACAGGTGGAGACCTCACTGTTACAGCAACTATTAGTAATGGCAGTGATTCTGCTTCCATTACGTCAGCTAATATAGTGGTTAAAAAGTCTGGTGGCGGCGGTGGATGTACAGTAGGTGATGGTCAGACTACTGATTGGTCGCTAACATTATTGCTATTAGCTGGTTTGATGTTGCTGTTCAGGCGTCGATTCTCGCTCATTAAGTAATTTGAGTTTCAAAAAAATCTATATTAAAAATAGCCATCCAGATGTCTGGTTGGCTATTTTTTTAACTAAAATTTTGCAATAAAGACTATGTTCTATAAGTCTACCGTGGCTTTACTAATGATTTTTTCATGTTAAAAAAAATACCGATATTTGGCGTATTAAGTGCATTGGTTTGGCTTGGTAATCCGGCCGTGGCCTTCTTGGTAGGCGTAGGAATTTCTGTGGTTCGGGCGCAGCCGTGGTTCGCTAATGCCGGGCGCTTCGGAACCTATAGTTTGCAAACTGCGATTGTTCTGCTGGGACTCAAACTTGATGCTAGTCAAATGATTAAAATTACTTATGACTATAGCCTGATGGTTGCCTGTTATGTAGTGTTGACACTCAGTCTTGGTATCCTGCTTGGACGGCTGGTGAACAATAGTAAAAAAACCGGTTACTTGATTAGTGCTGGCACAGCGATCTGTGGTGGCACAGCCGTAGCTGCGTTATCACCAGTCATTGATGCTAAAGCAGAAGAGACAGGTATTGCCCTGACACTTATTTTTTTATTAAATGCCGCGGCGTTGATAGCATTCCCCTATATAGGTTCAGCCTTTGAGATGACTCAAGAGCAGTTCGGTGTCTGGGTGGCTTTGGCAGTTCACGATACCTCATCGGTAGTGGCAACCAGTGCTATTTATGGCGAGGAGGCTGCTAAAATTGCTACTACAGTGAAACTTGGTCGAACCCTTTGGCTTATTCCCTTGATTATGGTGTTCAGTGTATTGCAAGGTAATAGTGCAGGGCCTGTGAGAATTCCTTTGTTTGTAATACTCTTTACTGTCGCCGCTGTATTTAGCTCAACCATTGCGTTACCGGAAATTATTCTGGAAACAGCAAGCGTTTTAACCAATACGTTGCTGGTGATTGCATTATTTTGCATAGGCTCCGGTATTAGCCGACAAACCTTACGAAACCTGAAAGGGACCGCAGTTTTTCACACTATCGGGCTCTGGTTACTCGTCATGCCCCTGACATTATTCATAGTACTAAGGCTAATTTAGTTCTCATATGAAGCAACACTGAGTTATTTCACTGGGTTACTGTGATGATGTCGATTTTTGTTCTAACACCTTAGTCAAAGGTAATATTAATAAATCACTATTTATGGCCTTGGTTGTCCTGCGAGTATAAACTCTACTTCTTCCAATGATTTACCTTTGGTCTCCGGTAACAACTTGGCCACTAGCAAAAGTCCTATAAAGGCAAAAATGCAGTATGAGAAGAACGTTAATGCTGCTCCGAAAACACTGAGTTCGATAGGAAAAAATAATTGCACGAAAAAACTCACTAGACTATTGATCATTCCCACAAATGATATGGCAACCGCACGAAACTGGTTGGGGAATATTTCTGAAAATAGTGCCCACATTACCGGCCCTAATGACATTGCAAAGGAAGCTACAAATCCAAGTATGCCAACGAGAATTAATAGCGCATTGATATTGATTGATGCCTTGATGAACACACTTTCGAATTCTTGGGCAGCGCTACTGCCAATACTGGCAGCGAGACTCTGTTTAAAAGCAGTGTCGCTCTCATAAACAACTCCCACCATGTTATTAAGTTGGTCTAGATCAATATGTGTGTCGATATTTTCGATGGTTTTAATTTGTATAAGACTCTCAGGTTTTAACTCATAGGTTGCTTGAGAAAAGCCAAAAGTACATAGAGCCATACTAAGGACAATACCGGTTAATCCAGTAAGCAGCAGTGGCCGTCTACCCCACCGATCAATAAGAGCAATTGCAACAAGAGTGAACACTACGTTGATCAAACCGACTAAGACAGCTTGAGCAAAGGCTGCATCAGTGCCAATACCGCTTTGCTCAAAAATAGTTGGTGCATAAAAGAATATCGCATTAATACCGGTGATTTGCTGAACCACACCAATAATAATACCGATGGTTAGAGCTAGGCGCATTTTAGGGCTAAATATACCTTGGATACGTCGCCAAAGATTACCATTTTCCTGATCATAGCTGTGTTTGATCACGGATATCTCGTTCTCTATCTGATCCGCCGGAAGCAATCTCCGCATTACGATTCTTGCATCTGATTCGCGATCTTTTGTGATTAACCAGCGAGGACTATCGGGAATAAAAAACAAGCCGGTAAAAAAGATTAGAGCAGGCACTATTTCAATACCTAGCATCCATCGCCACGTGTGTTGATCAATACCCCAATTGGTAGTCCAGCTATTATCGGATAGACTTAAATTCAAGATATAGTAATTCGCAAAGTAGGCTGCTGACAGACCGACAACAATATTTAACTGATTAATAGAAACCAATTTACCACGTAGCGTTGATGGTGCTATTTCTGCAATATACATGGGCGCAATAATTAGCGATGAGAAGGCTAAGCCGCCCATTGCTCTTGCCATTACAAGCATAGTATAGGAAGCGGCAAACGCGGAGACGATAGCCGATAAGAGATACATAAAAGCAATCATCAATAGAACTTTCTTACGGCCTAAGGCGTCGCTAAGCGGCCCCACTATTAGAGTGCCAAATACGCCAGACAATGTCGGTGCCGCCACCACAAAGCCAGCTTGGATTGGAGTAAGGCCGAACTCGGTAGTTACAAAACCAACAACTCCAGAGATTACCGCTGCATCAAAACCAAATACAAAGCCACCCAAAGATACTATCATCGAGCAGTAAAGAGCGTAGTAGATACGTGATTCCATAAAACTGTTATCCCTGCGGTAGACTATGGTGTCAACAATGTTTAAAAATGTGTTTTTATCTTCTGTATGTGCCTTTGAAAAGCACGACTATCGTTCCAAGTAACTACAGATGATTCTGTTTTTCCAGCCTTGATGTCACAGCTTACCTGCTCAATTTGGTGATTAAAACCTTGATGTTCTCGGACCTCTTCACAACGGTCAATACACTGATTATGACGGTATAGCTTAGCCTCTCTAGCGGCCCAATAATCTTGCACAAATATCGTCCCCTGGTCACCAATTAGTGTTAGGTTGTTATTTAGCTTAGATCTGAAGGATGTAGTTAATTGAGCTGTGGCTGATGGGGCATCAAAAATGTTAAGAACCACTACATCATCTTCAACACCATTTGGTGCTTTATGATGCCATACTGTTTGCTGGTCAGGATCTTGTCCTAAAAATAGCCATGCCATCGCTATTGGATAAATACCCATCTCTAGTAAGCAACCTCCGGCGAGTTTATTGTTGTACTCGCGAAGCTCGGAACTATAGGCTAACGGAAAGCCAAAGTCCGCTTTGACATGATGTAGTTGGCCGATACGGCCTTGGTTAACCCAATGACTAACGGTTTGAATGACCGGCATAAAATAGGTCCACATACCTTCCATAAAATACTTGCCGGTTTCTTGCGCCACAGTGATTACATCTTCTAGCTCTTGAGGATTAACCACGACTGGCTTTTCGCATAGAACATGCTTACCTGCGCGCAAGGCGGCAATGGCGTGATTTTTGTGGTGACTGTGAGGTGTGGCTATATAGACTGCGTCTACCTTAGGATCTTTAAGAATGGCTTCATAGCTGCTATAGAATACTGGTATTGAAAAATCTGCAGCAAAGCTCTGTGCTTTAGATTGCTCTCTAGATGCTACTCCATAAAGTGACGCACTTTTGGCGAATTGTATGTCGTGAGCAAAGGTCCGAGCAATGCGTCCAGCACCCATGATTCCCCAGTGTATGGGTGTTGACTTAACGGTATCTTGCAAAATTATCATCCGCTGCGATCTTCAATAACACGACTGGTAGAAAACTGGTATCGCATGTTTCTATAAACGCAGGTATCGGTTATTGAGTGTGGTGTGTTTTCAGGACAACATCGATAATTCGTTGATACCCTAAAAGCACCAATGATCGGTGTTACCCGATGCCAAAGATGGCCATGTATAAGAACAAGTGATCCTTTTTGCGGGCTTAAAATTATTTCATCGGCTAGGGACTCGTTTATATCACCAGCACTAATAGCACCACGTTTGTGACTACCAGGAACCACTACAACTTGCCCACCGATCGACTCATTAACATCCATGGTATACACCAGACGATTTAGATTAAATTGCGATTTATCCTCTGGAGGACAGTCTTGGTGCCACGCTTGACCATTTGATCCAGTTTTACTGTACATGACCATACTGTAAAGGCTCGACCAATTAGGTCCTAAGATAGCTTCGGTTAGGGACAATAAAAAAGGATCATTCTGAGCGAGATCGAATTCACTATGGCCTTCTTGCTGAGGAAACCAGGGAATAACGTCGGTATTTGATTTCTCTAAAAATTCAGCGTTATGACCATAGCTTGGATTATCTCCAAATTGGCGCAGTATTAGCTGTTGATAGTGATCCATTAACGAAACTTCAAATATGTTGTCTATAGATAAATAACCCTGTTGCCAGAAACGTTTTGCCAGATCATTTATTGTCATTAAAAAATCCATACATTAAAAAAGTATTTATCTAGAGTTTATCTGGATAGCGCTATAAAAGCGATGTTATGGAATCATCGGGGATGTTTTGTTGCTGAGCTATATTATCTTGAGCATTCTATTTATCGTTTCAACCGTTTTACTGCAGTGTTATGAATTTGCATGAATTAAGGATACTATTATCGAATATCAAAAAAATGTTCACAAGGGTAATTTATTATGGGCCAAGAAAACGTCGAGACACCTGCGAGTCAGTCAAACATGCGTAAAGTGGCTTATACTGCCTTGGCAGGAACAAGCATCGAATGGTACGATTTTTTCCTCTACGGTGCTGCTGCTGCGTTGATCTTTCCCACTACTTTTTTTGGTGAAATGGCGCCGGCAACGGCACTGATTTTGTCGTTACTGACCTTTGCTGCAGGCTTTATAGCACGGCCTATTGGCGGTATTATCTTTGGCCATTTTGGCGATCGTATTGGTCGAAAGAAAACCTTGGTAATGGCTTTGTTGTTGATGGGTATATCCTCAACGTTAATTGGTTTATTACCGACTTATGCCATGATTGGCGTTGCCGCGCCAATATTGCTTACTCTGTTACGCTTCGCTCAAGGTCTTGCAATTGGTGGTCAATGGGGTGGTGCTATGCTCTTAGTGACCGAAAGTGCGCCATCTAATAAGCGTGGTTACTATGGAGCTTTTGCTCAAGCAGGTGCTCCTATTGGGGTTATTTTGGCGAATTTAGCCTTAATTCTGACTAGTGCTCTAGTGTCAGAGGAATTCTTTTATACCTGGGGTTGGCGAATTCCATTTTTAGCCAGTGCCGTGCTTATCGGTATCAGTATGTATATTCAGATCAACCTTGAAGACACCCAAGCATTCAAAGCCTTGGAGGCTGAGCGTAATAGTAATGAAGAAAGTGGTGAGGTTGTTATTCAGCGGTCACCAATTTTTGAAGCCATGCGACGGTACCCAAAAACAATCGCTCTTGCGTCTGGGGCTTTTTTATCTGTTCAGGTGACCTTTTACATTTTAATTGCCTTTTTGCTAGCCTATGGGGTTACCAGCGCAGATATGCCGCGCAATGAGATGTTGGCCGCTGTGCTGATTGGTTCTGCGATCATGGTTCCAGTACAGTTTATGTTTTCATCCTATTCTGATCGACATGGGCGAAAAGGAATCTTCATGCTCGGTGCGGTTTTCTCTGGGCTGTGGGCATTTGCTATCTTTCCATTAGTTGATACTGGGAACTTTTGGTTGGTGGTTTTGGCGATTTCGGGGGGATTGATTTTTCTTGCTATGATGTATGGCCCTCAGGCGGCATTTTTTACTGAATTATTTAGCACTGAGGTTCGATATTCGGGGGCAACCTTGGGATACCAATTTGGGGCTATTTTAGGTGGTGCTTTTGCGCCCACAATTGCGGTAAAACTATGGACCGACTTTGATGTTTTTTGGGTGTCAGTCTATATGGCATCTGCCGCATTTTTGACACTAGTATCAGTTATGGCACTAACCGAGACTGTTGGTACAGATTTAAACAGTACTGATTGAGTACTTACGTGACTGTATGGAGGAGGTGGTAGCTACGGGTGGACTTGAACCACCGACCCCAGCATTATGAATGCTGTGCTCTAACCAGCTGAGCTACGTAGCCATAAATCTTAACAGCAAAAAACAGCCGTTGTTTCGGATGCGAGAAGTTACACTCGCAATGGCGTTGAGTCAAGTGTGAAACGCTCTTTTTTATTATAATTCATTGCTCTACGCTAGCTACTGCACTACGATGTAACCCGATCGGGTATATCTATAACAAAACGTGCTTTAAAAGCATCGTATAGTGGTAGATTGTGATAAAAAGAGCCACTTTGTTAAAATCCAACGTCGATAAATAATCGCGGAGCCTCTATTTTGGATCAATCGAAAAACAGTCAACCTTCCCTCTCTGTGGAGATAAAAACCAACAAGCTGGGTTTCTATCAGGGGTTTAACTCTGTTGTTGCAATTGTACCCAAATTACTAATCGCCTCCTTGGTGATCTGGGTCGCATTGTCACCCTCAGAAGCAGGACAAGTTTTATTAGAGGTTCAGAACTGGTCTACGCAGAACTTTGGTGGTTGGTATGTCTATGTAACGGCATTTTACACTGTTGTGTGCTTGGCCCTCGGGCTGTGGCCACGCACCGCGAAAATCAAGTTGGGTAGTATCAATGATGAGCCCGAATTTAGCTTCTTTACTTGGTTATCGATGATGTTTGGCGCTGGCATAGGTATTGGCATGCTAACCTATTCTACAGCGGAGCCTATTTTCCACTTTGCTAATAACCCTGATACCATTAAGGGCATCACTAATGGTCTTGATGAAAATAATGTACGCAATGCCTATAAGTGGGCGATGTTACACTATGGTCTAACTCCTTGGGCCTGTTATGGCATAGTTGGGATATCCTTGGGCTATCTGTCCTACAACAGGGGGCTGCCACTGACGATTCGAAGTGCTTTACAGCCTCTATTTGGTCGCTCCATGTCAGGTACTGCCGGTCATATTGTGGATGTAGTCGCTATTTTGGCTACTATAGTGGGTCTAAGTGTCACTATAGGCTACGGAGTTTCACAGTTTGCGTCTGGTTTATTTAATATTAGTGGTGCCGGCTGGTTGGTAGGAGAGGGGGGCAAGCCCACTCTACTTGCTCAGCTATTGGGTCTTATCATGATTATTAGTGCTTCGTGTTTGTCTGCTATGTCGGGCCTACAGCGAGGTATTAAATGGTTATCTAATGTTAATATGGGTTTGTCAGTTTTCTTAATAGGTTTTTTTATTCTATTTGGCGCTACTCTATTTGCATTTAAAACTTTCTTTTATACCGTCTGGGATTATCTGGTAGCTTTGCCAGCAATGTCTATGACTGTATGGACTGATACAGGAGAAGCTCCCTCCGCTGAGTTGCAGAGTTGGCAGAGCGCTTGGTCAATTTTCTACTGGGCATGGTGGATTGCCTTCGCACCTTTTGTGGGGCTTTTTCTAGCAAGAGTCTCTCGGGGTAGGACCATTCGAGAGTATGTAATTGGTGCAATGATTGTTCCGTCTTTAATTTGTTTAGTATGGTTTTCATTTATTGGTGCCACAGCTATTGATTTAGAACTTTCAGGGGTTGCTCAGGGTGCCATTGTAAATGCAGATATATCCGCGCAACTGTTTGAAACAATTAATCTTATTTTGTCGCCAACTTTAGCCATTGCACTGTCCATGGTTATTGTGGTTTTGCTGTTGACATTTTTAGTGACCTCAGCAGATTCGGGTATCTTGATTATCAATACGCTAGCTTCCGGTGGTAATCAAAGCCAAAAACAACCCAAACACGTCGTTATTTGGGGTATATTGTTTTCGATATTGATAGGGGTTCTTTTAGCTGCCGGAGGCATGGATGCGCTAAGGTCAGTGATGATTATTGGGGCTCTTCCGTTTTCAGTGGTGATGGCGTTAATGGCAATATCCTTGGTAAAGGTGCTGCTGAGTAAAGATTCACAAAGCGAATAATTCAGATTTAAATACAACAACATAGGAGTTAGTAATGAGAGAAGCAGTCATCGTATCAACAGCGCGTACCGCGCTAACCAAAGCCGCGCGAGGGGCATTTAATAATACTCATGGCGTTAAGTTAGCAGCGCATTCCATTGCGCATGCTATTGCGCGTGCCGGACTTGATCCCGCTGATGTAGATGATGTGATCTTAGGTAATGCTGCACATGCAGGTACTACAGGCATGAATATTGGCCGTAATGCTGCGCTTTCAGCAGGTTGTCCGGTCACTACATCTGGTACTACCATAAATCGCTTCTGCTCTTCTGGTTTGCAATCCCTAGCAATGGGCGCAGGACGAATAATAGCTGAGGGTGTTGATGTTATGGTTACCGGGGGCGTTGAAAGTATTTCAATTCCTGGTACCAGCGATCCTCATGAAACTGTAGAACCTGAGCTCTATGGCAAGTATCCGGGTTTGTGGTATCCGATGATTAAAACCGCTGATATTGTCGCTGATCGCTATAACATCTCTCGCGAAGCGCAAGATGAGTACTCACTTATCAGTCAGCAACGTACAGCTGCAGGGCAAGATTCAGGTAAGTTTGATGATGAAATTGTTGCTATGAATACCATAATGAAAGTGAAGAACAAAGAAACCGGCGAAATATCTGAGCAGGCTGCGGTAGCTGATCGTGATGACTGTAATCGTCCGTCAACGACCATTGAAGGATTAGCGAGCCTCGCGCCTATCATGGGCGAAGATTTCTATATCACTGCAGGTAACGCATCGCAGTTGTCAGATGGGTCTTCCGCACAAGTGATCATGGAGCGTTCTGAAGCTGAACGTCGTGGTCTAGATATTTTAGGAACATTCCGAGGCTTTGCGGTTGGTGGTTGTGAGCCAGACGAAATGGGTATTGGACCTGTTGTTGCCGTGCCTAAGTTACTTAAAGCCGCAGGTTTGAGCATTGGTGATATCGATTTGTGGGAGCTCAATGAAGCATTTGCCAGTCAGGTTATTTATAGCCGCGATACCCTGGGTATTCCAATGGATAAGTTGAATGTTAATGGTGGTTCAATATCTATTGGGCACCCCTTCGGTATGTCTGGTTCCCGTATGGTAGGGCATCTACTCATTGAAGGTCGTCGTCGCAATGCGCGCTATGGTGTGGTGACAATGTGTATTGGTGGAGGTATGGGTGCCGCTGGATTATTTGAAATTAATTCATAATATAGCAACTCGCTTAACTGCTCAGTAGCGCATTAAAAAAGCCCGGTTACTTAATGAGTCGCCGGGCTTTTTGGCTCTCGTAGAATATAATTTGTAAGCGCTTACTTCTGCTAATGGCTTGACTCTACAATGCGTTTCATGTCTGTCATATAACCACGTAGCTCATGACCTATCAGTTCTACATCATGATCGCGAATGGCGTTGTTGACCTCCACCAAACGAATATTATCTACTGCATTAGAGGAATCGGTTAAACCACCCCCTAGGTCTTCAAGACTGAGTGCATTAGCATGTGCTTGCAGAAGTGGCACAGCGGCATGAGTGAACAAGTAGTTACCATATTCAGCAGTATCAGAAATAACCACGTTCATTTCGTACAGTTTATTGCGAGCAATACAGTTGGCGATTAGAGGTGTTTCATGCAGTGACTCATAGTAGGCGGACTCTTCGATAATGCCTGAGGCAACCATGGTATCAAATGCTAGTTCGACACCTGCTTTGATCATGGCAACTAAGTAAATACCTTTATCGTAAAACTCTTGCTCGGTAATCTCAATGTCACAGTCCGCGGCTTTTTCAAAACTGGTATCTGCGGTTTGGGCGCGCCACTTTAAAAGATTTGCATCATCATTAGCCCAGTCAATCATCATGGTACGAGAAAATTCACCCTCAATAATGTCATCCATATGTTTTTGAAAGAGTGGCGCCAAGATAACTTTTAGCTCTTCTGCCATATCGTATGCTTTGATTTTTGCAGGATTACTCAAACGATCCATCATGTTAGTAATTCCGCCATGCTTTAAACCTTCAGTAACTACCTCCCATCCATATTGAATGAGTTTTCTGGCATAGGCAGCTTCCACACCAAGTTTCAGCAGTTGTTGATGGCCCAAAATGGCGCCAGTTTGCAACATGCCGCAAAGAATGGTTTGCTCGCCCATCAAATCTGATTTTACTTCAGCAATAAAAGACGATTCTAAAACTCCCGCACGATCACCACCGGTGGCTGAAGCATAAGCCTTAGCAATAGCATGACCATTACCCTGTGGGTCATTTTCTGGATGAACAGCAATTAGGGTTGGTACTCCGAAACCACGCTTGTACTCTTCGCGTACTTCAGTGCCTGGACATTTGGGGGCAACCATAATGACGGTGAGATCAGGACGAATTTGCATACCTTCTTCGACAATATTAAAACCATGGGAGTAAGCAAGAGTAGCATCTTGCTTCATTAATGGCATTACAGCACTCACTGCGGCAGTATGCTGTTTGTCAGGAGTTAAATTAAGTACTAAGTCAGCGGTAGGAACTAGCTCTTCAACCGTACCTATGGCGAAGCCATTTTCAGAGGCCCACTGATATGATTGGCGTTTCTCAGTAATTGCCTGCTCACGCAAAGCATAAGATATGTTTAGGCCTGAGTCGCGCATATTAAGACCCTGATTAAGCCCTTGAGCACCGCAGCCAATGATGACAATGTTCCAGCCTTTGATAAGATTACAACCGTCAGTAAATTCGCTACGGTCCATAAAACGACATTTGCCCAGCTGATTCAGTTTATTGCTGAGACTAAGGGTATTAAAGTAATTAGCCATCGTGATCTCCATGATCAAGGTTTAAATTAGTGAGTAAATGTTGCACGGCATAACCGACAAGAACGTGGTTAGTTTACTAAAAAATTTGTATTGCTTAAATCGATATGTATTCAACATCATGTTGCATATATTGCAATGTAGCTCTTTCATTGGTATTCTACTCCTATGGATTTACGCTCACTGCAGCTTTTCAGACATCTAGCTACCACACTGCACTTTGGTAAGACTGCGACGATGCAGCATGTTAGTCCATCTACCCTAAGTCGAGCGGTTCAACGAATTGAGGAGCAATTGGGTAGTCAACTCTTTATTCGAGATAATCGCTCGGTTATGTTGACTAAAGAGGGGCACAAATTTCTATTGTATGCAGAACAACAGCTAGAGCAATTTGACCTACTTAGGCAGTCTTTGAGTGAGTCCAAGAAACAACTTTCTGGATCTCTCAGTATCTATTGTTCGGTAACAGCATCATACACTTACTTGCCGCCACTACTTGAGAACTTCAGGCAGGCGCACCCAAACATAGATATTAATTTAGATACTGGTGATGCGGCTGATGGCATTGAGCAGCTTAAGAATCAGCGCATTGATCTTGCCATTGCGGCGCATCCAGATGACTTACCTTCAAGCTTATATTTTCAAACCATTGCCTCTGTGCCTCTAGGTATTATTATACCAACAATAAATTGTGCCGTTAAAAAGGCTCTTCAGACAACTACTGTCGATTGGAGTAAAATACCCATCATCTTGCCAGAACATGGTGTGGCAAGAAAACGATTTGAGCAATGGTTTAGACTGCACCACTTAGGAAAACCGCAAGTCTATGCACAGGTGGCGGGACAAGAAGCTCTGGTCAGCATGGTGGCACTGGGATTTGGTATAGGTCTGTCACCCATTGTGGTAGTAGACAATAGCCCAGTAAAGGACCGTATAACGTTGCTTGCTAAGACCAGCATTGAACCTTTCAATTTAGGTCTTTGTTGTTTTAAAAAGAGGCGAGAGGACCCTATTGTGGCGGCATTTTTAGGAATGGCCCCAGCGCTTGTAGTCTAGTGCTAACTTTTCATGGTTGCAGTAATGATGGAGCCAATTACCACGCAGGCAGCACCTAGTAGCGTTACTGGTAGTAAAATCTCAGCTTGAATACCAAGATTGGGCATGAGCTGAACCAAACTGAGAGTTATTATTGGTGTCGAAGCGATCACTGCACTCACTCTTGATGCCTCGATATGGGCCATAGCCTCAGAAAAACAGCCGTAGGCAATTAAGGTGTTTAGTCCACAAAAAATGAGAAGACCCCACTGCATTTCTGTCAGTTCAGATAAGAGGTCAAAACGTGAAAAAGGCAAAAAAGCCAATGCTCCCATCCAATAAAACACCAACATGGTTTCTTCTGCATTAAAATTGCGTAGCAGAAATTTTTGAATAATGGCATAACCAACCCACGTGCAGGCAGCGGTCATTAGCATCAAAAGTCCTAATCCATAGTCATCTAATGCGACAAATATGCTGGCAAAGCGTGGACTAAAGAATAGCAATAGTCCTGATACAAAGATGCCAAAACCACACCATTGAAGTACTGAAAAGCGTTCTTTGAACACCACCACACCAGCCAAAAGTAAAGTTATCGGTGCCAGCTGCATCATGACTTGTGCGGCTTCTGCGGTAGTTCGTTCAAGCCCAAAAATATACAGCGCATAATTTACTATTAGTAATCCACCTGCCGCTAAAAATTGCAAATTGAGTTTAAATGAGCGAAATTTATGTCGATTGATCAGTTTCTTGTTGATGATCAGATAAGGAGTAATGAGCGCAGCAGCAAGAAAGAAACGAAAAAACGTCGTAGTCATGGGATCCAATGTGACCATTATTCCTTTCAGTGCTAGGGGTAATACTCCCCACATCAATGCAGTACTAGCGGCTAAAAATAGACCAAACTTCCAGCGACCAGTAAGATTATCTAGAGTTTTAGAAGACATCTAAACATTAAATCGGAAATGGATAATATCACCGTCTTTTACAATATAGTCTTTGCCCTCTAAACGCCATTTACCAGCATCTTTTGCCCCTTGCTCGCCATTACCGGTAATATAATCATCGTAGCCAACAATTTCTGCGCGAATAAAGCCTTTCTCAAAATCAGTATGAATCTTACCGGCGGCATTTGGCGCTGAGGCTCCTACCGGAATTGTCCATGCTCGGACTTCTTTTACACCCGCGGTAAAGTAGGTTTGTAGGCCTAAGAGATTGTATCCAGCTCGAATAACACGATTAAGACCGGGCTCTTCCATACCGAGTTCTTCCAAAAATTCATCTCTTTCGTCATCTTCAAGTTCACCTATCTCGGCTTCAAGTTTGTTGCAAATGGGTACTACAACTGCTTTTTCTTGCTCTGCAATGGCCATGACAGAATCTAGATAAGGATTATTATCAAAACCCTCTTCATCAACATTGGCTATATACATAGTGGGTTTTAAGGTTAATGGACTTAATGGTTTTAGCAATTTTAGCTCATCTTCAGTCAAATCAAACGCACGCAGTGGCCTTGCTTCGTTGAGATGAGGTAGAATTTTTTCTAAGACAGACTGTAATGCTACAGAGTCTTTGTCTTTTCCCTTAGCTGCTTTTTTTACCCGTAAAAGTGCTTTCTCAACGCTTTCAAGATCAGCCAGTGCCAGTTCGGTATTGATTACATCAATATCATCTGCGGGGTTTATTTTACCCTCCACATGAATCACGTTTTCATCATCAAAGCAGCGCACAACATGCGCAATGGCGTCTGTTTCGCGAATATTCGCTAAAAATTGATTTCCCAAGCCCTCCCCCTTTGATGCGCCGGCGACAAGGCCCGCAATATCAACGAACTCCATAGTGGTGGGAATAATTTTTTCAGGATTAACAATCGCAGAAATCTTATCTTGGCGCGGATCAGGAATTGGCACAATACCGGTATTAGGCTCAATGGTGCAAAAAGGAAAGTTTTCTGCACTAATGCCCGCTTTAGTCAAGGCATTGAATAGAGTTGACTTACCAACGTTGGGTAGCCCAACGATACCGCAATTGAAACCCATAGTGATATCCTTGTAACGGTGTGTAATAGCTGGGTGACTCAGCTGTTTATTTATTCTGCGCTATGCAAAGTAGTCATAGCTTTTTCCCACTGGCCTGTAACGGCCATTGGTAACGTTCTGAGAGCGCTGTATAAGCTATTGTCGATTAAGGCTTGATCTGCAGGTGCCGCCTTTTTCAGGACATAGTCAGCTACTTGTTTAGCACTACCAGGGTGGCCGATGCCAATTCGAAGCCGCGCAAAATCCTTACTGTTACCCAAACATTTGATAGCATCACGCAATCCGTTATGACCTCCGTGGCCACCAGCTTTTTTAAAACGAGCGGTTCCTGGGGTCAAATCGAGATCGTCATGTACCACCAAAATCCCATTGACAGGAATTTGATAAAAACTCGACATTGCCGCAATCGATTGACCGCTGCGATTCATAAAGGTACTAGGGATTAATAGCCGAACTGGTTGGCTATCGATAGAAGTTTTAGCGGTTGAGCCAAAAAACTTGCCCTCAGGTTTTAGTGAAACGTCTAGGGATCTTGCTAGTTGTGTAACAAAATCAGCTCCAACATTATGCCTGGTGCCATCGTAGGGCGATCCGGGGTTCCCCAGTCCTACGATCAATTCAACGGGCTTGTCCAATGTTAGAGCCTTTTTCGTGGGAAGCGCGCGAACTTAATCTTCGCTTGCTTCCTCAGCACTATCAGCAGATGGAGCGTCATCTTCGGATGCAGCGGCCTTTTGCTTATTAATGGTAGCTACTGAAAGATCGTAGTCAGCGCCCTGGTTTAAAGCTACGCTCTCGACACCTTTAGGTAATTGAATATCTGAAATATGAACGATTTGACCAACTTCAATGGCACCCATATCGACCTCAATATATTCTGGTAGATTTTTTGGTAAACATAAGATCTCTAGGTCAGTCATTGTGTGAGCAACGATACCGCCACCAAGTTTCACACCAGGAGACATTTCTTCATTAATAAAATGTAATGGGACTCTGGTTTGAAGTTTTGTAGATTTACTAACGCGTAAAAAGTCTAGGTGCAAAATAATTTTTTTGGCAGGATGGCGCTGGACATCTTTCAAGATCACATCTTCAGATTTTCCATCGATATCCAAGGCAATAATGTGCGAGTAAAAAGCTTCGTTATCCAATGCTTTAGTGATCTCTTTGTGTAGCAAGCTAACTTTAGCGGGGTCTTTTTTGCCGCCGTAGATAATTGCTGGAACTTCGCCGGCTAGACGACGCAGGCGGCGGCTCGCACCTTTCCCTGTATCCTCGCGACCTTTTGCATGTAATGTAAAATCAGTAGACATAGTAGTCTCCAAAGTTGTGCCATTACGGACCGCGACCAGACCCGAAATGGAGTTTAAAAGCCTCAGTATGAGGCGGGTATATCATGCCTGCTTATAAAAACATGGCACTGATGGATTCTTTATTGCTGATTCGGCGTATAGATTCAGCGAGCAGAGGACCTAATGGAAGTACGCGTATTTTACTGCACTTTTTAGCTTCCTCGCTCAGTGGCACGCTGTTGGTTACCACCAATTCGTCGAGCTTAGAGTTGTTGATGTTATCAATCGCAGCACCAGACAATACCGCATGGGTAGCATAGGCAACTACTTTGGATGCACCTTGCTCTTTGAGAGCTAGAGCAGCCTTGCACAGCGTACCAGCAGTGTCGACCATATCATCGACCAAAACACAGGTGCGATCAGCAACTTCACCAATTAAATTCATCACTTCGCTCTCGTTGGCAGAAGGACGTCGTTTATCTATGATGGCAAGATCACAACCGAGCTGTTTTGCTACTGCTCGGGCTCTTACCACGCCGCCGATGTCAGGTGAGACCACTTGTAAATTATTATGGTGTCGACGCTCTATATCACCCAGCAGAACAGGTGCGCCATAAACATTATCAACAGTACAGTTGAAAAATCCTTGGATTTGCTCTGCGTGCAAATCCACGGTTAGTACATGATCGACACCGGCATTTGAGAGCATATCGGCAACCACTTTGGCGCTAATAGGTACTCTTACAGAACGAACACGACGATCTTGGCGAGCGTAGCCGAAATAAGGGACTACTGCGGTAATGCGTCCTGCCGATGCTCTGCGTAAAGCATCAATCATCAGAACAAGTTCCATTAGATTTCGGTTGGTGGGGGCACAGATAGGTTGAACAATAAACACGTCATGACCACGTACATTGTCACGAATCTCAATATTTATTTCACCATCAGAGAATAGCCCGACCATCGCATTGCCTGGAGTTACTCCAAGAGACTGTGCGATTTCACTACCTAATTCCGGATTTGCATTACCGGTAAAGATCATTAATCTAGCCACAACAGAGTTCCCAATACGCATAAAGTAGTAAATGGCTGGGGCGGGAGGAGTCGAACCTCCGAATGACGGGATCAAAACCCGTTGCCTTAACCACTTGGCGACGCCCCAATAAAACGGTTATTTCACTATTTCGTTGAGCGGGGAGTGGTCAATACTCCGCGCCACAAACCCACTCAACTGTTTTGGTAACTTACTAAGGACCTGGTTTGCCTCGGCTTCATTATCAAAACTACAAAAAACACTCGCACCTGTTCCGGTCATCAATGGTTTGCCAAAAGGTTCTAACCATTGCAAAGCTTCGGCGACTGCTGGGTAGTTTTTTACCACTACACTTTGACAATCGTTTCTGAACTCTGCTCCTGCGAGGGCGCGTATTTTGATGGGTGATGAGTTCCTTGTCAATTGAGGATTTGAAAAAATTTCAGCGGTGGACACATGGCAGTCTGGTGTAATCACCAAAAACCACTTTTTTGGAAGCTTCATAGGCGTTAAAATTTCTCCTATTCCCTCTGCAAATGCGCTTTTTCCAATTACAAAAACCGGCACATCTGCGCCTAGTGTTTGCCCTAGTTCAGCTAACTCACCAGCTGTTAGCCCGCATTCCCACAGGTGATTCAGAGTAATTAGTGTTGTTGCTGCATTACTGCTTCCACCGCCAAGACCCGCACCCATCGGAATCCTCTTGGTTAAATCAATAACACAACCGTTAGTATTTTTTGTGCTAACTTGTAGTAGCTTAGCCGCGCGATAAATTAAATTATCTTTTTCATTTAGATCAGTAATACTGGCGTTTAGCCGTATTGTTCCTGAAGTATTAGTAGCAAAAGTAAGCTCATCACCAATATCCAGAAGTTGAAAAACAGTTTGTATATTGTGATATCCATCAGACCTTCGACCGATAATATGTAAAAACAGATTTATCTTCGCCGGTGAAGGTACTGTTAAAGTTGTTTTTAACGCCATTGCTTGACGTCCTTTTCGATCTTTAAAAAATTCCATTTAGTGATTACTAATTTAAGGTTTAGCTCTCCTTTCTCGGCAATTATTTTCCGAGGTAGACGCCCCATCTCAGTATCTTGGTAGGCTAGGAAGGACAATTGCCATTGGCTTTGCATAAATCCAGCTAAACTACCATCTAAATAATATCGAACATCGCTGATCTGGTCACCCTGTGGTGCGGACAGTCCTTTTAACCAATAATGCAGTTGATCAATGGGTATCGGTAGGCCGATAACTTGGCTAGCCAGCTCAGAGGGCGGTAGTTGAGTGGATGTGTTGTTTTGCTGAATTTCTGCCATATGATGATCTCCGCGCACAACAGTAGTACCAGAAAGAAAAGGGCCTCTAAACGTTATATGGTATGTCTCGTTAGCCTGCAGCCAAGTCACCGATGCGCTACCGCCTCCGTCCGGGGATTTGAAGCCTAATTTACCTTTGGCCTGCCAATGCTCAATACGACTAATTTGATCGGCGTTGTAAGTATGGTTAGTTCGCTCATAGATGTTTGCAGGTAAAGTGGAACAACCATTGGCAACAATACTGATGATTACTAGCAATAACCAATGATAATGTTTGTTTATATGCACTATTTCACGTCCTCAAACGCGCCTAATCTTTCCATCGTTGCGATAATAGTTTTATGCTTCGGTCTCTGTTCTAACGCCTCAGACCAGACTTGCATTGCTGTTTTAACATTTCCCATCACCCAGTTGACCTCGCCCAGATGCGCGGCTATTTCAGGATCTGCCATCATTTTATAGGCCTTGTTTAAGTGACCTAATGCTGCCTTGGGTTGGCCAAGTTTGAATAAAACCCATCCAAGGCTATCGATAATAGCGGGACTATTGGGATTTATTTTGTACGCCTTCATAATCAATTCATAAGCCTCCTCTTGACGATCAGAATGCACTGAGAGGGTATAGCCAAGAGCATTTAGGACAGCAGAATTTTTTTTGTCTTGACTTAATAAAGTTCTTAAATCATTTTCAGCCAAAACAAAATTATCTTGCTGACCAGCAACTAATGAGCGCTCATAAAGTAGGTCAGGATTATCAGGAAATCTTTCTAACCCCAAAGATAGAACCATCAGTGCCTCCGTGGGTTGAGCCACGCTTAGCAGCAAATTTGATTCTATTTGGAAAAGCCTTACTGCTTTGCTAGGTTGCAGAGCTCGACGTTGCTGAAGATATTGGCGTGCCTCCTCAACACTGCGATACTTGGCTAGCAAACGACTAAGTTTTGATGCCGCAATGGTATAATTTCGACCAAATCGAACGCTAGAGTAGTGCACTATGGCTTGATTAATATTGTTTTGCTGCTCCTCGATAGTACCTAAATGATAATGAGCATTAGCACTTAGATTTGGCGTTCTGGTGGTCTTTAAAAAAAATGTTTTTGCTGTGACCAGTTGGCCCTGACTTAGATGCAAGAGAGCAAGTAAAAAGTTAACCTCTTGATCGGCTGAGTCTGAGGACCTAAGTAATTCCAGCTGTGCGATCGCTAGTGAGGCTGAAGCAGTAGCTAAAAACCGTGCGTATTGCAGTCGTAACTTGCGATCACTGGGACGCTTTTCAAGTGCATCTTCAAGCAGGCTAATAGCAGCGTCATATTTCTGTTGTTGATGTAATAATTGTGAGAGCAGCAAAATCCCGCGTTGATCCGACGGTTTTAACGAAAGATATTCTCGTATCTTTACTTCAGATTTTAGTAGTTGTTTGTTCTGCTCATAAAAAATAGCAGCTAATAGTGCTTTTCCTGATTTTTTATCGCCGGTTAGAGCTAAGTTATCTATTTTTACGTGCAGCCTTTGTATCTGTTTGGGGTCTAAAACCTTTACTGACCCAATAAAAACAAGCGCGTCTATGTCATCATAGCGTTGGTAAATCCAGCTGCCATGATCCAACGCGCCAAACACATCATTATTTACAACATAAGCTTCTAGTGCGGCCTGATGTCCTGCAAGATCCTGAGGTGATACCTCTACCCATTTTTTTGCCATTTCTAACAAAACAGCATCATTTCTAAGGTACTGGGCGATGCCATAGGCTAATTTGATAATCTCAATATCACCAGTTGCGTCGGCTTGATGAGTATATTTTTCTAGAGCAATGTTAAATTGATTTCGGTTAAGTGCAATATCACCAACTAAGAGATCATAAAGAGCGTCTATTGGTATTTCTTTCAGGGGTCGTTTGGCTTGATCAGCGCTGATCTCGTGATTAACCAATGACCTATCGATAGGGGTTAGACCAGGTAGTGTAGTCTGGGTGGCGCAGCTCGCTGCCATTACGCTAATGAAAAGAATGCCAATTATTTTTGTTAATGTCATGAGACCATTCTCATGGATATTTATGTTTAAGACAAACGCTAATGTAGAAATGTTGGTCAAATGTGTAAACTCTTGGTAAATGTTTTAAGGTAAAACTGCATTATCTTGGGATACTCGTGTAAAATCGTGAAAAAAGAACGGCAAACTATTAACAAGTGGATAAAAATTTATGCTTCCAGGTTTTTAAGCTACAACCATGACTATGTTAGCCTTCGGTATTAATCACAAAACCGCATCCGTAGATCTTCGCGGAAGAATAGCTTTCGCGCCAGAAATAGTGGTTCAAACCCTACAAGATGCCCGTTCTATTTTACATGTTCAAGAAATTGCTTTGTTGTCCACATGTAACCGCACGGAGGTATATCTGTTTGGGGATGTCACAGATACTCAGGTAATGACTTGGCTTTCAATGATCAAGGGCGTAGAGCTAAGTCAGCTCCAGCGTTGCTACTATTGCTATCGTGATCATCACGCGATAAAGCATATGATGAGGGTTGCCAGCGGTTTGGATTCACTTATTCTAGGAGAACCGCAAATTTTTGGTCAAATAAAGTCTGCTTATTCGGTAGGCCAAGAAGCTGGTACAGTATCAACTTTCCTCAATCAGGGATTCCAACAAGCTTTTTCCGCAGCCAAACGGGTTCGCTCAGAAACGGCTATTGGCAAAAATCCAGTGTCCATTGCTTACGCTTCAGTAAGCTTGGCGGGACAAATTTTTTCGAAGTTAAGTCAAGCTCATGCACTGTTAATTGGTGCCGGAGAGACAATTGATTTAGTTGCAAAACATCTAAGTGATCAAAAGATAGGAAAGATCACCGTCGCTAATAGGACATTGAGTCGGGCGCAGGAGTTAGCTGAAGTGTACAGCGCCGATGCGATTTTACTTTCGGATATTCCCGATTTTTTACCAAACGCTGATATCATCATTTCATCCACTGCGAGTCAATTGCCTATTTTAGGCAAAGGTGCTGTTGAATCGGCTTTAAAGCGACGTAAACACAGACCTTTTTTTATGGTAGATATTGCTGTGCCAAGAGATATTGAACCCGAAGTAGAGTCACTTTCTGATGTGTATTTATATACAGTAGATGATTTACAAGAGGTTGTTCAAGACAATCTTCGTGCCAGAACGGACGCAGCAGATGTGGCTCAAGAAATTATTATTCAAGAGGTAGAAAACTGGTCTAAACAACATCGAGCATTGGCTGCTGTAGATACTATTCGCGCCTTTCGAACCAGTATTGAGTTGATTCGTGACACCGAGATAGACAAAGCAGTGATTGCGTTGAAACAAGGTAAAGATGCTATTGATGTGATGAATAGTTTGGCACGAAATTTGACCAACAAATTGTTGCACAAACCAACGACACAGCTTAAGAAAGCTAGTGAGGAGGGACGTGACGATGCTATCGTGGTCACTAAAGAATTGTTTGACTTAACCAAAAAAAAGCATTAGCAGTGCTCTGCTAGTACGCGAATTCGTCAATAAATTAGGCTCTAAAACTCTATGAAAGCATCAATTTTAGCCAAGCTAGACGCGCTAGCTGAGCGCTACGAAGAAGTGGGGGCCCTACTCAGCGATGTTGAGATCATTAGCGATCAAAATCAATTTAGAACACTTTCTAAGGAGTACGCTGAGCTAGAGCCTGTGGTAAATACTTATGGCAGTTTTCAGCAAACTAGGACTAATATAGAGGATGCTAAACTGCTTCTCAAAGATAGCGATGCTGATATGCGTGCTATGGCCAATGAAGAGATTACTGAAGGCGAAAAACAGTTGGTGCTGGTGGAATTAGATCTACAGCGTTTGTTATTGCCAAAAGATCCCAATGATAATAAGAATGTTTTCCTAGAAATTCGCGCTGGCACTGGGGGTGATGAAGCCGCTATATTTTCTGGAGACTTGTTTCGGATGTACAGCAAATTTGCTGAATCAAATCGCTGGCGGTTAGAAATAATGAGTGAGAATCAGGGCGATCATGGTGGCTTTAAGGAAATTATTGTCCGTATTGTGGGTCAAGGAGTGTATTCAAAACTGAAGTTTGAGTCTGGCGCTCATCGTGTCCAGCGGGTCCCTGATACAGAGTCTCAGGGTAGAATTCATACATCGGCTTGCACCGTGGCTGTGATGGCTGAGGCTGACGAAAAAGATGCTATTGAGATAAATAAAGGCGATCTTCGTGTGGATACTTTTAGAGCTTCAGGTTCAGGTGGTCAGCATGTTAATAAAACAGACTCAGCTATTCGTCTGACCCATTTGCCGACGGGGCTCGTGGTTGAATGTCAAGACGAACGATCTCAGCATAAAAATAGAGCAAAAGCTATGGCGGTACTCCAAGCCAGATTAACCTCTGCTCAGGATGATGCTGCAGCTAAAGAGCAGTCAGATCAGCGCAAAAGTTTGGTAGGTAGTGGTGATCGTTCAGAACGTATTCGGACCTATAATTTTCCTCAAGGGAGGGTTACCGATCACCGAATTAACCTAACGCTGTATAAACTAGCAGAAATCATGGAAGGTTCGCTGACTGAGGTGATTGAGCCATTAGTTAATGAGTTTCAGGCAGATCAGCTTGCTCAGTTATCACAATAGTATAGTGGGTGATGATGGAATCTGTTGCAACGTTATTAGCGCGCAGTGACTCACTTCTGCAGATAAGTGAATCGGCCGCCTTGGATACAGAGTTGTTACTTGCTTATGTTCTTAATGTTGATCGTACGTGGTTAAAAACTTGGCCTAGTCATCAACCTGCTGCCGAGCAAACTGCTACTTTCGAACAGTTGCTATTGCGGCGCCTAAAGGGTGAACCCATCGCCTTTATCATTGGTACTCAAGGGTTTTGGACTCTCGATTTAAACGTTTCGCCTCAGACATTGATCCCAAGGCCAGAAACTGAGCTGTTAGTAGAAACGGCCCTAGAGATCTGGAAGCTTCCCATCTGCCGGGCTTTAGATCTTGGTACTGGGTCAGGCGCAATTGCTCTGGCCCTAGCCTCAGAACGTCCAAATTGGCAGCTCACCGCTGTTGATTCTATAGAGGGAGCAGTGCAGCTGGCAGAGATAAATCGTCAGAACTGCCAGCTGGAGAATGTGGAAATCTATCAAAGTGACTGGTTCAGGGAAATACCCAAACCAGATGGAGGCTCAAAATACCATCTAATTATCAGTAATCCCCCCTATATTGAGGCGGGAGACCCTCACTTACAGCAAGGAGATGTTCGTTTTGAGCCTGAATCTGCATTAGTGTCTGGGCTTGATGGATTGCATGCTTTGACACATATCATTCGCTGCGCTACAGACTATTTGGAACCTACCGGTTGGCTTCTAGTTGAGCATGGCTACCAGCAAGCTGCAGATGTGCGCGATCTGTTTTCAGCAGCTGGCTTTACAAGTGTGCAAACAGAAGTAGATTTAAATTTCCTTGATAGAGTTACTCTGGGGTGTTTACCTTAGGATGACTTTCTAGTTGTATGTGCGTTTTTGAAACCACATTCCAGCGTATTATTAGGCAGACTGCTGCAATAAATGCTGCAATGATAGTGCCAATCCAAAAACCATACACGCCCAAAGGCTCACCCCAAATAGTGGTGAGCGCTAAAGTGTAAGCTATAGGAAACGCCACTACCCAAAAAGCAATGACCTGAATAATCAAAGGTATTCTTGTATCTTTATAACCTCTGAGGGCTCCGCTACAGGCCATTTGTAGGCAATCAACGGCTCCCAAGGCAGCAGCAAATAGAAATAAGTTGGCCGCCAGTAACTGTACTGTCGCATTGCTACTAAATAAGTGTGCTATGTCATGTCGAAATATAATTTTAGCGGCACCCATTACTAATGCTAATAAAAAGACCAGCTTAAAACCGACTAAGCATAACTTTCGAGCCGCCAGAGGGTTGCCACTACCTTGAGAGTGAGCAACTTTAATGGTCAAGGCTTGAGCAATACCAAGAGGTACCATAAATGCAAGCGAATCAATGTTAATAGCAATAGCATGAGCACCAACGATCTCTGCCCCAAGATGAGCAATCATAAAAGGAATAATGGCAAAAAAACTAAATTCCGCAGTTATATTGAGTGCGATGGGAATTCCTAGTCGCAGTATTTCAACAAGGTTTGCTAGATGCGGGCCTGAAAAATCTTTGTACAAACCAATAGTTTTCAGTGTTTTCGAACGCTGAGCATAAATTGCCATGCAGCTCAGTAAAAAGCCCATTACTATTACAGTCGCCCAGGCAGCCCCTTTACCACCCATGGCGGGTAGTCCAAAGTGACCAAAAACCAAGGCATAATCTAATAGTCCGTTGAGAAAAAATGCGACGCTGTTAAATATTAATACCGGGCGTGTGTCTCCCATTCCCTCGAACGTTGTGCGAAAGGCAAAAAAAGCTGGAAACATAAAGCCCGTTATCACAAATGGATAGAGATAGTTTTTGGCTATTTGGTAGACATTTTCAGTTACCTCCAAATAAGCTAGTGCCCTAATACCTCCCAGAACCGCACCGACGGTCATTATGCCGATAGGTAAGGCTAACCATATTATTTGTTGAAATTGAAAACGTACCTTAACAAGCGCTTGAGCACCCCAGTGATTTCCAATAATTGGACTATTGGCGATCATAACACCAATCACTATAAGATTTATCATTGACCAAATACTACCGCCTAATTGCAGTGCAGCAAGGGTATCTGCATTTACCTGCCCAGCAACATAGATATCAGTTACGGTCATTCCCACAACTGCGATCTGCCCAATGATAAGTGGCCCGGCCAGACGCATGATGGCACGAGCATCGTGAAAGAAATTTGAGCTTTTTACTGACTTTAAAGTCGGCACTGATCTTGGTATAAACGGCATAGGTAAGTGTCCGCAGCTAGAGAAGGTATTTTCCACGAACAATTCAATTAAAGATAGGGTTAATTTGAGCGCTGAACTGCGTATAAAAAGACTATTTTATGTTTAGATTGCCATATATATTCTTTTAAGCATAAGATCAGCAATTCTGCTATAGTCGCTTAGAAACAGGGCTGGAGCTGCAATTTAGCAATAGCAGTCCCTTTTTTATTAACCAACTTATGTGATCACATTGACTGAAAAAACCACAGATACATCATTAAAAAATAATAGTGCAGTTGTACCCAATGATAGGCGAAACAGGCCAGCTGCTGGGCGTAGGCGCCGCAATAATAATCCTTGGACTATTGAAAAATTCAAGGTTGAGCCTCAAGAGGGGAAGTTTAGATTCCATGACTTCACTTTGCCGCCTGTGCTCATGCGCGGCATTCAGGATGCAGGATTCAAATACTGTACGCCTATTCAGGCGGCGTCACTACCTTACACTCTCAACGGTCATGATATTGTTGGTAAGGCGCAAACTGGCACAGGTAAAACCGCGGCTTTCTTAATTAACATTATCACTGATTTAATTAACCATTCTGTGGACGGCGAGCGCTTTTTGGGTGAAGCCAGGAGCCTTATTTTAGCCCCAACTCGTGAACTTGCTATACAAATTGGTGCTGATGCAACTGCGCTTTTAAAACATACAAAATTAAAAGTTCATACCTTGGTGGGAGGTATGGATTATGGTAAGCAATTACAAGGATTGCAGAAGCAGCACTGCGACATTCTAGTTGGCACTCCCGGTAGACTTTTGGATTTTGCTAACAACCGAGATATTTATCTCGATCAGGTCGAAGTGCTGGTAATTGATGAAGCTGATCGTATGTTGGATATGGGCTTTATCCCTCAAGTACGCCGACTGGTTAATTTGACACCGAAGCGAGAAGATAGGCAAACACTGTTGTTTTCGGCTACATTCACACCTGAGGTGTTGCGATTGTCTGAAACTTGGACGGATAAGCCAGCCACCGTTGAAATTGGTGCTGAACGAGTTGCTACAGATACCGTGGAGCAAAAAATATTGATTACCACCGCTAGTGAAAAATTCACGCTTCTGAATAATATTTTGTTGAGTGATGACGTTGATAGTGTCATGGTATTTGCCAACCGCCGTGACATTTGCCGCACTCTGAATGAAAAACTTAAAAAGCAAGGATTTAAAGTGGGTATGTTATCAGGAGATGTTCCTCAGTCACGTAGAATGAAGACTTTGGATGCATTTAAATCAGGTGCATTAAAGATAATGGTAGCAACTGATGTCGCCGGGCGAGGAATTCATGTTGACGGTGTTAGTCATGTGGTCAACTATACTTTGCCAGAGGAACCCGAAGACTATGTTCATCGGATTGGCCGTACCGGTAGGGCCGGGAAGACAGGGATTTCTATTAGTTTTGCCTGCGAAGATGATGCTTTCCTTTTAGAGCCTATCGAAAAACTTTTAGATATGAAGTTGCCCTGTGCTATGCCCGAAGATCGGCTGATACAACCCGTGTTGGACAGCAAGGATTTGCACAAGAATGCAGCTGTGCAGAGCTCAAAAACGAAAGAGCCTCCCAAAGCAGAACCGTCTAAAGCAGAACCGTCTAAAGCAGAACCGTCTAAAGCAGAACCGTCTAAAGCAGAACCGCCTAAAGCAGAACCGCCTAAAGCAGAAAATTCTGAGTTATAGCCTTAAAACAGGTATGGTTTTAATCAATGGAACGATGTTGTCGGCACCATAAGAGACTGCCGGCGACAACCGATGCTGGCAGCATCACTAAATTGACTACTGGTATAGCTGACACTAGCATGGTGGCAAAGCCGAATCCTAGCGTGTTTGTGCGTCTTTTCTTTAGTTTCAAACGCAGAGCAGCAAAGGTTATCTCTTCGCTGTCTGCTGCATAATCCAAATATTGTAATCCTAGGCACCAAGCAGTCCAACAGGCGGCAATGATCGGTGCAAGTAGATTGACTACCGGTGCAAAACTCAGTACCAATGTTAAAATGCCGATGCCAACTGTTCTGGGTATGAAGTAGCCTATCAGTTGTAATTCTCGTAAAACGCTTTTTCCTGCTGTGGCAAAAAACCCCTTGGACGTTGCAGTGTGTATGTTTAGCGTATCACCCTCGCTAGTATTGATTTCTGACGCAATTACACGCTGTGCGATCACACCGTAAAAGGGAGAGCCAATCAGATTGGCTAAAAGAGTAAAGGTAAACGCATAGACAGCAAAGGCCAATACTATAAACAAGGCCCAGATAAGCCATGTTAACCACGCCAGCCATTGAGGAATATCAGAGATAAAACCAGTTATCCAATTCTCTATCCATTGGGCCAGAACGCTAGTGACCAGAGTGAATAAGAAAATATTTACCAACAAAGGCACAATGACTAACCAACGAATATCTGGATCTTTTAACCTCCCTAACCCTTCCAGCAAAAGAGAGGGTCCGCTCGTGGTCTCCATAAATGTTGTCTGCCGATTAATCATATTTTCCTAAATATTAATGTTAGGAGTATAGGGTACGGATTTTAATTATCAACTTTTTGAAGTTAGGAGTCTAAAGTGCATTAAGGATGTTCGCGCAAGAAGATGGTGCCCAGACCTGGAATCGAACCAGGGACACAAGGATTTTCAATCCTTTGCTCTACCAACTGAGCTATCTGGGCTTTATTGTTACGTTGAGAATTACCAAGGCGCGTATTAAAGCGGTTGAGATGCGTCTCGTCAAGGAATTATTCAGTTGGTGGCACGTATCCCTCCGCTTGATCCACTTCGTCGCCATTAAAGAACTTTTCGCGCTGTTCCGCTAGATAGTTTCTGGCAGAAATATCCATCATATTTAATCGTAATTCATTGATCAGGGTTGTTTGATGTGTCATCCATTCTGACCACGCATTCTTGGAAATATGATTGAATATCTCTTCACCTTTGGGTCCAGGAAAAGGAGGCATATCTAAGCCGGGAAGTTCTTGTTGTAATTTACGACACATGACAGTACGAGCCATGATTAACCTCTTTAATGATTAATTACGTTAGGGTTAAGGCGCGCTCAATCAATGCTTTGATTGGCGCGGGCATTCCCAATGATAGAGGATTCTGTAGGTTATACCACAATTGATTTTGCCTTTCCTCATCACAACTAACTTGGTCAGCACCAAAACTAGTATTAATTTCAACCACTTGATAGTCTAGATGGAAATGACTAAAGGTGTGACGTTTTCTTGGCAATACAGATTGATGCTGAATTGTGACTCCCAGCGATTTACAAATAGTGCATATTTCATCTAACTGACTACATCGTGGAAAAACCCATAGACCACCCCAAAGACCGGTAGGCGGATTTTGCTCTAAAAGTAGTTCTCCTTGGGGATTTTTAATCATTAAAAAATATGTTTGTTTTGTTGGTAACACTTTTTTAGGTTTCTTGCCTGGGTACTGCAATATGTTACCTTGATGATAGGCTTTACAGTCGTTGACGAGTGGGCAGCGAGTACATTCTGGCATAGTCCTAGTGCACAGCGTTGCACCCAGGTCCATCATTGCTTGAGTGTAGTTAGCCACCCTTTCTTTAGGGGTATAAATTTCAGCGATTGTCCAGAGCTTACCTACTACATCCGCTTTTCCAGGCCATCCATCGATCGCGGAGAATCTTGCCAGAACTCTTTTTACATTGCCATCTAAGATAGTGGCTTTTTGATTAAATGCAATCGCACTAATAGCGCCTGCAGTAGAGCGGCCAATACCTGGTAATTTGCACAGCGCCTCGACGTCAGTAGGGAATTTTCCGCCCAATTCTTGGCTCACATATTGAGCAGTTTTGTGAAGATTACGTGCTCGAGCGTAGTAGCCTAAACCTGTCCAGTGATGCAATACCTCATCAGTTGTTGCGGAAGCTAACGCATGCACCGTTGGAAAGCTGGTTATAAAGCGGTTGAAATAAGGTATTACTGTTGTTACTTGAGTTTGCTGTAGCATAATTTCTGATATCCAAACTGGATAAGCTGACACGTTCTGCTGCCAAGGCAAGTGTGTTCGACCATATTGATCGAACCAACTAAGTACTGATTGTTGAAACTTTTCAGGCTGCATTAATTATTTTTTTCAGTTAGAACGTCAGTCTTGTCAACTTGCGTAATGCTATTTTGTAATTTGTGCAAGTAACTATTAGTGCCATTTTTTTTCATATTGCGCTGCGTAGTTGTGTTAATAATGTTCACATTAGGCCGGCAGTCTAGATTTTGTGGTGTCCTTGTAGAATAGTTTCCCGCGCAGGAAAAGGGAATAGGCCTGTTCTGCCATTGTTGGTCAATGGCACAGCCATCACTACTACTGTTGGGCCCCTCAACGGAAGCATTCACATCTATTTGGTAGTCTTGCTGCAACATATTTAAACGACCATTTCCTTGTAGTTTAATATTACCAGTACCAGTGTTGATAGATTTAAAAATTACCTCGCCATTTTTAAACTGTAGTGTGCCAAATAAAGAATCTAAATAGGTTCCTTGACGCGGTTTTGCTGGTGCATAGGAATTGCCGCTAAACAGTGCATTGGCCTGACAAACGCTTTGTTCCAAACTGATTGCACCATAGAAAGGGTTTTGCACTGAAAATTGCCCCTGACCAACAAGTGATTGTTGGATTTCATTGAGGTCACGTCCTGTTCCTTGAAGTTTAAAGTCTCCCCTGAATTGGCCCTCAATATCAGTCGAGGAGGGAAACATTTGGCTAAGATCTATGGCATATACGGAACCTTGTAGGCTAAATACAGGACTCTGTTTTTGCAGATCAAAAACTGCACTGGCATTAATTTGGCCATTAAACAGGTCAGCATTTAATGAGGACAGTTGCAGTACCTTGTTAGAGCCTGAAAATTGGCTGTATAAATTAGTAATATCAAATGTTGGTAGCAGAATTTCATTAATGGCAAGGGTTACAGTGCTATGACCTTGCCAAAATATAAACGGCAGAGCCAAGGGTGCAAACAGCGTTGGTGAGACTTGAGTCATTTGCTCAGGGAGATAATGATGGAGATTAACCAAATCGCCTGTGATGTTAGTAGTCATCTTTCCTGACGTTTGATCTGCCTCAACGGCTATTTCAAAAAATTGATTATCAACTGATAATTTGTGATTATAATAGGAGTAGCCCCAGGGGTTGGCATTGAATTCGCTGTCAATACTCACATCTGTCAGCGCTTTATTACTGGCCATATCTGGCATTGAGAATATGGGCAGCCGTTGCTGTATGACCTGCAATTGACGTCTCAGATTAATCGATGATCCCCAGACATTACCAGTAATCTCCGGGATAGCAAGATCGGCGCTAAAGGCACCATTTAGTGAGACTTGGTCTGCTTGAATTTGAAGGTTGTACACTTTTAATTGACTTAATTTGCTGTTCATAAGCCGCGCTGTAAGGTTACTACGCAAAGAGACATTTAGACCGTTTAGAACATCAGCAGACACATTTAATGTCATTACCTCACCCTTTAGAGAAAAGCTGCTTAATTGTGCTGAGACATTGTCCACTTGAATAGGCAGTAGCGTTGGATCATCAAAACGAAAACGCCCCCTTTCAATGTGTATGACATCTAGGGGTAAATTAGTAACTTCAGCGCCGGTATTTAGTAATGAAAGCCAACTAAAGCTAAAACCTAGCTTCTCGATAAAACCGTTTTTTATCTCTTCATGAGAAAATTCTACGTCATTAACAGTGACGCCTAACTGAGGAAAAATACTCAGGCTAATCGGTCCTCCTATAGTGATGTCCAGGCCGTTATTTTTGGCTATTGCTTCAATTTCAGGTAGATAATCATCGGGATTAATTAACGCTTTTAATATTATGCTCGCAATGAGAGTGAGGGCCAGCACTGATATGCCAAAGACCGTAATCCACCGAGCTATTTTTGTCACAAAGTTTCTCCCTTTAGTTCATCCAACACCTTAATACGATCTGAGGACCATGGTACCGTAACTTGATAATCCTGTCCTTGATGCAAGTATTATTTATATCATTATGTAAAGCGTATTGAGCAAGAAATGTGGTGTAAACTTCAGGTATAATTGGAAGCAATAACTTTTGGAGTATCATATGATCGAGCGCGCAGCTACTGTCACTCGTAATACATTAGAATCGCAAATTACCATAACTGTGAATTTAGATGGTACAGGTTCTTCAAATTTAAATACGCCGGTGCCTTTTTTAAATCATATGCTGGATCAAATTGCCCGGCATGGGCTAATCGATATCGACATTCAGGCTACAGGTGACACCCATATTGATGATCATCATACCGTTGAAGATATTGGTATTACATTCGGTATGGCTATTGCCCAAGCAATCGGTGATAAAAAGGGCTTAACTCGCTATGGTCATGCCTATGTACCTTTGGATGAGTCATTATCTCGAGTCGTTTTAGATTTTTCTGGTCGCCCCGGTCTGTTTATGTATGCCGACTTTGTGCGTGGTCATGTGGGGACCTTTGATGTTGACTTGAGTCGTGAATTTTTTCAAGGCTTTGTCAATCATGCTTTTGTGACACTGCATATTGATAACCTTCGAGGGGCCAACGCTCATCATCAGATAGAGACAATCTTCAAAGCATTTGGCCGTGCGTTACGTATGGCGTCCAGTGGTGATCAGCGTATGGCTGGTGTATTGCCCTCTACGAAGGGTCACTTGTAACCCTCTATGTCTGGGTCTAAGAGCCACATTGCAGTTATCGATTATGGCATGGGCAACCTGCATTCGGTATCCAAAGCGCTTGAGCATGTTTGTGCTCATGCACAGGTATCTATTACGTCTGATCCTACTGTTGTGGCTGACGCTGATCGAGTAGTGTTTCCAGGTGTTGGTGCCATTGGTGACTGTATGACAGAGATCCAGCGCCTGAAAATTGATGAAGTACTCAATCAAGCGATTATTGACAAGCCGGTGCTGGGTATCTGCGTGGGTATGCAAGCGCTGTTGCAGCACAGTGAAGAAAGCAACGGTGTTGATTGCCTGGGTATTTTGCCAGGTAAGGTCAAGTTGTTTGAATCAACTATGCCAGATTCTGAAAATGAGCAATTCAAAGTGCCACACATGGGCTGGAATAATGTTGAACAGAGTATAGATCATCCACTCTGGTATGGTATTGAGCAAAATAGCCTATTTTATTTTGTACACAGCTTCTATGCTGCCATCGAGCATAATCCTTATGTTGCGGCGTATTGCCAGTATGGCGTTACCTTCGCTGCAGCGCTAAGCCATCGTAATCTTTTTGCGGTGCAGTTTCACCCAGAAAAGAGTGCTGACAAAGGCTTGCAGTTACTTCGTAATTTTACTCGCTGGACGGTTTAAACGGCCAGATAAAGGGTTGATAAATAAGTATTCGCACACTACCCTTAGCGTTACGCTTAGTCATAATAATTTATTCCTGCAAAAAGAGTATTGTATGCGATATCAGAATTCTGATAGCACCTCTGAGTTACGTGATCGACTCAACCGTGAGACTGCTAAGATTAGTTGGCATGAGTTGCAAAAGCATTACGCTGCTGGCAGTGTTATGGGAGTTCGTGACGAGGCAGATCTTATTCAAGTAGCAGTAGCATTTCATTTTGATGATCGAACTCAAGTAGAGGAGTGGTTAGGCAAGGGCACCCTATTTGAGGTTGATGACAGCCGGGCACTAAAGTGGTACACCAACAGAGCAGAGCATTGGGCTGTTGTAATTCCTCCTTTTGTACTGGTTCAAGAGGTAAAATAACAAGGGGTTAAAACGTAGATGAATATTAGTAAAAAAGTTGCAGTAGTAACCGGCGGCGCCTCAGGACTGGGTCGTGCAGCTGCAGAATTACTTATTAATGCCGGTGCAACCGTAGTTATCTTTGATATGAATAGTAGTGCTGGTGAACAGGCAGTAGCAGAATTGGGTGCTAATGCTTGTTATTTTATGCAGTTGGATGTCTCTAGCGGTCCCGATGTTGAAGCGGCTTTTGCAAAAATTCTTGTAGATCTTGGTCGTGTTGATATCTGCGTAAACTGTGCGGGTATTGGCATTGCCGTAAAGACTATAGATCGTGAAGGGATGCCCCATAATCTTGATCTCTATCGTAAGGTTATCGAAGTTAATTTAATTGGTACTTTTAACGTTTCCCGTTGTGCCGCCGCCGCTATGGCCAAGAATGAGCCGGATGAAAAAACTGAGCGTGGGGTTATCGTTAATACGGCTTCTATTGCTGCTTTTGATGGTCAAATGGGACAGGTGGCTTATTCCGCAACCAAGGGAGCAATTGTCGGAATGACTCTACCCATGGCGCGTGATTTAGCAAAACAGGGTATTCGCGTCAATACCATTGCGCCCGGCGTGATGGCAACGCCCCTGATGCTGGCTGCACCTCAGAATGTTCAAGATGGCATAGTGGCAAATATCCCCTTCCCTCAAAGACTGGGTGCACCCTCGGAGTTTGGCCAATTGGTGGTACATATCACCGAAAACAGTTACCTCAATGGCGAGACTATCCGGTTAGATGGCGGCGTGCGTATGCAGCCACGCTAGTGGAAATTCGGCAGGCGACATTTGCAGATTTCACTGCTATTTGGCCAATTTTTCACGAAATCGCAGTGGCAGGCGATAGCTATGGGTATGCCACAGATGTTAGCGAGCAAGAGGCCTACAAACTGTGGATGGAATTACCAGAAAAAACCTTTGTAGTCGAAAAAAATGGACAGATCTTAGGTACATATTACATTAAACCCAATCAGGCTGGCCCGGGCTCCCATGTGTGCAATTGTGGGTATATGGTGGCAAAAAACGCTCGCGGCCGTGGATTTGCTTCAATTATGTGTGAGCATTCGCAGAAAGTAGCCATAAAGCTTGGTTATGAGGCTATGCAGTTCAATTTTGTAGCTGTAACCAACGAGATTGCGGTAAGTCTGTGGAAGAAATTTGGATTTAAAACGGTCGGTGTATTACCCAAAGCCTTTAATCACTCTTTACAGGGTAAGGTGGATGCGTTGGTTATGCATAAGTTTTTAGATTGACATATTAGGCTGATGCCAGCCACTGAGAAACCTCTTGGTGATTTCCTTTAAACACAACGCGATCACTGCGTTTTTCTAACTGATACAAATACATTGGATCGTAGTAGTCCGACGTTATAGCGCGTAGCCAGTTCTTGTGGCTAGCAAAAGCATCATTATGCTGAAGCTCAAGTGCGCTATTCATGAGGGTAAAAATATCTTTTGTTTTTTGACCACCAAGGCGTTTTTTGACTCGTAGTAAACTATCTTTTAGGTAGTCGGCAAATGCCTGTTCAGCATTATTGCCATGATAAGATAGAGTGTGACGGTAACGTTCAATGACATATTCCTGCCACAATTTTTCAATGCGTTGTTCAAAAGGCAATTCAATTACCACCATAGAACTCACCGCCATAGCATCACTAAGTGGAATAGGTAAATGGCGACCACCAATATTACGACTTTCATCTTCGACAATGATACTGCACTCAGGGTGCCTATGGCGGACAGCCATGAGCTCTAAGGCGACCTTATTTTCAAAATCAATCTGCGCGGGCTGTTCATCTAGAGGGCGTCCAAAACTGGAGCCTTTATGATTAGCTGCGCCCTCAAGATCAATAGTCCGGGGTAATGTTTTAATCAGTTGAGTTTTTCCGGTACCAGTCATACCGGATAGCAATACTAATTTTGTGGTCTTACAAATTTCATTGATTTGTTCAATCAAAAAGCTGCGCAATTTTTTGTAACCACCTTCTACACGAGGACATTGAATGCCAGCATCAGCCAACCATTGTTGGCTAATACGCGAGCGTAACCCCCCTCGAGCACAATATAATACCGCGGACGGATTGGCTTTGAAGAAAACTTGCCAAGCATTAACTCGGGCCTCCTTTTTAGCACCACAGACACGCTTATGACCCAGTGCTAAAGCCGCGTTTTGTCCGTGCTCTCTGTAGCAAATACCTATCTCGTGGCGTTCATCATTAGTCATTAAAGGCAGATTAATAGCAAAGGGAAGCGCCCCATATTGGTACTCGATAGGGGCGCGCACATCAATGAGTGGTGAACCATTAAGTAGTAGATTCAAATAATCATTAGTTGCTGGTAGCGCAATTTTGCTCAAGCCAGTACCTCGACAGTGGGTTGGTTGGCTGCATAATTTTTCAGCTCACCAATCGACTCATAATAACAGTTGGCTCTGCGTAATAGTTTAACAACTTCCTCTACCGCTGTGGGGTTGACTGCAATAAGCAGCCCGCCACTAGTCTGTGGGTCACAAAGAAGAGCTTGGTGTTTATCATCAAGAGAACCAATATCTTGGGCTACACTTTGCCAGTTGCGTTGACTACCACCGGGCACACAGCCTGCTGCAATATAATCTGTCACGGAAGTATCCAATATAGGTATTTTGAAGAGATCAACAGTAGCGCTGAGGTGACTGCTTTGACACATTTCAATTAGATGACCTAGTAACCCAAATCCGGTGACATCGGTCATCGCGCTAACTCCTGAAATAGTGCCTAAAACTTCACCCACAGAATTTAAAGACATCATATTTTCTACGGCTAAGCGACTATGTTGCGGCTTTAGTTTGCCTTGTTTTTCAGCAGTTGTTAACACACCAACACCAATGGGTTTTGTTAAAAATAAATGATCTCCACTTTGTGCAGTACTATTTTTTTTGAGATTGCACAAATCAACTTTTCCAGTCACAGCTAAGCCAAAGATAGGTTCTTGAGTATCAATAGAGTGTCCGCCCGCAAGATGAATACCTGCATCTCTGCAGGCATGGCGGCCCCCTTCTAATACTTGCTGCGCTATCTCGGGGCCTAATTTGGCAATGGGCCAGCCAAGTATTGCAATTGCCATCATAGGTGATCCACCCATGGCATAGATATCACTTATTGCATTAGCCGCAGCTACTCGGCCAAACTCGAACGCATCATCCACAATCGGCATAAAGAAATCCGTGGTGCTAATAATGCCTGAGCCATCTCCCAAATTATAAACTGCTGCGTCATCTCTAGTGTTATTGCCGACCAGCAAGTTGTCATCCTGTGGGGCAATAAAGTCAGTTTTTAAGAATTGCTCCAACACAGTTGGGGCAATTTTGCAGCCACAACCAGCGCCATGGCTAAATTGAGTTAGTCTAATTTCTGTAGTCATTACACAATCTTAATGAAGAGTAAGAGCATAGGTTACTTGGTTTGTTGTACAAGGTCATCAATTAGGTCACTATAGTTTAGTCAAACGCCCTTTAAACTATTTATCTTGAGTAATTGCATAAACCCAATGTGCTGTATTTGATTTTGGTTTTAGTAGCGGTCTAAGAGTTTGGTTAGTATTAAAACTACCATACTTTAAGTAGTGAATAATTTGATCAATTACATATTCGTTTTGCATTACAAGCGTGAGGTTAACAGGCATTTCAATGTATTGACTCATTTCCACAAGTTTAGTATTTTTTACTGATCCCTTGCCGTCATCAGAGCACGGTATAAGCAATGACAGGGCCCAGTTATTACTTTTAGTGCTGGCAATAATGCCAAGGTCAAAATTAGCCTTACAAAGTATTTTTGGGGTACTTTATTCTGTTGTGCCGCGAATCAAACCAGCATCGCCATTGATAAAACCGTCGCCAAGTATATCTTTAAGTTTGTCGACAATCTCACTGCCCTTATTTGGTGGGGCTAGCATAACTACTCGATTCAAATTTACGATATTTTTACTCCTTATCGATTGCCGAACTATTATTCCTCTCAGAGAGTGAGTAACGATGTTGACGGACATGTTTTGAGGGCATTACCCAAGAGCTGGACCAATGGCTAACTCAGCTAGTAGCTCAATAGTGTGTTTGCGTGATGGATACCCCTTGTTGACTAGATAAAAACCCTCGTTTAAGAGCGCTTCTTCAATATTTTTCATTGAGCTAGAGGTTCTTGTTAAACTATGCTAGAGGATTACATAGGTGGCATTTGATGTCGCACTACATAGCAGTAACAGCAGCATTATTAGAATTTTCATGGTCCATATCCGCATTGCGCTGATGGAGTCAATGTTAGTCAATAGTTGCATCCTAATCACCCATCGCAAGGGATTAGTTTAACGTTAACCTCGCTGTATAAAAGTTATTTGGTTTTAAGTTAGTACTGTATATAAGGTACACTGCTTAATATAGTTATTAGGTTTCAGCGGTCAGGGTAATATCCAAATAGGGCCAGTTAAGTCTTGAGATATTTCGAAATACTTTAAATATTATTGTAGTAACAAGGAATGTCTACAGAAGGTTGCAGCTAAGTCTGCGATCAACCCAAAGCATGCGAAGGAGCATGTCCTTAAATTTAGCCAAAATACTGAGAATAAAATATGCTAAAGACAAGAATCGATGGAGATGTTCAGCCGGGTTTTAAATGGGGTCCATTCATAATGCGGATACCCCTTATTCATTTACGCTTTTCACTATCTAATATGCTGCAAGGTTTTGCTGTAGCGGGTGCAACAGGTATGGCACTAGTGCCTTATTTTATTGCACTACTGGGACTGACCTTTGAAGAGGCTGTTACCATGGCTATGTTCCATAGCACGCTTATTTCTTTCTCTTGGATGTTTTTCGGCGATCCCTATGCGCCCGGTTGGTTAACACCTGCGATTCCTTTTGTAGTTGCCTTTATTACCACGCCTGCTTACCTGGGTGATCATATAGCTCAATTCCAAGCCATGACCGCTTTGTCACTTAATTTCGCCTTTATTCTTATTTTTTTAGGGATCACAGGGCTTGGTGCAAAGCTAATCAATATAGTTCCTAATGTTTTTAAGGGTGGGATTATACTGGGCGCTGCTGTGGCCGCCTTTTTGCGTGTTACTAAAGACGGCGATGCAGCCAATGTTTTTCAATCTGCGCCAATTGCAGGTACCCTAGGGGTTTTGATTTGTTTAGTTTTTGCTTTTTCTAAGCCCTTACAGGCTTATGCTGCTGACAAGGTGTGGTTGCTCAAGCTTCTAGGCTTGGGCTTGCTCCCGGGTTTTTTGGTAGCCGGTACCGTTGGCTATTTTACCGGGGAATTTCAATACAATATTCGTTGGGAAATTTTAGATGTAGGTTCAGCTACGGCGTCTTTATGGGCAAAAGCGTCACCTTTTGCTATTGGTTGGCCGCCCGTAGAAACCTTTGTGTCCTCATTTCCCTTAGCGCTTATTACTTATATTTTATTTTTTGGAGATTTGGTTACTGGTAATGAGATGATCGAGCAGGTTCAGCCATCACGTGTCGATGAGACGCTCGAGTTAGATAGTTCTCGAGCTCATATGGCTACTGGTATTAGGAACGTGTTGATGAGCATTGTCGCTCCATTCTTTGCTACACAGGGTGTATTGTGGACGGGTATTCAAGTTGTGTTATTGAAAGGATGGTCAGAGGGTCGAGACAAAGTTGATTCAATCTTTGACAGTATCGGCAGTTTTTACGCATTTGGATTGCCTCTATTGTTTGTAATTCTGCCTTTTGTGACGCTATTAGAACCATTACTTCCGTTGGCGCTGGCTGTTACTCTGGTACTGACAGCATTCGCATGCGCCACATTGGCTCTGTCGCTAGTCCATGATGCGACAGAGCGAGGAGCAATGGTTATAACTGCAATGGCTTTTAGTGTTTTTGAGCCTTGGTTGGGTTTGCTTGTTGGTATTATTGTTATCGTTGCTTTATGTGGTATCAATGTTTTTTCGCCGAAAAAAAGCGAACTAAATGGCTAGCAATATCGACGGTCTACCCACCACACTTTGGGTAGACCAGCAAGCCTATTTGTTTATGGTTATATACTTTATTGGCGCTACAAAGGTATACGCAGGATCCCTTTTAATAGCGGCCTTAGTAAGAAAGATATACGGTGTGGTTTCGTCTCAAATAGTAAATATTTTGGTTTGCTCCATACAAAGAGATCATAATATACAAACAAGTGATTGATCTTTTGTTGGTCCTGCATTCTTTATTTCATCGGCCATTAGTTATCTTGCCAAGAATGGTTGGCAAATACTTTGTATTCATAGGTAATTGTCTCATAGAGATTACATAAGGGTCTTTAAAATATAAAGACTGTAAATTTTGTGATCTAAAGGGACTCCATGTGTCTCTTGAATTTTTAGATGCTCAATATAATTTACGCAGTCGCAAGGACCTATCTTAAATATTACCGCTGTATTTTGAATCGCTTTATTTTCAAATAGTGCTAAGTAGCTTGAAATTGATAAGTTTTGCAGTATCGGGGAACTTCAATCTGTAGCCCAGAATTCGAGGGTTTTGATACGCCAAACCGCCCAAGCTACTTGATACTGTTTTTCAGTTTTACTGCCACCATCACCATAAATGTGTATTCGATCAATATCTTGAAATTTTAACTCCGTGCTGGTGTGCCCCATACACCTAATTACTGAGGTGTTAAAGTCCAAGTGCCAAAATAGTAGACGTTAAGGGCCGCTGTGGGTACAAATGGTGAAGCGTATAATTTTAAATTTTCAGTCTCAGCTAAAACTGCCATATATTTTTGTGATGTGGCTTACTAAATAGTCTGTTTGCAATATTCTCGTGGTGTTAATCCGGTCCAGTGTTTAAAAGCTCGAGTGAATGATCGTGGCTCACTAAAGCCTACGGCATCTGAGACCTGTTCCACGGACAACTTTTCATTTATGAGCTTTGTGATGGCAAGTTTACGTCTCAGATTATCTTTTATTTTCTGGTAACTCGTCGCACTTTCCTTGAGTCGACGATGTAGAGTTTGGGAACTCATGCCAAGCTCCGAAGCAAGTTCATGAATGGAACCAAAGATTAATCTGTTGGCATCCCTTTGCGAAATTATACGCTCTATTTGCGCCTCTAATAGGGTGTTTGAACCAGGAATAGTCATCACATCCGCTGGTGCATTTTCTAGATATCTCGATAATTCCTGATCAGATCTAACCAAGGGTTTATCCAAATACTGAGTGTGAAAAACAAGGCTGTTGGTCGGACTGCTAAAATGCAATTGGCAGGGAAACATTATCTCTAGTTCGGCTATATGCTTAGGTTCGATAAAGGTAAAATATGTGGCTTCTAATCGAATCGGTTCACCGATATACCAGCTAGGAAAGCGATGCCATATGACTAGCCAAAACTCAGCCATAAAGTTTTCTGGGTCATGCGCTGGGCTAGCCATTGTGAATTGGATAATTGCTCTGTCTTGTTTTATCTCAAAACTCATGGGGATATCGTTACTCACAAGATTGTAAAAATTTACCGCTTTTTGTAAAAGCTCTCCAAGGGTGGAGCAACGACTAACCAGTTCACTCATAGTTGCAAACAGGCCTACCTTGCAGGGGTTTTTCGTAAACCCCATGAACTCGTCATTTAGTGTGGTTTGTACGCCTTTAAATAGTCGAGCAACTTGGTCGGTATGTTCGCGCTGATCTTGTTTATTTAAACGGTTAGGATTGATACCTGCACGCTCTAGAATGGGTTTTTGAGATAGATTTCGCAAACGTATACCATGCAGGCAGGCAATAACATGATGTTGGCAAATAGTCGCCATAGGCTCTTTCCAGTCAGTAGAATTATAATAATGGTGAGTTAATGCACTTTATTGACGCTATTTTACACTTTATATGTCAATAAATGTGCTTTTTATTGTTGTAAATGGACCTACTATTAGGGTGGTGAGTACGGCATAGTGTATTCTCAAAAAATGGCTAAGATACGTTAGTCAATAGGATGCCAAAAGGTGGAAGTGTGATGACTGATAAAAAAGAGCCTGCTATCAAAGAGTGGCAAACATTGGTCGAAAAAGAGACTAAAGGTCGCTCGGTAGAGGAGTTGGTATGGCAAACGCCAGAGGGTATAGCCATCAAGCCGTTATACACAGCTGAGGATATCAAAGACCTTAAGCACATGGATAATTTACCAGGTTTCGCACCATTTAAGCGTGGCCCCAAGGCTTCCATGTATGCTGGTAGACCGTGGACTGTTCGCCAGTATGCGGGATTTTCTACAGCTGAAAAATCCAATGCGTTTTACAGGAAAAATCTAGCTGCAGGTCAGCAGGGCCTTTCTGTGGCTTTTGATTTAGCTACACACCGAGGCTATGATTCAGATCATGAGCGAGTTGAAGGCGATGTCGGCAAAGCTGGCGTGGCAATTGACTCTGTTGAAGATATGAAAATTCTTTTTGATAAGATTCCCCTAGAAAAAGTGTCGGTATCAATGACCATGAATGGTGCTGTATTGCCCGTTATGGCTAGTTTTATTGTTGCTGCCGAAGAGCAGGGTGTTGTACCTGAGCAGCTTGCGGGCACTTTGCAAAATGATATTCTTAAAGAGTTTATGGTGCGCAACACCTATATATATCCACCAGCACCCTCGATGAGGATTGTCTCAGACATTATCGCCTACACAACGGCGCGTATGCCTAAGTTTAATTCTATTTCGATTTCTGGCTACCATATGCAAGAAGCGGGCGCCACTAATGTTCAAGAACTTGCTTATACCATTGCTGATGGCATTGAATATGTTCGTACGGCCATTGCCAGCGGTATGGATGTTGACCAATTTGCACCTCGTTTGTCATTCTTCTTCGCCATTGGTATGAATTTCTTTATGGAAATTTCAAAACTAAGGGCGGCCCGAATACTGTGGGCAACTCTGATGGAAAAAAAGTTCTCGCCAAAAGATAAACGCTCTTTAATGTTGCGCACCCATACCCAGACTTCAGGCGTTAGTCTTACTAGTAAGGATCCTTATAACAATATTATGCGAACTACGATTGAGGGTCTTTCTGCGGTCTTAGGTGGTACCCAGTCGCTGCATACCAACTCCTTTGATGAAGCCTTGGGGTTACCGACAGAATTCTCTGCCAGAATAGCGCGTAACACTCAGTTGGTTATTCAGGAAGAAACTGGTATTACTAATGTAGTTGATCCATTAGCAGGTTCCTATTATGTGGAAAGCCTGACCAGTGACTTGGTTGATTCAGCAATGGTGCTGATTGATGAAGTTGAAGCCTTGGGTGGTATGACTAAGGCAGTTGAGTCAGGACTACCTAAACTCAGGATTGAAGAAGCAGCGGCATTACGACAAGCTGCAGTAGATTTGGGTAAGGATGTTATTGTTGGGGTCAATAAATATCAGTTGGCTGAAGAACCTGATGTTGATGTCTTAGACATTGATAATACTCTGGTTAGAGACGCCCAAATTCAGCGACTAAATATCCTTCGTGACTCAAGAGATACAGATCTTTGGCAGCAATCTATTGATAGATTAAAAGATGCAGCGCAAACAGGTGAAGGTAACTTGTTGGAGTTGGCCGTGAGTGCAGCCCGTGCACGTGCTACTGTGGGTGAGATAAGTGATGCATTAGAGGAAGTATGGGGACGTCATCGTGCACAATCCCGATCTATTAGTGGTGTTTATGGGTCTGCCTATGAAGATGATGAGGAATTCATGAAAATTAAATCAAAAGTGGAACAATTTGCTAAACAACAGGGACGGCGGCCTCGAATGTTGGTAGTAAAAATGGGTCAAGATGGGCATGATCGGGGCGCTAAAGTAATTGCCACTGCGTTTGCTGATCTGGGTTTTGACGTAGATGTCGGACCGATGTTCCAAACTCCGGCAGAGGCCGCTCGTCAGGCTATTGAGAATGACGTGCATGTTGTGGGTGTATCTTCTCAGGCAGCCGGGCATAAAACTTTGGTGCCAAAAATGATAGAGTGTCTTAAAGAGCAGGGAGCTAGTGAAATTCTAGTGATTTGCGGTGGCGTCATTCCGCCAAAAGATTACGATGAGTTGACTGCACAGGGTGTAGCCGCAATTTTTGGACCTGGAACTAACATTCCTGATGCTGCGGCACATGTCTTAGATCTTATCCAATAGAAAGGGTTTCTAGGAGACGAGTGAATGAAAGAAATTATTGAACAATTAAATAAAAAGAGACATTTAGCTCACCTGGGCGGTGGACAAAAGAGAATCGATGCACAGCACGCCAAAGGTAAGTTAACTGCTCGTGAAAGAGTTGAGTTGCTACTCGATGACAATAGTTTTGACGAGTGGGATATGTTTGTTGAACATCGTTGTAGCGATTTTGATATGGACAAACAGCACATTCCTGGCGATGGAGTAGTGACTGGTTATGGCACAATTAATGGACGATTAGTGTTTGTCTTTAGTCAAGATTTTACGGTTTTTGGTGGTGCTTTATCTGAAGCTCATGCAGAGAAAATCTGTAAAGTGATGGATCAAGCGATGAAAGTGGGTGCGCCTATTATTGGTCTAAATGATTCTGGCGGAGCACGAATACAAGAAGGTGTCGCCTCTCTAGGGGGTTACGCAGAAGTTTTTCAGCGCAATGTCATGGCTTCAGGAGTTATACCCCAAATCTCTATGGTAATGGGTCCATGTGCAGGTGGTGCTGTGTATTCGCCTGCCATTACCGATTTTATCTTCATGGTGGAAGATAGTTCCTACATGTTTGTTACCGGTCCTGGTGTAGTAAAAACGGTCACTCATGAAACGGTTTCGGCTGAAGAGTTAGGGGGTGCAGTTACTCATTCTTCTAAATCAGGGGTAGCAGACTTAGCATTTGCTAACGATATTGAAGCGCTTGAGAAAGTAAGGCAATTTTTTAATTATCTGCCGGCTAATAATCAAGAAAAGCCACCAGTGTGGCCAACAGAGGATTCTGCTGATCGTATTGAAATGTCCTTAGACACGCTTGTGCCTGCTGATCCTAACAAGCCTTATGATATGAAAGAAGCTATTCTAAAAGTTGCCGATGAAGGTGCTTTTTTCGAAACTCAAGTGAATTATGCTAAAAATATTATAACTGGGTTTATTCGTATAGAGGGATCAACCGTTGGAGTAGTTGCTAATCAACCGATGGTTTTGGCTGGTTGTCTAGACATAGATGCGTCAAAAAAAGCTGCGCGATTTATTCGATTTTGTGATGCCTTTAATATTTCTATCCTGACCTTTGTCGATGTGCCAGGCTTTATGCCAGGTACTAGTCAGGAGTATGGTGGGATCATTAAACACGGTGCTAAATTACTCTATGCCTATGCTGAATGTACTGTGCCTAAAGTGACCGTTATTACCCGCAAAGCCTATGGTGGTGCGTACGATGTAATGGCATCTAAACATTTGCGAGGCGATGTCAATTTGGCGTGGCCCACCGCTGAAATTGCGGTGATGGGACCCAAAGGTGCAGTTGAAATTATTTTCCGAAAAGATATTGGTGATGAAAAGAAAATTGCAGCCCGCACTGAGGAATACAGACAGAAATTTGCTAATCCTTTTATTGCTGGTAAACGCGGATACATTGATGATGTGATCATGCCCCATAGCACTCGCAAGCGGGTTGCTAGATCCTTGGCTATGTTACGTAATAAGTCAGTGGAGAATCCATGGCGAAAACACGGCAATATTCCCCTTTAAAGTGATTAACGGTAGATAGTAAAAATTATGTTAACAAAAATTCTAGTGGCTAATCGTGGCGAAATTGCCTGCCGTGTATTTACTACGGCAAAAAAAATGGGTATCGCAACGGTCGCTGTATACTCGGATGCCGATCAAGACGCACTGCACGTACAAATGGCAGATGAGGCGGTGTATATAGGCCCTTCAGTATCTGCTCAAAGTTATTTGGTTATCGAAAACATTGTTCAAGCTTGTTTAGATACAGGTGCAGATGCGGTGCACCCCGGTTATGGCTTTTTATCAGAGAATAGCGATTTTCGTGATGCGCTTGATAGGGCAGGTATTATTTTTATAGGTCCTGGCAAGCATGCTATTCAATCTATGGGCGATAAAATCACCTCAAAATTAATTGCTGAGAAAGCTGGGGTGAGCACCATCCCAGGCTACACCGATGTAGTTCGTGATGCGCAACATGCGCTTAAGATTAGCGCAGGTATAGGTTATCCAGTAATGCTAAAAGCCTCAGCTGGGGGCGGTGGTAAAGGGATGCGGGTTGCTTGGAATGAAACCGAATGCCGGGATGGTTTTGAAAAAGCCACCAATGAGGCGCGTTCTAGCTTCGGTGATACCCGTATCTTTCTTGAAAAATATATCCAACAACCGCGACATATCGAAATACAGATAATCGCAGATGGCCATGGTACTGTGCTCTATTTAGGCGAGCGAGAGTGTTCAATTCAGCGCCGACATCAGAAAGTTATTGAAGAGGCGCCATCGCCTTTTCTGGATGAAACTACTCGTCAAAAAATGGGTGAACAGAGTTGTGCTTTGGCAATAGCTGTTGATTACCAGTCAGCAGGAACCGTTGAATTTATCGCGGATGCTGATATGAACTTCTATTTCTTAGAGATGAATACGCGTTTGCAGGTGGAACATCCAGTGACGGAATTAGTCACAGGGCAAGATTTAGTTGAACTTATGATTAGGATTGCCGCAGGAGAAAAATTATCGCTACGTCAAGAGGATATTAGATTGACAGGCTGGGCTATGGAGTCACGGATTTATGCTGAGGATCCATTTCGTAATTTTTTACCTTCTACTGGTCGCTTGGTAAAGTACTCTCCACCTAAAGGCGAAGGAATTCGTGTGGACACAGGTGTCTATGAAGGCGGTGAAGTGTCAATGTTTTATGATCCTATGATTGCCAAGTTGATTACTTATGGTAAAGATCGTCGCCACGCTATTGACCGAATGGTAAGTGCGCTAGATCGCTACTACATTCGAGGTGTTAATCACAATATCAGCTTTTTAAATGCACTTATGGTGCATCCCCGGTTTTTAAAAGGTACCTTAACTACTAACTTTATCGCGGACGAATTTCCCGATGGTTTTAATACTGATTTGGTTGTTCAGCAAGACCCGGAGATTATTGTCATAGTGGCCGCGGCAGTACACCAATTGCATTCTGAACGAACCAGTTTGTTATCTGATCAAATGGCTGGCTATGCGATGCCGGCACCTAACCAGTGGGTGGTTAGTATTAATAATCAACAACACGTAGTGTCAGTGGATTTAACTGAACGAGGTTACTGGGTAGACTACTCTGAGAATGATTATGAGATCATTAGTGACTGGAGCATTGGTGAACCTCTGTTTGAAGCGACGATTAATGGTGACATGATTGCCTTGCAAGTTGAGAGCGTGGCTAATGGATATCGGCTTATTTATCGAGGAGCTGAAATTTGTGCACAGGTAATAAAGCCCTCTGCAGCGGCATTGATGTCGCATATGCTCTACAAGGAACCTACAGACATGTCTAAGTTCCTTTTATCTCCAATGCCTGGTCTGTTAGTTAAGCTGTCAGTAACTACAGGTCAAGAGGTTAAAGAGGGCGAGGAGCTGGCTGTTGTGGAGGCTATGAAAATGGAAAATAGCTTGCGTGCTGTGCAAGATGGTATTGTCGCTAAGATCAGTGCTGCCCAAGGTGATAGTTTGGTAGTAGATCAAATTATTGTAGAGTTCGAGTAAAGATATATGTTAACGGCGGAGCAGATTAAGGCTTTAGCAGACAATATCCTTAGTGGTGACCGACGTGCCTTGGCCAAGGCGATTACTTTAGTTGAGTCAACTCGACCAGAGCATCATCAGCAGACCTCAACCTTATTAGAGATGTTGATGCCTCAGTCTGGAAGGTCTATTCGTTTAGGTATTTCTGGTGCACCCGGCGTCGGTAAGTCTACTTTTATTGAGGCTTTGGGGACCTATCTTATTAACCTAGGTCATTCTGTGGCGGTACTAGCGGTTGATCCTTCTTCAGCGATCACTGGTGGATCTATATTGGGAGATAAGACTCGTATGGAAACTCTGGCTTTTTCTGAGAAAGCCTTCGTTAGACCATCCCCTGCTGGTCGTACCTTAGGAGGTGTGACGCGCAGATCTAGAGAGTCTATTTTACTTTGTGAAGCCGCTGGATTTGATATTATTCTTGTTGAGACAGTGGGCGTAGGTCAGTCAGAGACTGCAGTAGCGGACATGACTGATATGTTTTTGTTACTGTTATTACCCGCCGGTGGTGACGAGCTTCAGGGTATTAAGCGAGGTATTATGGAGCTCGCTGATCTAATCGTGGTCAACAAGACAGATGGCGATCAGATAGCGCTAGCTAATCAAACAATGGCAGATTATCGTTCAGCTGTACACTTCTTGACGACTAAATATGATGACTGGCAACCACCTGTAATGTCTTGTTCATCTATTTATAGTCAAGGTATTGCTGACATTTGGGCTGAGGTGAATCGATTTAATGAGATGACTTCTGATAACGGTAGGCAGTTGCAGTTGCGTGCCCAACAGTCCAAAGCATGGATGTGGAGCGAGATGCAAGAAGCGCTGGTTACTGATTTAAAGGCTAATGAGTCCGTTAATGCCATGATGTCTGGTCTCGAAGCTGCAGTAGTTGCCGGACATTTACCAGCTACAGTAGCTGCTCAGCAGATTATCGAGACGTACAAAAAAACTTAGTTGTATTATGTTTGGTGCAGCTGGGCAAGAGCAAGGCACAAATACGGCAAGAAACAAGGACCAGATAAGATATAAAAATATACATTAGATGATCATCTTGATGTCAGCTTAGCATCGATTACTGATGTTAGTTCCTACCGCCACAAAACCTTTAGCCAGGCTGTTTGGGATATTCAGTCAAATAGGCGATTTATGATGTGATTCACCAACTTGTTATTTTTCATAAGCTCCTTGGTACTACAGTGTGGTGTGCGGGCCATCACGTAGGGTCTGGTATTCGTTCAGTTACGGACAAAAAATTTGGTCAATTGCTACCTGATTATTCTGAAACAGCGTTATTATAGAAGGGTATTTGGGTTAATCCTGTTCTAGCTACGACTGAAAACAAAGAGTCCAGATCAGGTATGGGAAAATCTACTAAGTGGTACACATTCTCAGATCTTACAGAGAGTGCTACAGCGCAGGTATTACATTGATTTAAAGGCGTCTTTTAGTGCCAGATCATATAAATAACTGCGCTTTTATTTCTGGTGTGCATGCCGGGGTGCTGCCTCCTGTTAGCTAATCGGTAAATCCTTGGAGAGGCCTATGCGACGTTTTGGACCTGGTTTATTGGTAACAGCAGCCTTTATTGGCCCAGGTAGCATTGCTACGGCGAGTGTTGCTGGCGCTAACTTTGGTTTTGTATTGTTGTGGGCTTTACTATTTTCGCTTGTCGCCACCTTGGTATTACAAGAGATGGCTGCGCGTTTAGGACTGGTTTCAAACGCAGGGCTTGCCGAAGCTCTTCGTACTACGTTCCAAAGTCCTATCATTAATCGTGGCGCTATTGCTTTGGTGGTAGCTGCTATTGGTGTTGGTAACGCCGCCTATGAGGCGGGGAATATATCTGGTGCCGCATTAGGATTACAGTCCATTACTGATTTTTCAGCAGCGACCTGCTCAATTGCAGTGGGTGTTGTCGCTGCTTTATTGCTCAGCGGCAGTAGTTATAAGTTATTAGAGCCAGTATTAATTATTCTGGTACTAATAATGAGTACGGTATTTGTAGTAACCATGTTTGTTGTGGGGGTTGATTTTACTGCACTGTTTAGCGGGCTGCTAATACCATCATTGCCAGCTGGTTCTATACTCACAGTGATTGCCTTAATTGGTACCACGGTGGTCCCCTATAATTTATTTTTGCATGCAAACCTTGTTCAAGAAAAATGGCATGGGGTGGATCTAACTACTGCCCTAGCAGAGTCTCGCAACGATACCCTTGTGTCTATCGGTTTAGGGGGGTTGATTACCTTGGCAGTAATGAGCACTGCGGCGGTAGCGTTTTTTGATACTGGAAAACAGTTTTCTTCATCCTCAATGGCCGCCCAGTTAGAGCCTATTTTAGGATCTTCGGCTACTCTTTTCTTTGCAATTGGCTTAATTGCAGCAGGCTTGACCAGTGCAGTTACTGCGCCATTGGCAGCAGCCTATGCTGTTAGCGGCGCTTTGGGTTGGCCTGTAGATTCTTCTGACCGACGCTTTCGGGGTGTTTGGCTAATGGTGCTAGTCATCGGTACCCTTGTGGCAGCCGTTGGCACTAAACCTATTACAGCTATACTTTTTGCTCAAGCAGCTAACGGATTATTACTACCAGTTGTAGCGATTTTCTTGCTAATAGTGATGAACCGCAGTGATCTTTTAAAGCAATATCGCAATTCATTGGTGGCGAACGCAATAGCTACCTTGGTAGTGGTTACTGTAACAGCACTTGGATTGTTTAAGTTAGCCACTGTATTTCTTACGTAGCCTTTTAATAGACATTACAAAAGCGGCCGGACGTTGTTTAGGGCCGCTTTTGTAGTCGAGGCTTTTATTCTAGCCACATTTTGAGTCGCCGCAATTAAGGCAAGTCATACAGCCATCCATCAAAATAACGGCTTTAACGCTACATTTTCTACAAACCTCTGCGGTTGGCGGAAAGTCACCTGCCTCCTGAGGAGCAGCGGTAGCCTGTTCGAAGTCGGCACGTTTTTCATTCATGATTTTTTGCTGATGCTCTGAGATTTCAGGTTTCTGCATCATGCCTATTTTCTGCAAATGATCTTCAATAGCCCAGCCTATTTCAGCTACTAGTGAAGGCATAAAACGGCCCCCTGACTTGAAATATCCACCCTGAGGATCAAAAATAGCTTTAAGCTCTTCCACTAAGAAAGTGCAATCGCCGCCTTTGCGAAAAACTGCAGAAATGACTCGCGTTAGTGCAGAAATCCACTGGTATTGATCCATGTTTTTAGAATTAAGAAATATTTCAAACGGACGGCGTAACTCGTGATCAGTACCCTCATTTAAAACGATATCATTTATGGTCAGATACATTGCATGGTCTGACATCGGCGTTTTGATCTTATAGGTACTGCCGGCTAGAGCTTCAGGTCGTGACACTTTCTCATGCATCTGAATAATGTTGCTCTCAGCTTCTTGGCTTATTTCTGCTGCCTTCTGCTCTTCGTTTACGACTTTGTAGCCAACAATTTTTTGGTCAATTTTTTTGTTCATTTTTTCCCTCGCAGTGGTCTGCGGTTTTAATTACTTATGATTAGAATTTTCCGTAATAACCTTCTTTTAAGGCATCAAACAAATTTGCAGCGGTATGTGTTTCACCGTCATATTCAACTTTTTCATTACCTTTAAATTCAACAGTAGAGCCATCTTCTAAGGTGAAGCTGTATGTAGTGTTTTCAAGATCACTCTCTTTAACTAAAACCCCTTGAAATGCCTCTGGATTGAAGCGGAAAGTAGTACATCCCTTTAGTCCTTTCTCTGCGGCATAGAGATAAATATCCTTAAAGTCTTCATACTCGCAGTCAGTTGGAACATTAATTGTCTTGGATATTGACGAGTCCACCCATTTTTGGGCTGCAGCCTGAATATCAACGTGGGCTTTTGGCATGATATTCTCAGAACTAACAAAGTAATCGGGTAACTGCTCCGAAGGATCTGTACTAAACGGCATGGCTTGGGGGTTAACTAACGTTCTATAGGACAGTAACTCATAGGAGAATACATCCACTTTCTCTTTTGACTTCTTCCCCTCACGGATAACATTGCGTGAATAGTGATGGGCAAAACTTGGCTCAATACCATTACTCACGTTATTTGCTAGTGAGAGCGATATAGTTCCTGTTGGGGCAATAGATGAGTGGTGACTAAATCGGCATCCTTCGTTAATAATTGAGTCAACTAATTCGGGAGCTACGTTGGCAATTTCTTGCATGTAACGGCTGTATTTGCCAAGTAATACCTTACCTTTTATTTTGCTACCAACCTTTATGCCATCTTTAGCTAAATCTGGCTGTTTAAACAGTAGCGCAGCAGTAACATCAAATTCGTCCTCCATGATTGGCGCAGGACCTTTTTCCCGTGCCAATTCTAATCCGGCGGTTAGTCCTGCTATAGCCATGTCTCTTGCGATTCGGTCGGTGAATTCTAGAGACTGTTCGTCACCATATTTCATTCGGAGCATTGTGATTGCTGAACCCAATCCTAAGAACCCCATGCCATGACGACGCTTATATTCGATTTCTTTACGTTGCCCTTCCAGAGGAAGTCCGTTGATTTCAACAACATTGTCTAACATTCGGGTAAATACACCAACTACTTCGGCGTATTCGTTCCAATCAAAAAAAGCGTCTTCAGTAAATGGATTACGAACAAATTTAGTTAAGTTGACAGAACCAAGTAAGCAGCTACCATAAGGAGGGAGAGGTTGTTCTCCGCAAGGGTTAGTGGCGCGAATGTCCTCGCAGAACCAATTGTTATTATTCTTGTTAACCTGATCGATCAGAATAAATCCCGGCTCTGCATAGTCATAAGTGGAAGACATAATGGCATTCCACAGCTTTTGAGCCCTGATGGTTTCATAGATTCGGCAAGCCACTAGACCATCTTTGTTGGATGTGTAACCCACGGTGGTGGGGAAGGGTTTCCAAACGACATTATCACCATTTAAGTCCAAGCCACTTTCTATTTCCTTAGAGCTGATAGGAAATGTAAGATCCCAATTACCATCAGAGCGAACAGCCTCAATGAATTCTTCGGTAATAAGTAATGACAAATTAAATTGCCGTAAGCGGCCATCTTCTCGCTTAGCTTTCACAAAATCAAAAACATCTGGGTGACTGACATCAAAAGTGGCCATTTGGGCTCCACGACGACCTCCCGCTGAAGAAACGGTGAAACACATTTTGTCATAGATATCCATGAACGACAGCGGACCAGAGGTGTAGGCACCAGCGCCAGAGACATAGGCTCCCTTCGGACGTAAGGTTGAAAACTCATAACCAATACCACAACCTGCTTTCAACGTTAGTCCGGCTTCGAGGTTTCGCTCTAAAATTCCAAGCATTGAATCGGGCACAATTCCTGAAACCGTACAGTTGATCGTCGACGTTGCGGGTTTGTATGCCTGTGCACCAGCGTTAGATATAATCCTACCAGCGGGAATAGCCCCGTGTTTGAGTGCCCAAATAAAGCGCTCTTGCCATACTTCCCTTTTAGACTCTTCTTCAACGTCTGACAGGGCTTTTGCAACACGCATGTAGGTCGCATTGATATCTTGATCAACAGGATTGGATTCTTTGTCTTTCAAGCGGTACTTTTTGTCCCAAATATCCAGTGATGCATCTTGCATCTTGATGTCTTCTACCTTGCGAACAGGTTTTATTGTTTTAAGTTTCGGTGCGCTCATGGGTTGCCCTTTATATATAACTAACTATCTTTTTCGGTTACCTTTAAGGTGAATAACCACCCTAATGGTGTGAACTTTTCAATCTGGGAGGACTTAACTGTCCCTACACTCAGGTTAGAAGTTTATCCTACATTTTGTGTCTTGCAAGCATTAATCTACTACATGTAGTGTTTTTATGTATTTATTATTTAATTTTTTACTAATAAAGTATGGAAAAGTTGTGGATAAACCCTGTCAGGGCTGATGGTTACTGGTACTTTGCAAGTTGTTGACTGTTTGCGCAAAACCGGTCACTAGTTTTGGCCGTATAGTGCGTTAAGGCGTACCTATTTATGCAGTGACGTTGTGCCTTGATGGGGACTTGTCTAAACTAGGCATAAACGCCTACATCCATTTTTTCTAGGGCGCCCAACGAATACGCTAACTGCACCTATCGAGGTATTTAACATGGACATTTTCGATTTCTCCGACGGTCGTGAGGGCTACTACGGGGAGTTTGGTGGCGTTTTTCTTCCGGAAATTCTACATGCGACAATCGAAGAGCTCTTAGTTTGCTTTAGAGAGTGTAAGGCAGACCCTAAATTTTGGCAGGAATATGTAAGTTTACTCCAAAATTATTCTGGTCGTCCAACACCCGTAACACATTTGGAGAACCTTTCAAGACAGCTTGGCGGTGCTCAAATTTATGTCAAGCGTGATGATTTAAATCATACAGGGTCCCATAAGGTTAATAATGTCATGGGTCAGGGTCTCTTGTGCCAGCGTTTGGGAAAAGGACGAGTTATTGCTGAGACGGGTGCAGGTCAACATGGCTTTGCTACTGCGACCATGGCCGCAAAGTTTGGTTATGACTGTAAAATTTACATGGGTGCGGTGGATGTGGCTCGACAGCGCCCTAATGTTTTTTGGATGGAAAATCTTGGTGCAGAAGTTATTGCTGTGACAGATGGTCAAAAAACTTTGAAAGATGCGGTGAATGCCTGTATGCGCGATTGGGTAACAAATATGGCTGATACCCACTACATTTTGGGTACGGCGTGTGGTCCTCATCCCTTTCCTGAGATGGTCAGCTGGTTCCAATCTATTATAGGAATGGAAGCTCGAGAGCAGATGTTGAAGCAAGCTGGCCGATTACCCGATCGTGTTTATGCTTGTGTGGGTGGGGGCTCCAATGCCATGGGCATATTTCAAGGTTTTTTCGATGATAATGTTGAGCTTGTTGGCTGTGAGGCTGGAGGTCATGGGGTCGGCTCTTATATGCACTCTGCTCGCTTGGCCTATGATGATGCCTCAGTAGGTGTTGCTCAAGGTTACAAGACCTATTTTTTACAAAACGATCAAGGCAATATGAATGAGACTCATTCGGTAGCTGCGGGTTTAGATTATATTGGTATTAACCCCATCTTTTCTTATCTTTGGGAGCAGGGAAAGGTTCGTTTTGAAGCTGCTACTGATGTAGAAGTCAAAGAGGCGTTGAAGCTAACCATGCGGACTGAAGGGCTTATTCCTGCCTTAGAGAGTACTCATGCATTTGTCACGGCGATTAAAGAAGCGCCAACTATGGGTAAGGAAGAAATTATTTTGATCAATCAATCAGGTCGTGGTGATAAGGATATTTTCACCATCGCAGATGCTCTAGATGATGCCAAGTGGAAGTCTTTTATTGATGGTAAGGCTGATCAGTATCGAGCGGAGAAAAACTAATGCGCTTGCAGGCATATATTGAAGAACGCAAAAAAGAAAAAGACTTGCTGGTTATGGCGCATGTGGTGTGTGGATATCCAAGTTTTGAGGATAACTTGCAAGAATTAACTATCATGGCGGATGCTGGTGTTGATCTGGTTGAGCTCCAGTTTCCTTTTTCAGAGCCCAGCGCTGATGGTCCTCTATTTGTCAAGGCTAATGAGGAGTCATTAAAGTCCGGAACGACTGTGGATCAATGTTTTGACTTTATGAAGCTTGCCAGCGAGAAATTTCCGTTTAAAATTTTGATGATGGGATATTACAACACCGCATTTCGTATGGGTGAAGCGATTTTTGTACAGCGGATTAAAGACGCAGGTGGCGTTGGGTACATATTACCGGATCTTCCAGTAGAGGAATCTACTAATTTGCATGCACTATCAGAAAAGGCGGGTATTGAGCCGATCATACTAATGACACCTACTTCTAGCGATAAGCGACTAGCTGTTTTGGGTAAGGCAAGTCGTGGTATGGTCTATGCCGTTGCTAGAAAAGGCGTTACTGGCTCTAAAACAAGCATGGATGAGGATGTGCTTGGTCTTATCGCACGATGTAAAAAACATACTCAAGTTCCTATTGGCGTTGGATTTGGTATCAGCAAAAAAGAAGATTTAGAATTTTTGCGCGGTTCAGCCGACTTAGCGATTGTTGGTACTGCCGCATTGAAAACTTGGGAGTCTGCTGGCCCGGAAGGCCTGAGAGCCTTTTTTAGCGAGTTGATGTCCTAATGGTCTGATTCTAATTCTTTCTCACTGTCGATAAGCGCCAGTCATTAATAACTTCCTCCCGAATATCCTCCAGATTGGCAAAAGGAAGCACTTCGTGTGCCTTAACACATACTAAATACGCACCATGGATTCCAGTAATAGGCCCTCCCCAACATGGCAATTGATTTTGGTCTTCCGTAATCAAATCGATTAATTTTGATTTAAAATCTGGCCCAAAAGCCTGGCCTAGCCGCCTACTCTCAATAGTTTCGTCCTCTCCTGGTTTGTACAGTCCAAAGAAATATCCGTCATCGGGTAGCCTGTGGTCTTTTAGCAGCGGAACTCCATATGCTACCATTTCTTGAAGGGCTTTTTCGGCTACATCAAATGCCTGCCCTCCGTGCCTTGCGCTTAAAAAAGGCCGATACAAAAACTCAACTTTAGCGCCACCGCCGTAATACACCTTACGTTTTTCAAAAAAATTTACTAATTCTTCCTCTGAGGGTTGTCGGTTACCTAAGGACTTAATAAGCGCAGTGAGCTTGGTCCTCATGGTGGAAAGAGTATCATCGACAGGAACCTTACTGTCTTTTTGAATTTGTTTATCAATTTGTTGACTTAGCTTGTCTCTGACTTTTTGTTGCAAATCTTCAGTATTGATACTCAAGGGTACATTGTTGTAAATAGCATCTTCTTCAGCATCGTCATTATTACTCAGCCAAAATACTGATAAACCGAGTACACCAAGAGACACTAGAGCAATAATTAAGATGACTACTTTACGATGTAACATACACGCTACCTCTTTTTAACTGTTACAGAAGAAGTCTTTTATCCCAACAGTATATGAGCTACAACATTACTTTACTAAGAGCTTACATTTTGTTCTTTTTTTGAGCGTTTAAAAATAAACATTTTTAGCCAGAGCCAATGCACCTTGGTCCCTGTTTAATAAACGTGGCAACGTTTACGAGAAGTGTCTTACATAACAGAGTAAATATCAAACCTAGGATTTCGGTATACTATCTTTTGTTACCATCTTGATAGATGTTATGTCTGTTCAGTCTATGGTGACCTCGATTAACGCGGTATAGCGTGGTATTGTTTTGACTTTGTCTCATTAAAGGTTCCATTATGAAAATTATTTCAATAGGGTTGTTAGCGATATGCCTTTCCTCTTGTGCGTCTACCAGAATGATAGATGAACGGATTGCTGCTCAGGAAACCGCAGACCATGAGGAATGTATTTCCTACGGCTTTTCCAATGCTACAGAGGCTTATGGTGGCTGTCGATTAACTCTGAAGTCGATCCGTGCACAGGAAAAAAATACTGACGCTTTGCGATTTACACGTCGCGATATGCGCTGGTGTCGTGGTTATTACTGCTGGTAGTTTGCAATTGATCGGCTGTTCAATGCTATCTAAAATAGTAGACTAAATGATCGAGGATTCCTCTAATCTTGTTGGTAATAACTCGAGTCTTGTGTCCCGAGGGTTGCGGTTACTCTGTTACATGAAGGTTAATGAATCCTTCCTATTATTCGCGTCATTAGGGTAATGAGTGGGTGTTCGGTTGCTATCTGGGTTTATTTTTGTTCGACCTCTAGCTTTTATAAGCGATATTTTTCTTGTGATATATAGTGTTTAAAGCCACTGTTGATTTCATTATGATAGTATCAAGAAGACGTTTAAGGATTTTGGTACTATTACCGAGCTGAAGTTCTTAGAAAGCCACTCCTTATAATTTGACATAGGCATGTTGATAATTCTCTCCAGCGGCTATTGCTAGCATGTCCTCTTCGAGAGTCTTTTTAGAATGTTCCACGTAGCGCCCTATCTCAACACCTTGTCTGTAGAAGATAAATGTTGGGGTACGAAATACATCAAGATTAGCCTCTATTTTTGATGGCGTATCTTTATTATAGGACAGCGCTATGAGACGAAATTTACTCTTATCAAAATCGATTTTTTCAAGAATCTTTACTAGCGATGGTACCTCTCTCTGACTGTCATGACACCAGGTGCCCATAAAGGCAACAATAGAAACATCAGACATCAAAGGCTTAAGATCAGAAATAACATCTAAATTCATTTGGTAGGAAGATTGGTATTTATCATACCACTCAACAAAAGGGGATTGTTTAAGCTCATCGAGTTTAACCTCGCCAATAAGGTGCTCTGATAAATCTGCATAGCAACGGCCACTCAAGGCTAACATTAGTATTATTGAATATACTGATATACTGTTTAGGCGACTGTAGTTTTGTTGTGGACACATACTTGAAACCTTGTCTGTTTCATGACACATAACTGTAACAGATTAAAATTGAACTTGACTATCCTTTTGGCATTACGTGGTCGGCATTTTGCAGCCGGCAGCTGTTAGCAGCGCTGCTAAGGATTCCATTGACGTGCTATAGGTTTCCACCTTATGAATAAACCACTAGAAGGACTACGGGTAATTGAATTGGGTCAGCTACTTGCTGGGCCATTCGCAGGTTGCATGTTGGGATATTTTGGTGCGGAGGTAATTAAGATCGAACCTCCAGGTGGTGATCCTATTCGGAATTGGCGTGAAGTCAAAGATGGAACTTCTCTATGGTGGCGTAGTTTGGGTCGAAATAAAAAATGTATTTCAATTGATTTAAAAACGCTTGAGGGCCGCAATATTGTTCGTCAAATGATGAAGACTGCTGACATTGTGATTGAGAATTTTCGTCCCGGTGTTCTAGAGGAGTGGGGCCTTGACCCGAAAAGCTTACAAAAGGATAACCCAGACCTTATTTATGCTCGGATTTCAGGTTATGGTCAGACAGGCCCTTATGCGAACAAGCCTGGATTTGCCTCTGCTTGTGAGGCAATTAGTGGGTTTCGTTATGTTAATGGTTATCCAGGACAAACCCCAGTGCGTCCTAACTTGAGTTTGGGTGACACAGTGTCAGGGTTACATGCGGTTATTGGTATTTTGATGTCACTAAGAGTCAAGGATCAAAAGAATGACAAGGGAGAGGCAGGTGGGCAGGTGGTTGATATTGCCCTGTATGAATCGATGTTTAATCTTTTAGAGGCGGTGATCCCAGAGTACCAGGGTGCGGGTGTAGTCAGGCAACCTTCTGGTACAACGGTGACAGGAATAGTCCCTACTAATACTTATCAGTGCGCCGATGAAAAATATATTGTGATCGGTGGCAATGGAGACTCTATTTTTAAGCGACTAATGGTGGCTATAGGGCGCCCAGATCTTGCCACACTCGCCAAGTATCGCACTAATGCAGATCGCGTTATCTATGAACGTGAGATCGATGATTTACTATCCAATTGGTGCCTACAAACACCGCTAGATAGTGTAATGTCCATTCTAGAGGCTCACCGAATACCCTGTGGACCTGTATATAATGCGGCGGATATGCTGGATGATAAGCATTTTCAATACCGAGAATTATTTGAAACAGTAGAAATTAATGGTGAATCCCTTACAATTCCCGCTTTGATGCCAAAGTTGGCTGCAACGCCCGGCAGCACTGCGTGGCCCGGTCCAGAGATTGGATCTCATACCGACGAAATTCTCAGTAGTATTGGCATTGATACAGCGACTATTGAGCAGCTAAAGACAAGCGGCGTTGTAACCGATACTGTATGACACTTTTGAGATGACTAAACGCCAATCCAGCCAGGAAAAATCTATGACTATATCTTCATTTCACCCACCCCAACGGACTCTTATGGGGCCTGGTCCCTCCGATGTTAGCGATCGTGTACTTCAAGCAATGTCTCGACCGACGGTAGGCCATTTAGATCCTAGCTTTATCGGTATGATGGATGAGACTAAGCAACTTTTACAATATGTATTTCAAACAAAAAATGAATTAACATTTGCCGTATCAGCCCCAGGCTCTGCGGGAATGGAATGCTGTTTTACTAATCTAGTTGAACCTGGCGATAAGGTCATTGTCTGTCAAAATGGCGTATTTGGCGGGCGTATGAAAGAAAATGTAGAGCGTTGTGGCGGTGTCGCAGTCATGGTTCAAGATGAATGGGGTAAGGCCGTGGACCCGTCAAAACTTGAGGACGCTTTGAAGGCTAATCCAGATGTCTGTATTGTGGCGTTTGTGCATGCGGAGACATCCACGGGTGCACAATCAGATGCTAAAACGTTAGTAAATTTGGGTCATCAGTATGATTGCTTAGTAATAGTCGATGCTGTTACTAGCTTGGTTGGAACGCCGTTATTAGTTGATGAATGGGGCATCGATGCAATTTATTCTGGGTCACAGAAATGTCTTTCATCATCGCCAGGCTTGTCACCAGTAAGTTTTAGCCAGCGAGCTGCAGATAAAATTAAAGCGCGAACAACCAAGGTACAAAGTTGGTTTTTAGATTTAAACCTTGTTATGGGTTATTGGGCGGGTGATGGTAAGCGAGCCTATCACCACACTGCACCAGTTAATTGTCTTTATGGCCTTCATGAGGCCTTGGTAATCGTTCAAGAAGAGGGACTAGAGAATGCTTGGTCCAGACACCATACTAATCATGTATTGTTACGGAATGGTTTAGAGGAAATGGGCATTAATTTTATTGTTGCTGCACAGGATAGGCTGCCGCAATTGAATGCGGTAACTATACCTGAGGGTGTTAACGACGCTGATGTCCGTAATCGGCTGCTGAAGGAGTATGATTTGGAAATAGGCGCCGGTCTGGGCGCCCTAGCGGGAAATGTTTGGCGTATTGGTCTAATGGGTCATGCAAGTTCGCAGAAAAATGTAGATTATTGCTTACATTCTCTGCGAAGCGTTTTGGGTTAATTCGCGGCTGGAAGTAGATCCATTAGCGCTAAAACAGTGGCTTCAATGCCCGCTGTGACCGCAGGTTTTGGTTCAATTTTAAATATGGGGCTGTGATGAGAGGGCACTGCGGGCCCGGTTCCATTTCTTGCTGCGGCAATATAATCAGCATCCGTACCACCAACGGAAAAATAAACGCTGGTAATTTCAGGATCGGTAGTAAAAAACGGAAAGTCTTCTGCGCCCATTCCCTCTGCTTCGATTGCCGTCACTCTGTCCTCGCCCATGCCGTTTTCCCAGACCTGTTTTAAACGTCGAGCCATGGCAGCATTATTAACTGTGGGGGGCGTTGACTCCTCAGAATATACAACTTCAGGAAGTTTATCCTCTGGTAAACCAGCGGCACGACCTAAATTTTCAGCGATGCGCTTTATACCCCTCAACAGAGTATCTCTCGTATCTAGATTGGTATTACGCACTGTTAACTGCAGATGAGCAAGTTCAGAAATAATATTGTGTTTGGTGCCACTATGGAAAGCCCCTACGGTAACCACGCCTGGTTGTCTTGGGGATAACTCTCGTGAAACTAATGTTTGTAATGCCATCACAATTTGACTACCCAAGACGATAGGATCCTTACCTGCATGTGGCGAAGCGCCATGAGCCCCTATGCCACGAACATAGATATCAACGGTATCTGCCCCTGCAAATGGCGCACCCTCTACAACATTGATTACTCCAGAGGGCAGAATAGATGAAACATGAAAAGCCAAGGCATAGTCAGGCTTGCCAAATCGTTGCCAAAGATTATCTTCCATCATTGCTCTAGCACCAATCACACGCTCTTCTGCAGGCTGACCAATGAGCATTAAAGTGCCAGACCAATGCTCTTTGAGGTCAACCATTTGCTTTGCTGTTCCTATAAGGCTGGTAATGTGCACATCATGCCCACAGGCGTGCATCACTGGGAAGGTCTTATTAGTTATTGGGTCAAGTTGAGTTGCCTTTGAGGCGTACGGCAGACCAGACATTTCTTTAACTGGCAGTCCATCCATATCTGCTCTCATCATTACTAGCGGTCCAGGACCATTTTCTAAAAGAGCAACAATACCGGTACCACCCACACTTTCGGTGACGTCAAAGCCATGAGTACGCAATGCTTCAGCCATTTTCTTTGCAGTTGTAAACTCTGCAGTACTCAGCTCTGGATTAGCATGGAAATCTTTGAACATAGCGCCCAGACGATCTTGGTAGTCTAGGTTAATAGCATCCGCCAATTCGCTTTTAGCTTGAACAAAACTACTTACTGTTAGACTCACTAACATTATCATAGGTAGCAGATTTTTATAGTTGTTGTAATTATTCATAGTTGTATAGCTCCTGTGCAAATCATACCAGTTGTCAGTCTCAACTTTTACTTTACATTACTATTAGTTGTAAACAAATGCAGACAGAACATTTCCAACCTGTTCTAAACTCTCAGCGTCGCAGTTCTCAATCGTGTCCCTTGATGTATGCCAATAGTCTGGGAAGGGATAATGGATTAGGTCAATAACGGGAATTCCGGCATTTAAAAAGGGTAAATGATCATCTTGAATATAAGTGCCCTGTTGCTTGTAAAATCCCGTGGCATTTTGTGCCTCAGCAATAGACCATATCTCTTTGATTAGCAAAGGAGCTTGCTTTTTAGAATAGCGCTCTTGAGGAATCCTAAGATTTTTATCACATACCATATCCACGATAACCCCTTTGCTGGGACGATAGAATGGATTTTGATCTACAAATACCTGAGCGCCTAATGCAAAGGGAAGATTTTTAATATTGCCCATATCTTCTAAATCAAAAAAAATCAAATCTACCGTAACTTCAGGCTTTCTGATAGAAAACAACCGTGCTAGTTCTAGAAGGACTGCTACGCCTGACCCGCCATCATTTGCTCCTGGCGTGGGCAGTGTCTGTTTACTATGATCTGGGTCCTGTTCAGATATTGGGCGTGTATCCCAGTGCGCCCCAAGCATGATGCGATTAGCAGTGCCCATCGCCTTAGGATTCATAAAAGTGGCCCAAATATTTTTGCCGTTTAAGCCTTGTACTGTGAAGGGCTGCACCGTGATTTTTGAGCTTAAAGGTTCCAGTGTTTGGTGTATAAAATCTAAGGTGGCTTGTTTCCCCTCGGAGTTATCTATGGTGCGCGGTCCAAATGCAACCTGAGTCTTGATATGCGTCAGGGCATTTTCTCCATTAAAGAGGGGAGATTTGGATTCCGCTGCGGAACTCACTGATAGTAATAGTAGTACGACACAAATAATAACTGGTTTTAGTTGCATAAGTCCCCCTATGAATCCTCGGGAGTGCCAAGGACATCAGAGGTTTCTGGTGTTTCAATTGCAGGCACAGCGATAAGGGAGAAACCATAAATAATGGCGATAACTGGACAGAGTAAATTAAAGAAAGCAAAAGGCGCATAATAAAACGTACTAACGCCTAGGGTAGCAGACATATAAGCACCGCAGGTGTTCCACGGCACCAGTGCTGACGTAAGTGTTCCTGAATCTTCAAGAGTCCTGGACAAGTTTATCGACTTTAACTTACGCTCCTTATAAGGTTCGACAAACATTTGCCCAGGAAGAACGATTGAGAGATATTGATCAGCGGCTAAAATATTAGTTCCTATGCAAGTACTAACTGTGGCAGCAATGAGTCCACCTGCAGATTTAACCCTGCTCAGTGCAGCCTCAACCAGTCGCGCTAACAAGCCAGTTCGGGCCATTGCACCACCAAAAGCCATAGCATTAATCACTAGGCCGACGGTTGTCAGCATACTACTCATGCCCCCTTTAGAAAGCAGAGCATCTAAAGATTCGTTGCCGCTTACTGAGTTATATCCAAGAAACATGGCACTTAACAAGCCTTTAAAACCGGCCGCCGTTGCCGAAAGACTTGTATCATCAGCCAGTGCAAGAACTGCATGCCATTGAAAGACGGCAGCGAAAATGCATCCAGTTACAGTGCCGCAGATTAGTGTAGACAGAGCAGGTTGTTTCTTTACCGCCATCACCAACAACAAAATCAATGGTATTAGCATGAACGGATTAATAGTAAATGCATTGTTCATGGCAGTTTGAAGCGCAACAATGTCACTGATAACTACATTAGAGCTGCTACCCACGCCCATAAAGAAAAAAATCACTAATGTAATTAATATTGCAGGAACAGTGGTCCAAAGCATGTGCTGAATATGATCAAACAGATCATTGCTAGTAACGGCCGCGGCTAAATTAGTTGTTTCTGATAAAGGCGATAATTTGTCACCAAAGTAGGCGCCAGATATGATCGCACCAGCACTAATGGCTGGTGAAAGATCTAGTGCAACGGCAATACCCATTAATCCTACCCCAAGAGTACCGGCAACAGTCCACGAGCTACCAATACTGAAGCCGAGCAGTGCGCATACCAGGCAGGCAGTCAGGTAAAAATAATCTGGTGACATAAGTGCTACGCCATAATAAATCATGGTGGGAACAGTACCGGATAAAATCCAGCTGCCTATTAACGAACCCACCATCAGGAGTATAAGCAGTGCTTGTAGCGACATACTGATGGTTTCGATCATACCCTGCTCTATTTCTCTCCAGCTATGGCCATTTTTAATACCGATCATAGCTGCAATTGCTGCTGCGAGTATTAGTGCTACCTGATTGGGGCCAAAGGAATCTAAACCAAACACATAAACCGTCCCTGCTAGCATACTAATCAGCGCAACCACTGGAATCAGTGCATCAATGAGACTGGGTTTTTTGAGAATTTTTTTTACTTCGGTCATAGGTTTAGATCTTTGTTGATTAGATTATGTTTAGTGTTCATATCATATATTTAGTATGAGCAGTTGTTAAAAAGCGCGGTCCTTTTTTCTGGACAATACAATATGACTAAGTGTTTTCTCCACGCCATCTAAGGCGGCAATGGCATCGATGGCGTGGTCTAGTGCCTCGGTTGTTGATTCAGTTACCATCGCCATCAAATCATACTGCCCGCTAATAGTACACAACATATCTAGTTGTCTGAGTTTTTGAATTTTTCGAATAATGTCCGGCGTTTTTTGTGACACCGCTGAGATCATAACGTAAGCGCTTACTCTTTGTTGTTGATGCTTAGGATTCAATTTGATGGTATACCCTTGAATGATTCCCGTACGCTCCAGCCTCTCCATTGCTTGCTGGATTGTAGCTCTGCTAAGACCTAATAGTTTGGCAAGTTCAGAGACTGAACGGCGGCTATTTTCTTGCAATAGCTGTATTAAAGGTTGAGGATTTTTCATATCAATTTGATTCAAAAATTATCAATTTATAAAGTAATAATAATCATTTTGTTAAGTTTATCAATACAAATTGACAGTTTTTTTCCTTAAAATAGCGGCTTACGGGTAATTACGATGAGGATCAATCAATGGGTCTAGCTATAGCGCCAAGCAGTTCTTCGGTCAGTCAGATTAAGCGGGTTAAGTTAGAAGATAGTATTCGAGATCAGGTAGCAGCTTATTCTGCATATACCTGTGATTATGTTGATCCTATGCTCTTGATGTCTGAAGCGCGACTGCGTGACAATGCCCGTCGATTTATTGCCTCAATGCCCAGAGTCAGACCGCATTTCGCGGTAAAAGCAAATCCTCATCCAGAGGTGTTAAGAATTTTTAAAGAAGAGGGCACTTGCTTTGAGATAGCTTCTATTGCTGAGATAGATGCAATGAAGTTATTAAACGTCAGTATGGATACCGTTTTTTACTCTAATCCAATTAAGTCTCCGGCCTCGGTAAAGTATGCCGCTGCTGCGGGAATAATCTGGTATGTTGTCGATACTCCAGAAGAGGTGGAAAAAATTGCATCTATTAAGCCAGATGCAAAATTATATCTGCGTATTGATGTCAGTAATGAAGGTTCGGTCTGGCCCCTGTCAGGTAAATTTGGTGCTAGCCCTAAGGGAGCTGCCGCTGTTGTTGAAAAGGCCGCGGAATTAAATATGCCAATTAATGGTATCACCTTTCACGTAGGATCTCAGTGCATTAATGTCAACAATTGGGTAGATGGTATTCGCGCCGCAAAGCAAGCATTTGAACGTTTGGAGGCCCATGGTTGGACACCAGAATTACTTAATATTGGTGGTGGTTATCCTGTCCAATTCTCTGAAACCGATCCTTCAATCGAAGAAATTGGTGAAATTATCAATCAAGAGTTAGATACTATACCTTTATCAATTCAAGTTATGGGCGAACCTGGACGTTTTCTAGCAGGAGCGGGAGGATGCCTTCTGACCCAAATTATAGGTATGGCCACACGAGATCAGAAACGCTGGTTATTCCTAGATACTGGTTTCTATGGGGGGTTAATGGAAGTAGCAGAGAAATTTCCTTCCACCATTGTTAGTCAGCGCACTGGTGCAGTAGCTACTTGGGCTCTAGCCGGGCCAACTTGTGACTCTATCGATGTTTTAGGCGACCATGAATTACCGTGTAACATCGAGGTGAACGATGTTATATTTATGCCCAATATGGGCGCTTACTGCACTACCTGCGCTTGTGATTTCAATGGTTTCCCAGTACCTAATATAATTATGGTGGATTGAAAAATTGATTACAGTTGGCTCTGCGAAATTTAGTAGCGAAGGAAGCGGTGTTTGATCGATCAGTTAATTGGTATTTATAATGCTAAGGGCTCGTTTGCAGGTGAGCTGGCTTATCTATTTGGTAAACTCAAGGGCACCGCCCAATGTGCTCTTTGCGACATCAGTCACGGACCTTTAAAAGAGAAATCTGCTTTTGTGGCAGCAAGTGCTCAACTTCCAGTACCATTCATAAAACTGCATTTAGATGAATTAAATTTGCAGCTTTCACTATTTAAAGATCAGGCACCCTGCGTAATTGCAATCAGTGAAGGTAATGCCTTACTGTTGATTGATGACCTAGAATTGCGAGCCTGCGCTGGTAATGTCGATCATTTTTTTACGCTAGTAAAGACTAAGTTGGCTTTGTATTAGGGTAGTAGCGCTAGATCTATTAGACTAGAAACAGATGACTCGTGAATCTGTTACGCGCACTATGTGCGTCTTGAGGTCAATAAATTAAATAACTCCAGGAGGCATTACGTGGCATTATTCAAACAACTGATGAAATATGGGGTGACTTTGATATTTCTTGCATTTCTCGCAGGGTATTTTTGGTTTTGGGCAACTCCTGTGGGAATCAATAATTATGTAAACAAAGTATCTATTCAATTTCTGATGCGTTCTCCAGAATTACTCACTTCACTTGGCTTGGTGGATAACACGCCATTGGATTTTCATAGTGGGAAATTAGATCGCTATGACAAGGCATCTAGTCGCGAAGAGCTTAATTTTCTTCGGCAAATTCGCGAGGGGCTAAATGACTATGGCCCCGAGGGTTTAGAGGGTCAAGAACTTCTGAGCTGGAAAATAGTTGCTTGGTATTTTGATGATCTTATTCGTCAAGGTGAATTTGAGCATGGAAGCTACCTGGTTAACCAAATTTCTGGTCCGATGGTCAATTTGCCGCAATTCCTCACCGATCGTCACAGCATAAAAGATGAGAAAAGTTTTGAGCGCTATCTAGGCCGATTGCAAGAATTTTCTAGAGTTATCTCCGAAGTTAAAGTTCGCGTCATGGATGATCGTGATAATGGTGTTATGCCACCAGATTTTATTATTAAAAAAGCACTATTGGGAATGCGAAAATTTTACGAGGGAGGAGCTATAGCTAACCCATTGATTACAACGTTGCCATCCAAACTTGAGAAGATAGATGACATGTCCGATCAGCGAAAAGCTGAACTAACTCAAAAAGCGGTTACTCTTGTAGATCAAAGTGTGCTGCCAAAATATCAGCAGATGATTGTACTTTTTGAGGAAATGTTAACAGTAACCGATCATGATGCTGGGATCTGGCGAATTCCTCAGGGTAAGAAAATCTATCAAATGGCGTTACGGTCGAACAACTCTACAACGCTCAGTGCAGAAAAAATTCACCAAATTGGCTTAGATGAGGTTGCTCGTATAGAAATTGATATGCAAACGATTTTGTTAAACGAGGGTATGTCAGAGGGTAGCATTGTATCCAGAGTCCGTCAGTTAATGGATATGCCAGAGCATAATTTTCCTAATACTGACGAGGGTCGACTTCAACAAATCGCCTATTTAAATGAAGTAAACATGCAGGTGATGGAAAATATAGAGGACTATTTCATTACTATTCCGCCTCAACCTTTAGAAATAGTTAGGGTACCTGAGTATTCACAGGACTCTGCCCCTGGAGGCTATTATCAGCCGCCCGCTCTTGATGGCTCGTCGGCTGGACAGTTCTATATTAACCAGAAAAATACGTACGATAACCCCCGCTGGACACTGCCCACATTGATGATCCATGAAGGCTCTCCCGGACATCATTTCCAACTATCAGCAAGCCAACTGATAACAGGTGTTCCTTTTTTACGAAAGCTCAGTCCTTTTAGTGCATTTGCAGAAGGATGGGCACTATACTCTGAGAAGATTGCCGCTGAGGATATGGGAATATATTTACAGGATCCCTTGGGGGATTTGGGAAGAATCCAGGCGGAGATGTTCAGGGCTGTACGTTTAGTTGTTGATACTGGAATGCATGCAAAGGGTTGGAGTCGTGAGAGAGCCATTGATTATATGCTGTCAAAGACTGGTATGACTGAGGCTGAGGTTGTACGTGAAATAGAACGCTATGTAGTATGGCCGGGTCAGGCGACTGCATACAAAATTGGACAGCTCTCCATTGTAAGATTACGTAGCTTAGCGGAGGAGACATTGGGTGATGGTTTTGACATCCGAGAATTTCATGAAATGATTTTACTCAATGGAGCTATGCCATTAGAAATTTTAGAGGAATCGGTTAAGTCTTGGATTGATACGCAAAAACCTCCTATGTAGATACCATTTATGAGTAAAGTTGTTCAAAGAAGCTCCCAGTAGGGGGCTTTTTTGTGGGACATATCATATGGATCCATCCATATAGCTCTGGGGCGTACAGAGTGTTTATAAAGTTCCGTATCTTTGCATGTGGTGAACGCAAATATTTGTTATCTAGTTAAATTAACCATTATTTATGAGCTTGAGGATAATACTCTGGGCTCAGTAACATCCACTTTATCTGATCTGTATGCTACAGCTGCTCAGGTAGGAATACTACAGCGAGCCTGCGATCTACCGCTTGGAATAATTATTAGTTGTTTGATAGTCGTGACCAATTTATCGATATGACAGGTGTCTTTGGTTTGCTGATTTTTTAGTGAATTGTCCTTAGGGCCATTGTTTGTTTGATTAACCATCGCGATTATGTTTAAAAATAGACACTAAGGTAAGGAAGTCCGTGACGAGGACCATGGGTGGAAGCCATTATATACTCGCTATATAGCTAAATAAGGTTGATCCGTACTTTTTAAACATCAAAAAAAAGCCCCCCATAAAGGGGGGCTTAATCAATACATTACATTCATGTATTTTCGGCTTAGTACTTAACACCAATTGACATGTATACATAACGACCTAGAGAGTCGAAGTAGCCAGGTAATGTGTTTCCGTTACCAGGCGCAGTACCGGCATCTGAAGTGTATCCAGTGCCTTTGTCAGTTAGGTTATTAACACCAAAGGTAGCTGTGATGTTTTCATCGTAGCTGTAGATTGCAGTCAGATCAAAATAAGTTCTTGAACCGAAGTCAATCGAGTTGGAGTTAAGATCAGTAGTGCTACCAAGGTAACGCATGCCAAGAGAAACGTCAGTGTCATAGGCAGTAGAGATAGTTGCCTTGTAGTTACCGCTTAGCTCAGGTAATGGGTTCTTGCCACAGCTACCACCCCAGTTACCCGCACATTCTACTGCAGCTTCACCCGGAAGCTCAGTACGCAGGAACGTATCAAGGTAAGTAGTTACGCCTTGTAGGCTAAGCTCACCAACAGATGTGTCCATGGAGTAGTCAAAGATTACGTCCAGTCCACGAGTTTGCTCTTCACCGATGTTAGTCAATGCAGTGCTGATGTAGCCACCAGTGAGCCAAAGTGATCCGTTGGTTGGGTTACGGTTGATCAGATTACAGTATGAAGCTAGACCTGTTTCAACACACTTGTCTAACGCAGTGCTTGCAGAAACACTATCGATGCCATCTTCAACAGTAATGTCAAATAGATCAAGAGTAACTGTCAAGCCAGCAACTGCTTCTGGAGTGATAATAACACCAGCGGTGAATGACGTAGACTCTTCAGGCTGAACATTAGGGTTACCGCCGCCTAAAGTGTTGTACTGGTCAGCTGGAGAGTTTAGATCAGTACCATATAGGTTTGATGCAAGGCCAGTAGCAGCACACTGAGCAGCTGTAGCAGTAGCCGCAGAGCCGTCTTGCTGAGGTGATGCACAAGGATCATTATCCAAGTCTACTAGACCAAAGCCTGGCGTGGTGTATAGCTCACTAATATTAGCGTGACGCGTTGAGCTCTGTGCTGCAGCTCTGAATGAGATCGAATCGTTGATAGTCCAGAAAGCACCTAATTTGTATGCATCAGTATCAGCGCCAGTGGAGTAAGAAGAGCTACGGTAGCCAGCGTCAACACTTAAACCTTCAGTTACTGGGATACCAAGTTCTAAGAAATATTCATCAACATCATATCCGCCAGATATTGGTAACTGAGCGCCACCTGAACCTGATCGATCACCAGTACGAGTTGGAAGATCGGGACGATCTTCAGCAGTTGTGTCAGTTGTCTCAAAACCTAAAACAACAGATACGCCACTTGGAGCACCAGGGATTGCAAAGTCAGTCTCACCAGAAATGTAACCAGAAAGAATTGTTTGCTTGCCATCACCATTGATGTAGGTAGCGTTTGCTACGTAGTTTTGCAGATCTTGTCCAGCATCAATAACAGCTTGGATACCACCGTCACCTTCTAAACCGCCAGAGAAAAGATTGTAAGGAACACAAGAAGGATCAGTTCCGTCAATTGCAGACACACAAGTAGGTACGCCATCTACATTGATAACGTTCATAGCACGGTTGATAGCAACAACAGATAGATCATTTCGGTATTCGCTTGAATTAGTAACATCGCTCTGCTGATAGTAAACATCGTATGACCATTGGTCATTGATGTCACCACGGATACCAAAGTTAGCAACAACAGTTCTTCTAGACAAGATGTCCTGTCGAGGCGTTCCTTCTACGTTACGCTTCAAAGAGTAAAGAGGTGCTTCGTAACCAAGAATGCTTCCATCGCCAACTGCAAGGTTCAGACCTGAGATATAAGCAAGAGCTTCTGCTCCAGTATCGAAGTTAGGAGCATGATCACCACCCATGCCAATCCAGTCACCACAGGCAGCATTGAATTGCTGTGTAGAGAGAAGAGCGTTATAACAGGGAAGAGATTCAATGTTACCGAACGTTCCAGAGAAGGCGATTTGAGCATTTGACTCAGCTTTCATAGAGCGAACGCTGGCATAGGCTTCAGCGTGATCATTGATTTCAAACTTACCAAAGAAACCTGTGTTTAGACGCTCATCAGGACGTTGAATAAAGTTAGTTGGGTTGTAGTTAAAAGTTTGACCAGCGCGAGGAACAAACTCATCACCAATCACTTTAAAATCTACGCCAGTAACTGTTGGGTCAACATTCACGAAACCAAGTGCACGATAGCCGCCAAAGTCAGCCCATCGGCCGTTTGGAATAGTTGATGATCCACCACAACGTTCAACACCACCGGAGAGAGCACAGGCAGAGTAATCATAATCACCCTGTAGTATTGGGTCAGTTGATGTTTTCTCAGCATAGGCTGTAACATGCCCTCGACCGTCCATGATGCTGCCGCCAAAAGCTACAGCAAACTTGTTAGTTTTGCCTGTAGTTACACTTTTAGGTGCCGTCTGGTATCCATAGGAGTCAACAAGATTGCGCAACGTACCATTGTCGTTATCGTGGCTGTAGAAGCTGTGAGTGTACTGAGCTTCAAAGCCTTCAAACTCATCATCCAATACGAAGTTTACAACACCAGCTATCGCATCAGAACCATACTGAGACGACGCGCCACCTGTCAAAACATCAACGTTTTTAAGTAGCAAAGAAGGAATTGTGTTTACATCGGCACAGTTACCGCCATTGGCAACACCGGGTGCCATACGCTTGCCGTTTAGTAGAACCAAGGTCCTTTCACAGCCGAAATTACGCAAGTTAACTGTTGCAGTACCGTTAGATCCATTTGAAGATGTAATCGATTGTCCAGGTGAAACTTGCGGGAGATCATTAAGATAATCTTCCACTCGTGTAATACCTTTAGACGAAATGTCGGCTCCAGAAATACTTACTATTTGCGAAGAACTTACAACATTTGGATTTGTAATTCTTGATCCTGTTACTACTACTTCTTCTAAATTACTTTCTTCGTCTTGGGCTTGAACAAATCCAACACTTAAGGATCCTGCCAAGACACTAAGACCTACAGCGCTTTTTAATGCTGTAGAAATTTTTTTATTAAACATATATTTCTCCCAAGAAATATTACCTAGTTAGTACTCTTTTGATTTCAACCAAATCAAAAAATTGTTAAAAAAGCAAATCTGACCAACCTAGCGCACCTGCTTTGAGACACAAGAATTTTTACTCAGGCAGCATTTCGGATTTACACTTACTTTTCCAGACGCTGATAGTACACTTTATTATGCATAAATGAATCAGAAAGACGTAAAAAATGTGAAAAATTAGCTTAATTTTGAACTTATGCACGCAATATTGGTCCATCACCATCGCTACATGCCAGAACGTACCCATTGGTCGTGACACTATTGGCGGTAAAATAGGTTAAAAAGAAGGCCTGTATGCTTTATTTTTAGTGGCTTTGAACTCTTATATGATGTCAGTTTTTCTGAGTTTGTCTAAGTCAGCCACTGAATATTCTAAATAACTGGTAAGCACGCTGTTGGTTGATTCTCCAAGAACTTCAGGCATGGAAGTACTAGTGGTGCTGGAGCGGCTAAAGTTAATCGGATTAGCCACCATGGTTATTTCACCGCTCCGTGCTTGATACCCTTTTGTGAGCATATTTCGAGCGATAATTTGAGGGTTGTCGAATACTTGATCAATACTGTTGATAGGTCCACAAGGTACATCACTTTGTTCAAACGCTTGCAGCCAGTAGGCACTTTCTTTTTGCTTAAGGCATAGACTGATAGCGTCGCCTAATAGACGACGATTTTTGACCCGTTGAGCATTGGTTTCATAAAGAGGGTCTGTTGCCATTAATGGTTTCTGCAGCACGTCGCAAAAACGCTGAAATTGGGCATCATTTCCAACGGCTATAATAATGTGACTGTCCTCGGTCGCAAAGGCTTGATAGGGAACAATGTTAGGGTGAGCATTGCCTAAACGTTCTGGAATTTGGCCGCCGATAAGATAGTTGCTCGCTTGATTGGCTAACACTGCAGCTTGGACGTCGAGTAGGGCAAGGTCAATATATTGTCCTTGCCCTGACTGATGTCTTTCAAGCAAAGCAGCTTGAATAGCATTGGCAGCATATAAGCCGGTAAATATATCGGTCACCGCAACTCCTACCTTAACGGGGCCGCCAGTGTTACCGTTTATCATATGGTCAGGTTCGCCAGTAACGCTCATCAAACCACCCATACCTTGGATAAGAAAATCATAGCCCGGACGCTGAGCATAGGGTCCGGTCTGACCAAATCCGGTGATGGAACAATAGACTAATTTAGGATTAATTTGACTTAGACATGCATAATCCAGCCCATATTTAGCCAGACCGCCGACTTTGTAGTTTTCAATCAGTACATCAGTTTGCTCAATCAGTTGACGAATTATTTTTTGACCTTCAGCCTTAGTGATATCAACGCAAACTGACTTTTTACCTCGGTTTGCGCAAAAAAAGTAAGCCGCATCTTGGGTATCATTACCTTGGGTATCTTTAAGATAGGGTGGCCCCCAGTGGCGCGTATCATCCCCTTTGCCTGGGCGCTCTATTTTAATGACATCAGCACCCAGGTCGGCAAGTAGCTGCCCGGCCCAAGGACCAGCCAAAATGCGACTCATGTCAAGCACACGATAACCTTTGAGTGGCCCTGCCATAATAGTTCCTATACTGAGTACCTTAACTAAATGCTTGAATACCAGTTTGTGCTCGACCCAGGATCAGTGCGTGAACATCAGCTGTTCCCTCGTAGGTGTTAACCACTTCAAGATTGAGCATGTGTCGCATCACTGGATATTCATCTGAAATACCGTTGCCACCATGCATGTCTCTTGCAAGCCGGGCTATTTCTAATGCTTTGGTGCAGTTATTTCTTTTTAACAGTGAAATCAACTCTGGAGCTAGGTTTCCCTGCTCTTTCATACGCCCTGCACGGAGAGAGCCCTGTAATCCAAGACTAATATCAGTTTGCATGGTCGCCAACTTAAACTGAATCAATTGGTTCGCTGCAAGGGGCCGATTAAATTGAATTCTATCCAGTGTGTACTGCCGAGCAGCATGCCAACAGTTTTCTGCAGCGCCCAGAACACCCCAGCTAATACCATAGCGTGCTGAATTTAAACAACCAAATGGCCCTTTAAGACCATGGACGTTAGGCATTAATTGGTCTTCACTAACAAATACTTCATCCATAACGATTTCACCGGTTATGGATGCTCTAAGAGCTAGCTTACCTTCAATTTTAGGGGCTGACAGGCCTTTCATACCTTTTTCTAATATAAAGCCACGGATAACGCCATCATCAGTTTTTGCCCACACTATAAAGACATCGGCAATTGGAGAGTTACTAATCCACATTTTACTACCTGAGATGAGGTAACCGCCGTCGACTGTTTTGGCGCGGGTTTTCATACCGCCAGGGTCAGAGCCTGCATCGGGCTCTGTCAGACCAAAGCAACCGACCCACTCACCAGTAGCTAGTTTGGGTAAATATTTATTTTTTTGCTGCTCAGTACCGTAGGTGTAAATAGGGTACATAACCAGACTAGACTGAACACTCATCATAGATCGATAACCAGAGTCTACACGCTCTACTTCTCGCGCAATAAGACCATAGCTAACGTAACTTACTCCAGGACATCCGTAACCATCTATGGTGGAACCTAACAGCCCAAGCTCACCCATCTCATTAAAAATATCACGGTCGGTATACTCTTCTCTGTAGGCTGTTTTCACCCTTGGCGCTAATTTTTCGGATGCAAAACTTGCTGCTGAGTCTCTTATTAAGCGCTCTTCTTCATTTAGTTGATCATCTAGGTTGAATGGGTCTTCCCAGTTGAATTTACCCCAATCACTTGCCATGTTAGTGTCCTATATAGTGCGATAGTTACTAGATTACAGGTAATTGCACCCGCTATCTTGTGCCTGTCTTAAATTGTTAATGTCCTAGAGGGCGTAATAGTCAGCCGTTTGGTCTAAGGATTTGGTTGCTCTTGCGATCAACAAATCAATTTCTTGGTGTGACGTAACAAACGGCGGAGAGATTATCATGGAATCACCCACTGCACGCATAATAAGTCCGTTGGCTACGCAAAATTCGCGACAAACTCCGCCTGATTTTTGATCGGTTTCAAGACGCTCACGACTTTCTTTGTCACGTACTAATTCTATGGAGCCAAGCATGCCAACGCCACGGACATGGCCCACGATAGGATGATCGGCAAGACCGGCCCATTTAGCTTGTAAATAGGGTCCAATGTCATTAGCCACATGGTCAACAAATTTATCCCGTTGCATAATATTTAAGGTGGCCAGGGCAGCTGCACAGGCAATAGGGTGACCGGAATAAGTAAAACCATGGCCAAATTCACCTCCATCACCAGTAATAACATCAGCTACTTTTTCACTCACCATGACGCCACCCAAAGGTTGAAATCCATTGGTCACCGCTTTTGCGAAGGTAAGTAAATCAGGTTCCATTGAATAGGTTTCACATCCAAACATATTACCTGTGCGACCAAAACCACAAATAACCTCGTCACTAACAAATAAAATGTCACGCTCATTTAGTATGCGACGAACCTCAGGCCAGTAACTTTCTGGCGGCACGATGACTCCACCGGCTCCCTGAATAGGTTCAGCAATAAAGGCCGCTACATTTTCTTCTCCCAATTGATCAATACGTTTTTCCAGTTCCCGAGCTGCATGCAAGCCAAATTCCTCGGGGCTTAAGTCACCGCCATTGTTGTACCAATTAGGATCAGCGATATGTTGTGCATAGGGGAGGGTTTCAAATTGATTATGAACAAATTCAAATCCACCAAGGCTTGCAGCTGCGATCGTACTACCGTGATAAGCGTTGGTACGAGCCAAGATAATGCGTTTCTTAGGTTGCTTTTTGATGTCCCAGTAACGGCGAATTAATCGTATGTTGGTATCGTTAGCTTCAGATCCTGAATTAGTAAAAAATACGTGGGTAAACTGTTCTGGGGTCATCTCAACCAGTTTGTCTGCAAGTTCTACAGCCGGAGTGTTGCTACATTGGAAAAAATTATTGTAGTAGGGTAACTGCTTAAACTGAGCACTCACTGCTTCTGCAATTTCTGGTTGGCTGTAACCTAAGCTACAACACCAAAGCCCGGACATGGCATCTAGCATTTGTTTGCCATCGGTATCGTAGATATAAATATGCTCGGCTCGTTCAATAATCCTGCCATGATTTTTTTGGTAATCATTAAAATCGGTAAATGGATGCAAGTGTCGTTTTGCATCTAGTTCTTTCCATTCGGTGGTGGTTTTAGCAGTACCCATGATTGTTCTCGCTATTGCTGGTCTGTTAGACGTTGAGTAAGGGTGTTACCCAACTAATTTTCCGTCATTTGAACACAAATGATGGTTTAGGTCATTCACCCAAAAGGGGTGGGAAAAACCTCTTGCTTATTCACCCTCAGATCTAAATACTAGGCGTAATGTTACTCAATAATACGGCTAATAGAGTATGCTCAATACCTTACCTATCGTTGGAATAGCCTGCGATGTCATCAGCAATGGACCACATCAATTTCATGGTGCTGGAGAAAAATATATTAATGCTTTGGCTCATGGCGCTGGGGTTATGCCAATGCTATTGCCTGCTTTTGGCGATGGTAAAGATATACGCGATTTGAATAAAATTTACAGTGTGCAAAATATAGTCTCTAGTTTAAGTGGCTTATTTTTGACCGGTAGCCCTTCCAATATCCAACCCCATCATTTTGATGGTCCTGCTCATGAAGCAGGAACATTGGAAGACCCACAGAGGGATAGCCTTACGCTTCAATTGATTAAAGAGTGCGTCGCACAGTCTGTTCCTGTTCTGGCGGTATGTCGCGGTTTCCAAGAGTTAAATGTAGCGCTTGGTGGAACGCTTCATGCAAAAGTGCATGAAATTGAGGGCTATATTGATCATAGAGAGGATAAGGCTGTTGCTCGAGATGATCAGTATGCAACAGCACATTTAGTTAATTTTGTGAGTGGGGGGTTGTTGCACGAACTCACTGGACAGGTTAGTTGTAGTGTTAATTCACTGCATAGTCAGGGTATCGATGTATTGTCAGAGCAACTCTGTATAGAGGCGATAGCTGAAGATGGATTAATCGAAGCGGTGTCGTGGAAATCTGACACTCAAGCGTCTCTCTGGATGTTAGGCTTGCAATGGCATCCAGAATGGTTATTCGAATCTAACTCTGTTTCCAAAGCGATTTTTACCGAATTTGGTAATCAGGTCCAATATTGCCATCAACAAAAATCATAGTTATTCACATTTTCTAAACGTTTTGGTCATGCTGTGACTGACTATTACATAATTGACCCGCTCTCAGGACTGAGGCTTAGAGTAGATTTTTTTGCCATTAAACCAGGTTGATAGGATCTGAGTGTCTGATATTTCATCGCTTCTCCCCTCAGCCTCTAACGTTAATAAGTTTTGATCTAGAATCACAAAGTCGGCTTTTTTCCCCAATTCAAGTGATCCGGTGATCTCTGCTTGATTTAGCATTTTGGCTCCGTTTATGGTGTAGGCATCTAGGATATCAGCAACAGAGAGGCGCTCGTCCGGGTTGTATACTCTGCCGGTAACATCATTCTTGCGTGTAACCGCTTTTTCAATATTTAAAAAAGGCCTTGGGTCACGAGTTTCAACCGGCGCATCACTGCCTGAAACTAATATTCCGCCAGCCTTTTTAACTGATGCGGTGGGGTAAGTGTTTTGATAAACGTAACCGTCGGAGTCAAAGAGATCATTTTCGTTGAATACTTTGTCAATAAAAGGTGAAACCATCATCTGATATTGATCAAAAGGTTCGATCCAAGAATAGGTGAAAGCCATAAAAACCTCTAACTGAGCAATGCGGCTAATATCATCAGGATGAATCAATTGTGCATGGGCTATGGAGACATTTGCCTCAGAGTTTGGGCTTGCGCGTTTTGCCGCATCAAAGGTGTCCAGTGCAAGACGCACTGCCCGATCACCAATAGCGTGACTATGCACATTAATCCCTGCCCCAAAAAGTGCTTTGGTATAACCTTTGATAAAACTGTATTCTTTTTCTAAAACTCCTTTACTTTTAATACATTGTGAAGCTAAAAAGCCATTTTCCGCATAGAAATTTTGGGTAAAAATGCCGGACAGATTGGCTATTCCTTTTTCTTGAACTGTCACGCAGGCTCTTGAGTTAGTGTCCACATAGTCCACTACCTCAAGAGAATCATCATCCGTTATGGTGAATATAGGTTGCCGGTAGTGATGAAGCACAGCAGCATTTGGCAACATTGGTGGATAGGCATAAGGGTCGCCTTCTATAACGCCATCGATAAAAACCTTTGCAGTATCAATTTTAAGGTTATGTATTTCCTTATGTCGCTCTTGAGCAATCTTTAGATCAGCGATAAGCGCTGATATTTCTATTGGCGCATCTGTTGTTGATCGATAATCTTCAAATTCAGGATAAAACGCAGCGGTGAGTCGATAAGTCAATGGTTGTTTTTTAGCCCATTTTGCAAAATTATCGATTTCATGAATTCTCAAAGCAGCATCCATTGCTGAGGTAATACCTGAGGCGGCCAAACGCACCGCTATCTTTTGATAGACTTCAAAGTCTACTTCTGGATAGCCCCATAAGTTAGGTAGGTTAACAATTTTTCGAGCGTCTTCGTTCAGTACACCATTGGGCTCACCATGACGGTCAATACCGATCAAGCTTTTCAGATCTGAGAATTCATTGGCTAGTGTCTCTGCGTTAAGACCTACCTTAACTCCATTTTTATCCGTGGCTAGGTTCATGGCGTAACTGTTGACAGCACCGTGATGGCCATCATCGCCCAAGAGTATTATCGGATGTTCCAGTGAAACAGCATCAAGTGCTGAACGCGCGGTCGGAAAGTTCACAGACGGCTCATTGCCTTGAGCATAGCCCCATTGTTCAACGGTTAGCCAAGAACCTTTAGGGAGATTGAGTCGAGCGATACACTGTTTGAGTCTTGGAACTAGCTCAGCCAGTGAATAAGCTTTTCCAGCAAGATCACAATTATTAGATTCCACGATACCTGGAAGATGGATGTGAACATCATGTAAACCAGGAATTATCATTTTGCCTTGAAGATCAATGATCTCAGTATATTCATCGATAATATTAGTGGTGCCCTCAGCATCACCAATGTAGGTTAATTTATCCTTATTCAATCCCAGCGAGCTAACCAATTGTTGTTGCTGGTTAGCTGTATAAATTATGCCATTCACAAACAGTGTTTCTACTGGCGTTAGTTGCTCTTCGATGCACCCTTGGGCTAGCGTTACTAACGCAATAGCTAGGACGGATGGTTTTTTTAAACGCATAAGTAGCTCCTATGGCCAAACATTTATACTACGTTGTAAGCCAATAGTTTGCATACCCTCAAAGGGTAGTTATTGGCTTGCTGAACAACGTAGCCTTATCAGATACTGTAGAATCCCACTTTGAAACCCAATTTAGAGATCTTAATTTATGTCGCCAATTTTGCAGCTTGACCAATTTTTATCGAATAATCCGGATATTGAGATGTTTGAGGTTCTTTTGCATGATCTAAACGGTGCCCAGAGAGGCAAATGGTTACCAAGAGATAAAATATATAAATTATTTGAGGGTGGATTTAAAATGCCCTTAAGCAGTTGCTCTCTGGACTGTTGGGGGCGAGATCAAGAAGAGTTAATTTCAGCAACAGGCGATACTGATGGTATTTGTGTACCTGATGCCAGTACATTGGTCAGAGTACCTTGGGGTGATAAGCCCACCGCCCAAGTTATCGTTTCGATGACTGATGAAGGTAGTGGCGAACCATATTTGGGAGACTGTCGAGCTGTTCTTCAAAACATACTGAGCCGGTTCAAGGTTTTAGGGCTAACGCCTGTTGTTGCAAGTGAGATGGAGTTCCACTTATTAAAAATTGATCCTGATAAGTTTGGAGTTCCTCGTCATACGCAAACCTCGATAGATGGAAGCCCGTCCATTGGGGGGCAGACCTATGGGATTGATACTATGCGTGACAGTGCTGGCTTAATGGATGCTATTATTGATGCTGCGAAGACACAAAATTTACCCGTAGACACGCTAATTACAGAGTTTGGGCCGTCGCAATTTGAGATTAACCTTTATCATCAAAATTGTGCATTACGCGCCTGTGATCAGGGTAGTATGCTCAAACGAGCGATTCGAAGTGTTGCCCACCAGCATGATAAGTTGGCTACTTTTATGGCTAAACCCTTTGCTGATCAGGTCGGTAACGGTATGCATATCCACTTCAGCTTGTTGGATCAAGATGGCAAAAACGTATTTGATAATGGTACCTCTGAAGGGAGTGAATTACTCAATAATGCTGTAGCTGGTTGTCTGAGCACAATGGCGGATAGCATGGCTATTTTTGCGCCAAATATTAATTCTTATCGACGCATGGTGCCTGGATGCTATGCTCCCTTGTCTCCAAATTGGGGCTATGAAAATCGAACCACTGCAGTTCGTATTCCTGGAGGTGATTATCGCGCCATGAGAATTGAACATCGTGTTGCTGGCGCTGATGCAAATCCATATTTGACTGTGGCTACTATTTTGGCAGGAGCTTTGTGGGGTATTGAGCGCTCTTTGAAGGCGCCTAATGCCATCATTGGTGACGCCGGTGATGTAGTACCATCCCTACCACAATTTTGGAATGACGCATTGCATGCTTTCGAAGATTCCGTCTTTGTAAGGACCATGCTCGGATCAGAATTACAGGTCAATTATGCCCGCTGCAAGCGACAAGAGAAGCATGAATTTGATAGTCGAGTGACACTTTTAGAATACGATGCTTATCTGTAAAAGTGGAGACAAAAAGTTTTTAGCATATTCATTTTAGATATAAAATATATATTTTATATTCTTTTAAATTCTATATACTGCGCGTCATCGTCATTTGATCCTATTGCCGCGATTTAAAATAAAGTGCTAAAACGGAAGTAAAGTTCCTAGGATTCACTATTTGTAAATCTTAGGAGAAAGTATGAAATTTTATGTCAATGTACGATATTTGATCGTCCCATTTATGTCTCTTATTGCTATTTTAGGCATTCTTTTTGGCGGCTCTTATACTTGGGTCGGTGTTGGATTATTCGCACTCAATACCCTTATTGATACCCTTACCAGAAACATTCACCTGCCAGCTGATTTTGATGACAGCGGCGAATCCTATGGGATTAAAAAGTTACAGTACTCAGTGATGTTTTTTATGTTACCGGTTTTTATAGCCCTACAGGTTGTCTTAGCCTACCGTATTTTTCAATACAATGCGGATGCGCCTATAGTAATTAGTAGTTTTTTGGGGTTTAGTTACCAAGCAGGAATTAGTGGTTTTAATCTCATTGGCGCGACAATTTCAAGCGGTCTGTGGGCAGGACTAGGTATTATCTATGGCCATGAATTGTCGCACAATAAAAAAGAGGGATTCTTAGTTTCTAGGCTTATTATGGCGCTCAGTGGTGCTGCTCATTTTACCTATGCTCATGTTTATAACCACCACTTAGACCTCGGTCACGAGGATGATCCGGCTACGGCGCCCAGAGGACGAAATATTTATACCCATGCATGGCTTTCGCATATGGGCCAATCTCGATTTTCCTATATTTTGGAGCAGCAGCGATTAAGTAAACGAGGATCTTCCGCCTTAAATATTGATAATCGTTGGATCCTGGGTTATTTATATAGCTTACCCTCTATTGTACTCTTTGTTTGGGCTGGTGGTGCCGTAGGCGTGGCTGCATTATTTTCTGTTTGGGTTATCGCTAACTTTCTTTTAGAAGCACTCAATTTTATGGGCCATTATGGTCTCATTCGTAAAGACGGGCCCGTAGAACATCGCCATTCTTGGGACAACGATTCAGTTTTTACCAGCTGGTTTTTCATCGAAATTGGTCGACAATGTGACCACCATGTAAGGGGTGAAACCTATTTTTGGGAGTTAGATGATGTAGAAGGTCCAAACTATGGAATTGGCTATTTCTCACTCTTTGTCATTACACTGATTCCACCACTATTTAGAGCCTACGTACAAAAATATTTAGACAATTGGGACGAGAAATATGCATCAGCTGAAGAAAAATTGATCGCTCAGAAATTTTCACATTAACAGGTTTGCAATTGATTGCTAAGGCCAACCGCTATGGTGAATATTAAGGAGTTATATGATGTTGAATTTTTTTAGGCGCTCACCTGCAAATTTCGAGGTTAATCTTACAGAAAGTGATATTAGCTTCAATGTTAAGCGTGGAGACTCACTGCTGAGTTCAGCTTTAGGAGCTGGAGTGCCCTGGCCCTTTAAATGTAAGGTCGGTAGTTGCGGTAAATGTAAATGCCGACTTGTCGATGGAAAAATTAAACCGCAACTGGATTTTGGTTATGTTTTGGATATTTCTGAAATAAATGAAGGCTACATACTTGCTTGCCAGTCAGTGCCGAAATCTGACATCACAGTGAGCGTCAACTTAAATGAAAACAAAGTGAGTAGAAAATAATGAATACATTAAAAGCACTTTTAATAATGTCAATTTGGACATTACTTATAGCCTCGGCGCTCTATGCTGTGGGTGCGCATGAAAACTATCAGGATCTTGTATGGGCCATTGGCATAGGTATTACTTTACTGTTAACTCACATGGTCAACATGGTGCTTTATTTCAGGGTTGCTGGAGATAAACCTTACAAATGGTTTAACTCAGAGGTCTTATAAATATATAGATTAGCTCTTTTTTGGGCTGGGTAACTAACATTAAAACGTGCGCCCTAGGTTGACTAAAAAGCACAACAAAGGAACTTATGGATAATTATTTTTCGAGAAAGAAATCAATATCAAAGCATATATCAGTATCGTTAGTCTGTGCTTTTACAGGACTATTGTCAGCAATTCAGGTCAGTGCTGATGATGATTTAATAAAGAAAAAGGGTGCTTGGCTTGTTGGTTTAAAAGTATTAACTTTAGGGCCAAATGAGAGCTCAGTAACCTCTATTGGGGGTGAGGCAAAGGTCAGTTCAGATACAGTTCCAGAGTTGGATATACGTTATTTTTTAACCGATAATATTGCCCTTGAGACAATACTTGGGTATACGAAACATATGGTTTCTGCGGTAGAAACTGAGTATGGCGGCGTAAATCTTGGTTCAACCAAAGTTTTGCCACCAACACTTTCACTGCAGTATCATTTTAACTCTGGGCGTGGTTTCTCACCTTACGTTGGTGCTGGCATAAATTATACGTTTTTCTTTGACCATGATCCTGGTGATGCATTAGATATTAGTTATGAGGATGGTTTTGGTTTTGCGTTAAATGCTGGCTTTGATTACGTTGTTAGCGAACGTCATTATTTCAATATAGATATTAAAAAATATACGCTTTCAACAGAGGTTTCCATTGACGCAGGATTAGAGCAATTAGTGGACGCTTCCGTAGACTTAGACCCTCTTGCCATCAGTATTGGTTATGGTTGGGTATTTTAAGAACCCTTTAGTCGTTACGGTATTAGTTGATATTAGCAGTGTCTTCGATTCGATCTATCAGAAAAGACAGCAGAGAAGATCATCGCTTAACAAAGCGACGCCTCCCTGCGTCATTTCTTGTCCATATAGACACTTACGGTGACATTGCCCGCCGCATCCTTGTCTGTGAAACGATCCATGGCAACTTGCAGAGACTTAACTCAAGAAAGTAATCTCACACCAAACTACTATACTGAGGTAAATTTAAAAGCATACCTGTACTCTGGGGCAGGTATGCTTTTAATATAAATGGAACTGGGGATAGACGGTGATATTAGACTATAGTTTGTCAATAAAAATCACTCGGATAGGTATACTATTTGGATGACTCTACAGCTTGCGCCTGAGTAGAAGACTATCCATTTCATTTTGCGCAAGTCGTGCCCTAGCTGACGCCATTTTAGAAGTATTGGCAAATGGTCCAACAACTACTCGATGCCAAATATCACCATTTTTGCTTGTTACAATCTCACTATCTGCCGTTAAATTAAGTAATAACAACTCAACTTTTAAATTTTCAGCATCTTGAGCATTTTTAAATGAAGCAACCTGCAGTAAGTAGTGAGAGCTATCTGTTTGATTTGCTTCTTCACTCGTTTGCTGATTGTCTGGTACTAAAATTTCGTTATCTTTGAGAAGGGTATAAAAGTCGAATTTCAGAGTCTCATTATCTGTTTTTTTTACAATATCTTGAACCACTACTTGGCTCGGTTTTTGGTCAGTTGCTAGCATTGGAGGCATGATATACATAACCAACGCACCAATAACTAATCCCGCTAGGAACGCTGGCCGAGAAGATTTCTCCGTGGCAGGGGAAGGCCTATTATTTCGAACAGCACCATTTTTTTTAGTAGAACGACTCATACAATTTCTTATTCAGACTCCAGAGGGCATTGTAGGGGAAATAACAGCATATGGCTAAAAATTGTAAGGATTGAAAATCCATTTTAATTTTACACCGATTATATTTCTTGTGGATCCACATCAACCGACCATCGAATTTTTCTGGAACCTTTATAGGACTCTAACAGTTGGTTCAGTTGTGTCAGTAAATTTTGTAGTGTTGATCTTTGAGTCACATTAATTTGTAAGACAAACCTATAACGCCCTGCGCGTTTCTCCAACATTGCTGGTAATGGACCAAGGTAAGTAATTGACTCGCTGGCAGGACAAATTTTTTGCGCTGTAGCTCTAGCATGGTGTAAAAATGTTTCAGCAGTTCTTGCCCATTGTGATTCAGCTCTAATCACCGCCAAGTGCCGATATGGTGGAAGTTCATGTTGGCGTCTCTGAGTCATTAAGTCTATTGCTAGAGTGTTATATCCGCTGTTTATGAGGCTTTCCAGCAACGGATGCTCAGGTTGATGAGTTTGGATAAAAACTCTTCCAGGTAATTGGCCACGACCACTGCGTCCTGCCACCTGAGTGAGTAGTTGGGCAAGTCGCTCTTGACTTCGAAAGTCTGGACTGAACAATCCACTATCTGCATCCAACACTGCGACCAATGTGACATTTGAAAAGTGGTGGCCCTTAGCCAACATTTGTGTGCCGATTAATATACACGGCTCACCACGCTCAACTTCATTAAAAACCGTTTGCATAGCACCTTTTTTACGCGTGCTATCTCTATCAACACGCATAATGTTGGTATCTGGAAAACAGCGTTTTAAATAGTCCTCACTCTGTTCAGTGCCCTCACCCATAGGTACAAGTTCGTAAGACTTGCAGTTTGGACAGTGTTTAGGAATAGCTTGTTGGTAATCACAGTGGTGACAGATAAGTCTATTTCGAGCGCGGTGCACAGTGAGTTTGGTGTCGCAACTACGGCAATTTGCTGCCCAACCACATTGATGACAAATAATTGCAGGAGCAAAACCCCGGCGATTTAGAAAGATGAGCACCTGCTGACCGTTAGAAATAGTCTCTGATATCGCTGAAAGTGTTGTCGATGCAATTCCTGCTTCAATATTAACGGTTTTAAGATCAATGATTGACCACTGAGGTTGCAGAGCTTCACCAGCACGCTGAGGTAGTATTAGTTGTTCATAGCGTTTAGTGACACAGTTGTTAAGCGACTCTATTGAGGGTGTAGCTGATCCCAAAATAATTGGAATATTTTCTTTTCGAGCTCTTATAACCGCAAGATCTCTTGCAGAGTAGCGAAATCCTTCTTGCTGTTTATAGGAATGATCGTGTTCTTCATCTACAACAATTAAGCCTGGTTGCTCCATTGGCGTAAATATTGCCGAACGTGTGCCCAATACAATGTTTGCTCGCCCAGCTCGTGCATCAGTCCACGCAATAAGTCTTGCTTTGTCGCTAAGGCCAGAGTGCAAGGTGACAATGGGTACGTTAAACCGATCACTAAAACGCTTTTCAGTTTGTGGTGTTAAGCTAATCTCTGGTATCAACACCAGTGCTTGTTTGCCTTGACGTAAAACGGCCTCAATGGCACGAAGATAAATTTCGGTTTTGCCGCTACCAGTTACGCCATTAAGTAGATAACAACGAAAATCATCATAGCGAATTTTAGCGAAAACTGTTTTCTGCGCGGTGTTTAGTGACAGCGGTACTTGCCTGAGTAAGGTTTTAATTGCTGCCTTGGCTTTAACATCTTCGCTATCTTTAATAAGGTCTTTTTTTACAAGCGTTTGCAAGATATTACGTGGAAATAGTTTTGTTATGTCATCATCTGTCAGGCGACCATGCTCCAATAATTGGCCAATCAATGCCTTCTGGCTTGGCGCACGATTAAGAGAATTCTCACCGAGTCCTTTACCCTTGACTGTTAGTTGCCAATATTTTGTACTAGGTTCAGTCAATGGTTTTGCTTTCCTAAGTTTTATTGGAAGCATGTTGAACAGTGCATCCCCGATAGGATGTTGGTAATAATGGGCCGCCCAAACAAATAAAGCGAATAATTCCTGAGGTATCAGCGGGCTCTTATCCAATAGGCTTTCGATCGATTTAAGTTTGGTTTCATCATAACTGCTAGTTTCGGGACAGGTGACAATTAAGCCAACCACAAGCCGCCGACCAAAAGGTACAAGCACTCTGCAGCCTGATACAGGCTGCAGATTAGGTGAAGTTTCAAGAATAGTCTTGGGAATTACATAATCATATAATTGCCGAAGTGGCGATTGTATCGCTACCCGAATAATGAAAGGCTTATTAGTAGCCATAAAAAAATAAGAATTCCTTTTGTAACTAGATAACTTTCTGTTAAAATCCGCGCTCTTTTGAAATGGCCTACCGTGCCTTGCTAAAACTGAACCGCATGCATAGCGGTATAGTACCAGTTTAAAGACGAGGTGGCGGTTCGTAACTTGGAGTATAAGATGAAAAATGAGATTCACCCAAACTATAACGAACTCGTTGCAACCTGCAGTTGTGGTAATGTTATAAAAGTTGGTTCAACTCGGACTGAAGCAATTTACCTTGATGTTTGTTCTTCTTGCCACCCCTTTTACACGGGTAAGCAGAAGATTGTTGATTCTGGTGGTCGAATTGATCGCTTTAACAAGCGCTTTGGTTCTGCTAAAAAGAGTGCTTAATCACTCCTTGTGAAGCTTGCTGGTAAAAGTGCGACATAGGCAGTACCTATTGTCGCATTTTTTCGTATGATTTTTTTCCTACTCTAATATATCTCGATACAGCAACGTAGTTCCTGTTTCGGTTAGTCTTGGTTTATGTGCTGTTAAGGCCACAGTCAGTCGCTCTGTAGGGCATCAATAGGATTTAATTGTGAGGCTTTGATAGCGGGGTAAACACCGAATATTAATCCTATTGAAGAACAGATGCTAAAGGACAAAATAATTGCTCCTAAAGACCAAGAAACTGCCCACTCGGAATAACCTGCAATAATTTCCGACAGCAATATGCCGAATACTATTCCTAAAATACCCCCTAAAATTGAAATTGTAAAACTCTCGGCAATAAATTGAATTTGAATGTCTTTTTGAGTGGCTCCAACCGCCCGTAATAAACCTATTTCTTTGGTTCGTTCAAGTACAGTGGCCAACATGATATTCATTATACCTATGCCTCCAACCAATAAAGATATACCTGCCACACAGGACATAACTATGTTAAAAATGTTCTGAGTTTTCTTTTGTTGAGCAAGTAGGGCAGCTGGAATTATTAGTTTATAGTCATCTACATCATTGTGTCGTCTTCCTAACAGATGGCCTAATGCTTTTGACGCCTCAATAGCATCAATACCTTCAGAGAGCTGTAGTTTAATGCTACTTACTTCGCTGGATAAAGCACTGTTTTCAAATCGATGGATAGCAGTTTTCAGTGGAATGAAAACTAAGCGTTGTTCACCACCTAATTTAACACCTTGAAATTCATCCTTGGTTAAAAATTGCGGTTGAAGTACACCAACAACTTGGAACCAAAGATGATTAATCTTGACCGTTTTACCAATTGCTCCACCCGATGGAAACAACTGTTTGGCAGTAGATGAACCTAGTAATGCTACTTGAGAAAAATCTGCGTCATCGGCTTCGGTTAGTAGTCGTCCATTCGCTAGTTGTAGTTTTGACAATTTAAAATAACTTGGGCTGACGCCAATAGCCTCGCCATCACTGTATCCTGAGGCGCTAAAAATACCATAGGTATCAATTATTTTTTGTGCACTGAAGGCTTCGATAAACGGCAGTGATAAAACGCTGATTTGTGCATCTCGAATAGTTAACCCAGTTGAATGCTTGCGCTGTTCTGTGAGTTCCTCATCATCGAACATTTTTGTTTCCACAATAAGATTATGAAGCCCCATTGAGTTTATCATTTTGAGGGCTTCACGTTCAGCTCCTTCACCAATATTTAGCATCGCAATTACCGCGCCGACCCCGAAAATCATGCCGAGTAAGGTTAGTAAAGTGCGTAATTTGTGTTGCGCAAGCTCGGCAAAGGTATCAACAAAAATATCCACATAGTTCATTTAGCTGCCCCCCTGATCGATTAACGAAATTTGTTGACCAATACTTAAACCTGAGGTGATTACTACATGACTTAGATTGCGCTTGCCTAGGCTAACCTCTGCGATTTCATAGCGTTTGTTTTTGTAAAGGTACACATAGAATGTATTATTCTTAGTAAATAAAGATTGGGCGGGGATGATGAGTTTTTCTTGTGGCGCTGCAACAGAAATAGATGCGTTTAATTTTAACCCTGGAGCGAATAACTGAGGTTTTTGAAAATCAAGGTTAACCACAACCTCAAAATATTGCTGTGGATCTTTATTTCGTATTGATTTAGGAAAGGGCGCAACACTCTCTACTAACCCTGTAACTGGTTGGTCGGCATAGGCCAAAAGCGCAAGACTAACTGGTTGACCAACGCCGAGCTCTATTGCTTCTTGTTCTGCTACAAATAGTTTGGCCTTCATGTTGTCTGTATTAGGCAATCGAGCAAGAGTTTGGCCTGACCAAGCGAGCTGCCCAACCTTTGGTTTTTCGCCTCGCCAATTAGCTTCAAATACTAACAGGCCATCGTGAGGCGCCTTGATTTCAAGATGATTTAGATTACTATCGAGTTGGTTTATTTTATTTTGGGATTGGTTTCTTTTCATTTCTAACAAATTTATTTCTCCGGATGAGCTTTCATTAAAGCTATCATTTTTCCAAAGTAAATAATCTTGTTTAGACGTTAAATAAGAGGTGTTTTGCATAGCATTGATAATGTCGAGTTTAGAAAAAATTCGCTCATCATCAATGGAGTATCGCTCTGCGAACATCTTTTCTTGCCCAACAATAGAAATATCATTATTTATATTGTTAAGCTCTTGACTGAGCGCACCTTTTTTCTCAATAAAATCTTGTTGAGTCATCGCAAGTTCGTGTCGTTCAGACCGACTTTCTGTGCGAATTGCCTCATCATCAAAACGGGCGATTACATCACCTTTTGCAACAGCTGAAAATTCTGGTGCTAGCCATGAAATATTATTAAGTCGACTGTCTGTTTGAGGGACGCTAATTATGGTCGCTTGAGCGGCAAACAGATGACCCTTTGCGGGTATGTCCACTGAGAATGATTCTTTGGTGACGCTGTAAACCAAAGAACTATCTGGTTCGTTCTGACAGCCAGTTGCCAAAAATATGGACACGAGGATTAACATTTTCATAGAAGCACCTTATCTCTGATGTTTAATCCATTAAAAATAATAGAATTACTGCTTACAACACGACTTATTTCTACAAATTTTTGTGGTTGAGAAGATGAACCTGATATGGTGATTTTCGCAGCGTCATTGCTTTGGATGATCGATTTAGATAATGCGGTGCTAAGATCTTTTCTTGGTGTGATGGTAACCTCGACTCTTGCGGTCATACCGGGGCGCATAATGTCACTGTTAGTTTTATCAAAAGCAATTATGACATCACATATCCGTCGTTTATCTTGCCTAGATTTTTCTCTAAAAATGCTCCCCAGAGAAATTATTTTACCTTTAAAACTTTGTCCTTGGACGCTATCAATCTTGATATCTACCGTTTGCCCAACTCGGATCTTACCACTATCCACTTCGGCGATTTGGGCGGTCAACTGCATTTTCTCTAACACTGCAACTTCAAGAATTGGTCGCCCAAAGGAAACAGTTTCACCTGCCGCAAGTTTTTCGCCGCGCCAATTACTGCGGTAAATCACAATACCATCAATTGGTGCCTTGATTTTAAGTTTGTTAATGTTTTGCTTAAGAGCGCTGGTTTTAGTGGCAGCCCTGTCAACCTTCCCTTGGGCTAATCGAAGGTTAAGTTGTTGGTTTTTTTTATGGAATTTGATTTTTTCTTGCGCTAAATAAAGATCATTCTTGGCGATAGTAAAATCGATAAATACTTTGCGTTTATCATTTTCTGATAAGCTTTGATCGATGATATCGGCAGTTCTAAGAGCCTTATCAAAATTCATTTGCATCTCTGCGACCACCAGAAGCAGCTTTTTTTCAGTGGCAGTTTCTTGAATGATTTTATTGGCAAGTTCCTGCTGAGCTTGGTTTAGCTCAGCTTGTTGTTGTACTAATTGATTATTAATTTCTTTATCATCAAAGGACACCAAGAGTGCGCCTTTCTTGACGGGTGTATTTTCCGCGATAAGGTATTTAATTTGGTAGTTCCAAGTACCCTTGATAGCTGGCGGAGAGATCAACGCGGTGATTGTCGATTCCAATTCACCGCTTGCAGATACAGTAATATTTATACTGTTTGGTTGTATAGTCTCTGTTACTGGAGGTTGACAGGCCTGAATCGTTAAAATAATCATGATGAGTAACATTATCTTACTCATGAAGCATTGTTCCCAAGTAATGTCAGTTGGGCGCTCATACCAGGCAATAAGTTAAGTTTAGAAGGTTGTTCAAAAGAAAAAACACTTCGGTAATAAACATCGTTACCCCATTCTTTTCGCTCTTCCGGTTGTGTTGAAAGTTTGCTCAAACGTGCAGATAAATGCACATGCGGATGGGCATCGAAAATGAGCGTTGCGCTGTCTTCCACTGAAATTTTTTTATAGTCGATTTCATGCACCCAAGCCTCAATGTACAGCCGACTCATGGAGGGTATTTTAGCGATTGTCCAGCCTGGTTGAGCGGTCATTCCGACAAAAACTTTTTCTCCGTTCCACGGGTGCTCACTATAAAGAATGGGTCCAGATCTCTGAGCATAGCCACTGAGTTTTTTGAGCTGGTTACGATTGTAATTAAGCTGATCTTGATATTGTTTAATAGTAAATTGCTGTTTTTTGACACGTACCTCATTAGCAATTTTAACTTGGACTAATGCTTCCATTGCTCTAGTGTTTGCCAGTGATGCCTTCTCAAACTCAAGTTGGTATTTTTCATAGTCATATTTACTGAGATGTTTTTCTGACGTACTAGCATCTATACGTGATTTTTCCAGCAACAAGGCTGTTCTTTTTTGGTTGTAGTTAGCTTCTAGCGCTGATTGCTTGTTATTACTGAGGATACGCTCTAGCTCTTCATCTGCGATAATTAAACTCAATGTGTCATTATCAATTTTGGTTTGTATTGTGCCGCCCTCAAAAACCACCACCAAATCTCCCTTGTTAGCGACTTCACCCTCAGGCAACATCCATTGAACCTGAACCCGCCATTGAGGTGTTTTTGGCGCATAAAAAGTTTGATTATCACTAGCATAGAGTAGCCCACTGAGTAACAAAGGCTCCTTAGACAAGCAGGCAAAGGTGGACATGAGTAAACTTATAGCAATTAGTTTGTGCATAGAGAGTCCTCGATGATATGTCCGTCTTTCATTCGAATAATACGCTTTGCATAGGCTGCTATGCTCTCCTCATGAGTGACCATGACAATTGTTTGGCCAGAAGCATGGAGCTGACACAGCAAATCCATAATTTCAGTGGATGTTGTTGAGTCAAGATTTCCAGTTGGCTCATCGGCAAAAATGACGCTTGGATTATTAATCAATGCTCTGGCTATTGCCACTCGCTGCCGTTGCCCCCCCGACATTTCAAACGGCTTATGCTGTGAACGATCAGCCAAGCCCACTTGAGCTAGCATATGGAGTCCTCGTTGATCAGCTTCTTGTTGATTAACATCGCTGTACCGCAAGGGTATAGTGACATTTTTTAAGGCTGTTAAGCGCGGTAGCAGATGAAAAGACTGAAAGATAAATCCAATTTTTTCATTTCGAAGTGTTGATAGCTGATGGTCTTCTATCGTACTTATTAGCTGTCCTGATAGAAAATATTGACCACTTGTGGGTGAATCTAGGCAACCAAGAATATTCATTAGTGTGGATTTCCCAGAGCCGGACGTGCCCATCACAGCAACAAATTCATTCTCCTTGATGACTAATGATATATCTTTGAGCGCGGCAACCTGAATGTCCTGACTACCATATGTACGAGTTATGTTATCAAGCTGTATCATTTAATGGTGTCCGTCATTTATCGAAAATCTTTATTTACCCGCGACCTATACTCTTTTTCATAGGTTAGCATTTTTACATATTTTCTTAAAATATCAATTGAGTTTTTGTCCGCATCAAGATGAGGGGGTACAATATATGAGGTTCTAATGTTTTCGGAGTAATCCTTGCGCGCAATCTGGTTATTATTTAAATTTTTGATGATGATAGGGATCGCACTCGTTGGTGCTGTCTTTGCTATTGGCAATGACCAACCAATGAGGGTGAATTTTTTACTATTTGACGGGCCAATTTTAGGTGCAGGGGTTTGGTTGTTGCTATTTTTAGCTTTGGGCACGGTGTTAGGAATGTTAGCCAGTTCTATACTTGTGTTTTCGTATCGCCGTAAACTAGGGCGTAATCAAAAAAAGGATTAGTTTGATAATGAATTTAGTGCAATCAAAGGTAATTGTAGCGCTTGACTATAGTAATCAAGGTGCCGCGTTAAAACTTGTTGATCAACTTGACCCAGGAATGTGTCGCCTAAAAGTGGGCAAAGAGCTCTTCACCATAGCTGGACCAAAATTTGTTGAAATGTTAGTGGCACGCGGTTTTGATATATTTTTGGATCTTAAATTCCATGATATTCCAAACACCGTGGCTAAAGCAGTCTCTGCTGTTGCAGATATGGGGGTTTGGATGACAAATGTCCATGCATCTGGCGGCTATCGAATGATGGCGGAGGCGAAAAAAGCGTTGGAAGAGAAGTCCGATTCTATGTTGTTAATAGGTGTAACAGTGTTAACAAGCATGGACGATTCTGATTTGTCTGAGCTCGGTATCTTCCGCTCCACAAGCGAGCAGGTGATGCATTTGGCGCAATTAACTAAGAATGCTGGTCTTGATGGAGTGGTATGTTCCGCTCAAGAGGCTGGCCTGCTGAAACAGGCCCTGGGCGGTGATTTTTTGTTAACTACACCTGGTATTCGTTTGGCCAAGGCTTCCAAGGATGATCAAAGACGTATTATGACCCCTGTTGATGCAGTCTCTTTGGGTAGTGACTATTTGGTCATCGGGAGACCGATAACCATGTCTTCAGATCCATTGGCAACACTTATTGCAATTAACAATAGTCTTTAGTCAAACTCGTCAGACCAAATCAAGGTATTGCTCTGGTCATAGACGCGAACGAAGTCAATCTCCAGATTACCTTCTGTAAAATCAGGATCAATGCTGCTTTCTATAGCGAAGTTCAGCAACAAATATTGATCATTATCAAAGGGCCAGGTTTGATCATTTTTGATTTCAGGCTGGTAAGTATAGTGCTCTATATCGTCTACCGCAAAAATCATCTTGTCAGCTGACCAATCTAGGGAATAAACATGGAAATCAGAGGTCATGGTTGCTACAGATTGACCCCCATGATTGACCGTGCCGCCAAAACTTGAGCGCGTATGAATGGCACTTTGTGCATAATTAGGATTATTTCCCCAGTGTTCTAATATGTCAATTTCGCCACCATCTGGCCAGGCAGTGGTCCCAAATTCCTGTGCAAAGTAACCGCCAGGCTCATCAATGTCTTTTGATAGCATCCAAATGGCTGGCCAGGTTCCTTGTCCTTCAGGGATTTTCGCTTTGACTTCTATTCGACCATAGGTAAAGGCAAATTTACTATTTAGACGTGCAGAGGTGTATTCTTTTGTAACGCCCTGATCTTCATAACGTTCTTTTTTCGCCTTAATGGTTAGGACACCATTTTCAACCGAGGTATTTTCAATGCGGTTAGTGTAATGTTGCTGTTCACCGTTGTACCAACTATTGCCGTTGGGGAGTTGCGTTTGGTGAAACCATTTGCTGGAGTTGACCGGTTTTGCGGTGCTTTCTTGGAATATCCGAACATAATCCACCACCATCCGTTGAGGGAAGACTGTTGATGCATCTGGTGATTGCGGCCAATCTCCTCCTACAGCAATATTAAAAATGAGAAAAAATTCTTTTTGGAAGGCTGCAAGTGATGCTGAACTGTCAATTGCCATCACATGATATTGAACATCGTCTATGTACCAAGTGATGGAGTCATCGTCCCATATGATGCTGAATACATGAAAGTTAGTTGCCAGAGTTTCGCTGCCAGAGAGTAATTTATTACCACCGTAGCTAACCGGGTTATAGCCGATATTTTGTTGTAGCCCCCCGTTATTCCAATGCGCAGTACCATGGACTCTGTTATCCCGACCATTGCCGCCACCAACCATTTCCATAATGTCAATTTCGCCGCAGGAGGGCCAGCTGACCTCGTCTATATTTTTGCCCAACATCCACAATGCAGGCCACATCCCTTGACCCTCTGGCATTCGAGCTCGAATATCTACTCGACCATACTTGAAATTTTGTTTGCCCTGAGTTTTCATGCGAGCGGATGTATAGTTTCTTCCACCAAATGATTCTTGTTCTGCTCTTATCACGAGCATTCCATCTTTTAGATAGGCATTTCTATTGGTGTAGTACTGGAGTTCGTTATTCCCCCAACCACCGCCGCCAACTTCCAGGCTCCAGTTATCAGTGTTGATTTCTGTACCAGAGAACTCATCTGACCACACTAAGCTATACCCATCGTAGCTTTGTGGTGAGGTGTACCCTGAAAAAGAAGGAATTTCCCATCCATCGTCAGCCATGGGTTCCTCTGGAGGCTCACCACCATCAGTATCTTCCCAACGGACATTATCGATTTGAAAGATAGTATTGGTATACTGACTCGCCCAGATTACAAGTCCAGTATCAATCGTGGTTAAGCTTAACCCTTGATTTACTAAATCGTCTATCTCAATGCTGACACTTTCCCATCCATTATTGCCAACAGTCCCCAGCTGCCTGTCGCCGGAAGTACAGTCATATATGCAGTCTATTTTCATAGTATAGTTGCTACTGCCACTAATGGTTTTAATGTCGAATTTGACCTGACCACCAGCGTATAAAGTCAGATTTTGAGCACTATTTGTCTTAAAATACAGGATAGCCTGCTGGCCTGCTGAACTGTGTTCAATTTGCAGTACGTCACCACGTTCTTGGTCTTGAACAATTTCCCATGCGATATTGGGACAAGCATCACCGCCATCATTCTCACAGGACTGCCATCCGATACCTGAATCAGCAGCTTGAATGCCAGCTTCCCAGCTGCCATCAACCTCTCCGTTGGTGAACACATTCAAAACGACTTTGTTGGCTCTCACGGTGACTGTTCTGGTTAACGTGGCAGTATTGCCAGCGGCATCAGTCGCGCTGTAGGCCACTGTATAGGTATCTGATACAGTAGAATCTACGATACCGGTAATTTCAACAGGTACTTCTCCATCAACCCTATCTTGTGCCGTAGCACCGGCATCCTGATAACTAGTATTCTGATCAATCTCTAGTGCCGATTCTCCCAAAAGGGTGATAACTGGCGCGGTGGTATCGGCAACGGTGACTTGTCGGCTGACCGACGAAGCCTGATTGCCCTCTGTATCTACAGCTGAGTAGACTAGCGTATAAATTCCAGCAGTTTCTTCGTCCACAGACCCAGTAACGGTAACATCAAGAGGACCATCGGTGTAATCGTTAGCGGAGGCACCGGAATCGATGTAGGGGGTAGCTTGTTCATGATCAACAGTAGCGCCCCCAATTAGCGTTATGTACGGGGCTTTAGGCAACAAAGAACTGATATAAGACGCTAAATCAGCGCTAGCTGTGCGTACGGCATTTTCACCTAAAACGTTTTCAGTTAAGGTCTCACCATCAAGGCCAAACAAATACCTTATTAACAATAATCCATCGGTAAGAGCGTTGACTTCACCATCAAGATCGATGTCCCCTGAGCGTGCAGACACAGCTGCTAACTGTGCTTCTAAATCTGGTGCGGTTGTGAATTCCGCTCCCTCTGCGACAACACCATTTATAAGCGATTCACCCGTCAGCCCAAAGGAATAGCGTAGAAATAGTAGCCCGTCGGTAAGCGCATCTGCTCGACCATCATTGTCGATGTCCCAATCATCACTTGTTTGTGATGCCGCAGTGGAGCTAAGGATCAATAAGCCTAGTGTAACTATTAATATTTTAAAGGAAATATACTTCATCTTTTTGTCAGATCTCTAAATGTGTTGTGTGATGTCCCCTTGAATAATAATATTACCGACTAAACCTTGTATTAACCTCAAAAGTTGTCGAGCTTTCGATAAAATAAGCTGAAGCGGTCAAAAGGTGCGATGAAGTGTAGTTTTAATCCTTATTTTTTCAATGGTTTATCTTAATCCCTCACTGTGTAATTCAGACAACGCCAAAGGTGATGATACGAAATATTGCAATTAAGCGATTATGTCAAGGCTAGATACTGAGTTTATTTAAGCTGAAAAAAGGCAATAAAATTAATAAAAAACTAGATATCTTCTATGATATCGTGAAAGCTGTTTAGAAGATACTTTCTAAGATTCCACAGCATATAGTTGAGATGTGAATTTTGCGCTTTAATAATGTTATACCCAAGGTTTCTGATGACTAAATTTAATCTACTGGCCCTCTTTGGCGTCACTCTGTTCCTTGCCAAGCCACTATGCGCTGCAGAATTTGATTTGGTGATTTCTAATGGCAGAGTTATAGATCCTGAAACGCATTTTGATAATATTCGCCATGTCGGTATAAGCGATGGAGTGATTAAAGCCATCTCTTTAGCGCCTCTCAAGGGAGAGCAAATAGTCGATGCAACAGGATTAGTGGTAGCACCTGGATTTATTGACATTCATAGTCATACGCCAACACGTTTAGGTCAAAGTATGGGCATTCGAGATGGCATAACTACACAGTTAGATATGGAGGCGGGAGCCTTTCCTGTGAGCTTTTATGGGAAGCAGTATCAACAGGGAGCGCAATTAAATTATGGTGCCTCTGTGGCTCATTTTGCGATTCGATCGAGGGTGATGGAAAACGTCCAAACAGAGTATCTTTTTGGTGGTACGGATCCTATGGATATAAACTCCACGTCTTGGACTGATCGCGCCGATGCGACTCAAATTGAAACTATGCGAGAACTCATTCATCAAGGTCTTGACGAGGGTGGTTTGGGTATCGGAGTTTTATTGGACTATCTCACTACAGCAGTCTCTGATGCTGAGCTGGCTATGTTATTTGAGGTAGCTGGTGCTAGGCAGGTTCCTATTCATATTCATGTCCGCCGGGGCTACACTGGCGACCCTGCGGGCTTAGAGGAAGTCATTAAATTAGCCGAACTCACTAAAGCTCCTTTGCTTGTGGTGCACATTACCCATAATGCTATGGGTAAAATAGCGCAGTGGTTAGAAATGGTTAGTCAGGCGAATCAACAGGGCGCCAACATTGCTACCGAAACGCTATCCTATGCTGCTGGCGGTACTAGCATTTCTGCAGATATATTTCGCTTTCGCGATTGGCAGGGTATGTTTGATATTACTTACGAGGATGTTCAGTGGGTGGCTACCGGCGAATGGCTGACAGAACTAACTTGGGCAAAATACATCGCAGAACAACCTAAGGGATCGGTTAATCATCACTATGTTAAAGAAAAATGGATGGAGACAGCCTTGCGGTGGCCGGGCATGATGGTTGCAACAGATGCACTTCCAGCCTTTAACCTCGATATAAAAACTAATCCTAATGTTGCTGGCACTTTTTCCCGAGTCTTGGGTCATTATGTACGTGAAACAGAATTATTAACCCTTTCTGATGCGTTGGCAAAAATGAGTTTGTATCAGGCCCAATGGTTATCTCAGTCATCGTCAGTCTTTGATAAAAAAGGTCGCATTCAAATTGGCGCGGATGCGGATATCGTGATTTTTAATTCAGTAACAGTTCAGGCTAATGCGCGCTATGGAGATCCCTATCAGCCTCCTACAGGCATTCCATATGTCGTTGTTGGTGGCCAATTAGTGGTTGACAAAGGACATATCATTCCTGATATTTACCCGGGAAAACGCATCCTAGGTAATCGTTAATATGTCATCTAAAACGCACTGATGCTATGCCATTCAAAAGGCTATTTTGTTATAGTATTTAGGTGTTAGTTGTTTTAGTGATCGCTAGAACAGCGATTTATTACTGTTTTGTTAGGGTTGTTCATGTCAGAAAAATATCTCACCTGCGCGCTTTATAAATTTGTCACCCTTGCTGATTTTGAGCAACTTCAGGAACCGTTGCAAAATATAATGTCAGATAATTCAGTTTTCGGTACCTTACTTTTGGCCCGTGAAGGTATCAATGGAACTATTTCTGGGCGTCCAGTAGATGTTGAGATGGTGCTTAATTGGCTGCAAAAACATCCCTTACTGGCCAACATTGATCAGAAGCACTCTTATCACCATGAAATTCCTTTTTATCGCAGTAAGGTTAAGTTGAAAAAAGAGATCGTCACCATGGGTATTCAGGGAATTGATCCCAAACAGGTGGTGGGTACCTACGTTAAACCTAAGGATTGGAACAACTTAATTTCTGATCCTGATGTAGTAGTAGTAGATACACGAAATGACTATGAGGTAGAGATAGGGTCCTTTAAAGATGCTATCGATCCTCAGACAAAGACATTCAGAGAATTTCCCGAATGGGCAGGAAAAAACCTTGATCGAGATAAGCACAAAAAAATTGCAATGTTTTGCACTGGAGGCATTCGTTGTGAAAAATCAACGGCCTATATGAAAGAGCAGGGCTTTGAGGAGGTTTATCATTTGGAGGGAGGTATTTTGAAATATTTAGAAGAAGTGCCTCAAGACCAGTCACTGTGGGAGGGAGAATGTTTTGTATTTGATAATCGGGTGGCTGTAGATCATGATTTAAACAAGGGCTCATACGATCAATGTCACGCCTGATCACTGAGCAGGAAAAACAGTCAATGTTTTATCAGCAAGGTCTGTCTTGTCATCATTGTCATGGCACTGTTGAAGAGCATCGTAAAGAACGTTTTTCTGAGCGACAAAAACAAGTGGATCTAGCAAAGGAAAGGGGCGAGCAACACATTGGTAATGCAGCTTTGGAGGCAACAGAGCGAAGACGTGCTGCGAAAAAAAAGCTAAAACAGTCTCAAAAAGTTAGTCAAAGAAATAAGTGAGAAAAGCAAGTCGAAGACTAGTGGAGAACCTCAAGACACAAATTGAGTTTAAAACCTCTTAAACGCTTGCCCGAAAGGTTACCTAAAAATCAAATTCTTATGTTTTCAGCATCTATCAAGTTAGAATTGTGCAAAATGTGGTTACAAAAAAATGCAGACTGCATTTTAATAGACCGTGACAAAATACTATAGGCGCTCTTTAGATGCCTCTTGTTTAAGATGCACTTTAAAATTCAGAGCAACTGTTCACAGCGTGGGTTTGTACCAATGGTTGGCTGACGTGTTCATTCTATAAACTGCGTATATAAGGGTCTATACTTGGCTCACTTAAAAACGAGTCTATGGTGAAAAAAGGAACTTTTTAATGAAAGATCTAGATGTGTGGCATACTCAGATTATTGAAGAAATCATAGAACCTGATCTTCCCATTATAGATCCACACCATCATCTTTGGCCCACAGGTGCGCCCTATGAAATTGAACAATTGTGGTCAGATACCGAATCTGGTCATAACATTATTGGTACTGTGTTTGTTGAATGTGGTTCGAAGTATCGATCCGACGGACCAGTTGCTCTTCGCCCAGTCGGGGAATCAGAATACGTAAAAGCTCAGGCTGAGACATCTAAACGCTTGGCTGCTAAAGGTAAGCCACCCATTCTTGGTATGGTGAGTCATGCGGATCTTACCCTTGGATCGTCGGTTAAAGAGGTCCTAGAAGCTCATGCTGAGGTAGCTGGCGAATTGGTGCGAGGTATTCGTCACGCCACAGCTTTCTACCCAGATCCCCCTGCGGTAGACCGCTATACAGGTCGCATCTCTGAGCTAATGTTGTCAGCAGATTTTCGTGATGGCTTTGCTCAGTTAGCCCTTGCCAACTTAACTTTTGATGCTTGGCTTGTTCATACCCAAATTCGTGAACTTATTGACCTAGCACAGGCGTTTTCAGACACTATAATTGTTTTTGACCATTTTGGCGGTCCTTTGGGTATAGGTCCTTATGCTGATAAACAGTCAGAGATTTATCCTCAGTGGAAAGCTGATGTTGCTGAGTTGGCGCGCTGTCCGAACGTTGTCGCAAAGTTAGGAGGTTTAGCTATGACCATTAACGGCTGGGGTTGGGATAAGCGTGAAATTCCGGCAAGTTCCGATGAGCTAGTGATGGCTCATCGAGATTATTATCTTCACACGATAGATTGTTTTGGTCCAGACCGATGTATGTTTGAGAGTAATTTTCCAATGGACAAGCTGTCGGTATCCTATAACGTCCTTTGGAATGGCTTTAAAAAGATTGCCAAGGAATTTAGCGAAACCGAAAAAGCAGCACTTTTTAGCGGCACAGCCAAGCGTGTTTATCGTCTGTAACGATTGTGAATAAGTTATAGATATAAAAAAATGAGCCTTGCGGCTCATTAAAAGGTAGGTCTACTTGGTAGTAGGGAGATATGACAAATGCCATTCATAAATCTTGTTTTAAACATTAAAACACTATTTGTAAATCACATATCATGGGGTGAAAAGGCTTTTAAACGACGCAGTAACACAAGTCTTGCCTGCCAGTATTTATCTTGTAACCTGTTGTCCAAGATAAAAACACCGTTCAATTTATACATCGTACTTACTCATACAATTAACATAGTATTGCGATAACTCACTTTCATTCGCCCATCCTAGGCGGCCGCTTGATTAGCGGTGGCTGGAACAGGTATCTCAGCCTCTGTGTTGGTTTCGTTTTCTACAAAAGGTAATGGGTTACGTGAACCCACTGCTTGGGAAAGTGATGTAAAACCGTCTTGCTGCATTAGTTTTACTAAACCTCGGTTTATCTCACTTAAATTTTGCGGACCATCAAAAATCATTGTGGTAATCATATGCAGTAGACTGGCACCAGAGGTGATCTTTTCATAGGCATCTTTGGCGGTAAATATACCACCCACACCAATAAGTGTTTTAGTACCCCCAGTACGGCGGTACACATGGCGAATCACATCTGTTGAGATTCGCTGCAGTGGCAGACCACTCATAGCGCCCTTACCCTCGGGCAGCAAGCCTTTAGTGGTTGGATATTCCTCGGGGATGTGTTCAGTATTATGTGCAGGTTTGGCTAGATTGGTAAGAACAAAACCGTCCATATTATGTTTTACACAACCATCCACTATGATATCTATTTCATCAAGTGACATATCCGCGGCTAACTTTACGTAGATAGGTTTTGTTGAAATGCTACGAATCTTGGTATTAACAGCGGTTAAAAGTGCATCCAGATTATGTCCATCAACAAAGGGTTCGCCGTCCTGAGTATTTGGGCAGCTAATATTAATTGTGTAATAGTCGCCGATATCTTTGAATAAAGTCATTGTCTTTATATAGTCTCGGATAGACTCTTGTAGTTCAAATTCGGGAGTCACATTCGATTTTGCAGCGTTGATGCCAACCCGCAGTCGGCCGAAGTCTACTGTAGCCAAGCGCGATGCAATTTTTTCTGCACCCTGATTATTTAGACCATACCAAACGACGATTGCCCGAGATTTAACCATTCTAAACAAGCGACGCCCAGGATTCCCGGGACATATCTCTCCAGTAAAAGAACCTAATTCGGCAAGACCAAAGCCCATGGATGGATAAATTTTGGTCAGTTCCCCATCTTTATCAAACCCTGCTGATAGGCCTAAGGGGTTGCGATATTTTATACCATCAATTTCAATGTTTAGGCTTTTGTGGTTGTAGTCCCACAGCAGAGAGGAAAAGCCACGAGTAACAGCATTGCTTCCTAAAAATATACCAACTTTTTTAAAAGCATGATGAGCATTTTCAGGCTCCATTAGAAAAATAGCAGGTCGAGCGATTCGAAAAAGTACACGAAGAAGAAAATTTCTAAGTCCAATGATGATACTCATAGCTTGCCTCTGTAAAAAAACCAATGTTAATATTGATAATGCGAATGATAACTGATCTCATTCGCATTAATCAAGTCTCTTTGATATTTTTCGTCAATTAATCGAAATTTTTCTGTTGTTAGCAAAGACACCAGATAAATTTTAAACATGGATTAAAATATTAGGTTTCTATGCACAATGACGTAAAACAATTAAAAATACAGAAAATGTAATTTAGCTACTAAATTATTATCAGAGATAGACAAATTAATCTGAGGTATCAAGCTATGTTTGCGACCAAATTTAGACTGACTATGAATCGCTTTTCTTGGCGTTTCTAACAATGAAATAAATATTCCCAATTCCCATGACTATGGTAAAAGGGCACCATAGATTTATTGCTGTGCCTGTGAGACCATCTCGACCTCAAAAAAACATGGTAGAGTTTTGATGATACAGATTCTTGATGGTGGTATTGGACGATATTTAAAACAAATTGGTGCGCCATTTAGGCAGCCTGAGTGGTCGGCGCTAGCGCTAATGGAAGACCCTTCTGCAGTTACTAAGGCGCATCAGGCTTTTATTGACGCAGGCGCCAACGTTATTACAACTAATTCCTATGCGTTGGTACCCTTTCATATTGGCGATAAACGATTTTTAGAGCAGGGTGCAGAACTTATAGCATTAGCTGGAAGCTTAGCGCGGCAAGTTCAGGACGAAAATTTAGCTGATGTAACTGTGGCCGCCGGAATTCCTCCAGTGTTTGGCTCATACAAGCCGGGGGAGTTTCGTGCGGAAGAGGCGATTAGCAGGCTTAACCTATTCAAAAAATATTTGTTACCCTTTACCAATATTGTTCTAGCTGAAACTCAATCGAGCATTCAGGAGGTTATAACTATTCAGAGAGTGTTTGCCAATTGTGGTCAGCCCCTGTGGATCAGTATGACTCTTGAGGATCAGACCACAGAGCAGTCGCGATTGCGTTCTGGAGAGTCATTAGCCGAAGCGCTAAAGGCAATAGATTATGATCAAGTTGATGCGATTCTATTTAACTGTAGTCAACCTGAGGTTATGGCAGCTGCGGTAGAACTTTCTGTGACTATGTTACCATCAACGATAAATGTGGGTGTTTATGCTAATGGATTCCGCCCTATCTCTAATACTATTGAGGCCAATAAAGGTTACTCAACTATTCGAGACGACCTAGATCCTGAGGCGTACATGGCATTTGCTCGTCAGTGGCAGGCATTGGGAGCTACTGTGATCGGTGGCTGCTGTGGCATAGGTCCCGAACATATTGCTTTGTTAAGTCAACTAAACTATACCGATTAATCTTTCGTATAGAATCTATCAAAGACGTTGATAGATTTCGTTGATTACCATGCCGTCAAATAACGTTGTTTGATTAAAGTGGTGTTTATCAGCGAGTGTTAAGACCATTCGTCTTGATGCGTTCATGCTGTCAATGATCGAGCTAGTCATATTAGTCTCGATGGCTTGCCCGTCGTCAGCGATAACTAGGTTGCCAAAGCAGAATGTAGTATCAGAGGTTTCTCCAGATAATGGCCTTTTCAGCAAGATGAAATGCCCCCCCCCAATCATTTTTGTTTTGATAACACTGTTATCTATAGATTGCCAAAGCCCATCAAAATCGCTGGTGGTCTGGGAAAGAGATTCCCATGTCTCTACCATGTCAAGTGATCTCCCATCTGCATAGGTCATCCCCACTATGGTTTGTGTAAATCCACCTAACGCAGGCTCAACAGGAATTTTAAATTTTAGGCCATTAATGGGGCCATTATGCGTTTCTTGAGGTTCTTCAGTCATATGTCCTTGGTGCCACGAGGTAAGTCCTGCACCCGCATCAATGCCAAACTCAGGATGCATAAATGCAAACATAAAACGCTGTTGGGTATATATTTTCAGCTGATCACGAAAACATATCTCATGGCGACCATTTTCAGTAATGGCAACTTTCTTCAGGCGATAGGCACCCTCAGGTGGAAGAGAACTTGGTAATTTAAAGGTACCACTGGTTTTGTTGGATATCTTCATCGCAAGCGAAGCCTTGGTTGATATTTTATCTATGAATTTTGCACAGTTTTAGATTCCAAGAAATCCACTGCTCAAGGAAGCAATACTATTTTAGAGTACCCATTATCATAGCTCTTTGTTTAATACGTTGTTATCACAGCTGCGCACAATTTTCGCAATTGAACAACCAAGCTACAGAAAAGCCTACCAGTAGCAAAGGCCAATAACAAAAAATCCTGCCAAAAGTGCAGGATTTTCGTGTTTGGTACCAGTGGCCGGACTCGAACCGGCACGCTTTTAAGGGCGCGGGATTTTGAATCCCGTGTGTCTACCAATTCCACCACACTGGCATTCTCTCTAAACAGTCTCAAGAAGGGTCGAGATTATAGCAGTGATCAATAAAGGGTCAACTGATTTAAATTTGTCCGGCTCAAGAATGACAAAATAACTGTTTGCACCGGAATTATTTGGCGCTTTAGCTATATTTTCTATACCCTTGACGGCCAATAACCAAACACTGTAGCTAATCCATATGCGCAGAGACCTTTTTCAATTTGATTTACCTGATCGGTTAATTGCTCGTCAGCCTGCTCAAGAACGTCAGGGCAGTCGTTTGCTATATCTTGATAGCGTTAGTGATGAGTTACAGCATCAGCGATTTAGTGACTTTTTGGGTCATGTTCAGGCTGGTGATTTGATTATTTTTAACAACACCAAAGTGATTCCGGCAAGACTTTATGGTGAAAAATCTAGTGGTGGAAAAGTAGAGGTGTTAGTCGAACGATTAATAGATATAGAGTCTGTTTATGCCCACGTTCGCGCTAGTAAGTCTCCTAAGGTAGGTAGCTTGATCTTTTTTTCAGACAATATTTCTGCGGAGATGATAGGTCGAAAGGATAGCTTGTTTGAGTTGAGGTTTAATCAGCCGGTTTTGAGCGTTATGGATGCCATAGGTCATATGCCTCTGCCGCCTTATATCGATCGAGAGACCACAGAGGCGGACAAGTCACGCTATCAAACGGTTTATGGAGACCAGTTGGGAGCGGTAGCAGCGCCCACCGCTGGCCTTCATTTTGATGAGGACATGATTGAGCGCATCAAAGCCCAAGATGTTGAGATTGCGTTTGTCACATTACACGTTGGCGCTGGGACATTTCAGCCAGTGCGGGTGGATAATATTGAAGAGCACCAAATGCACTCCGAGTGGCTTCAGCTAAACGCTGACGTCTGTGAAAAGGTGATGGCCACAAAAGCCAACGGCGGCAAAGTTATTGCGGTGGGTACCACCAGTGTACGGTGTCTTGAGACGGCTGCGCAAAGTGGCGAAATACAGCCCTATGAGGGTGACACAGATATTTTTATCTACCCCGGTTACGAGTTTAAGGTGGTGGATGCACTACTCACCAACTTTCATCTGTCAGAATCTACCCTGCTGATGTTGGTGAGCGCCTTTGCCGGGTATGAACCCATTATGAGCGCTTACAAAGAGGCGGTAAATCAGCGCTACAGATTTTTTAGCTATGGCGATGCTATGTTTTTGCGCCATAACCCCTCGGCGCGGTTTGATATTCCTTAGAATAAACGCGAGTTTTGTGCCATGTCAGTTGATTTTTTGGCAATACCTATCTCTCCAGTCTATTCTCATATTGTGGTCGGCTTTTATCTGATCAACTAAAGGTAAATTGGACGGAGAGAGTTGAGATGACTTCTTATTACAAATCCGAGCGACTCAAGTTTCTCGACCAAGTGGGTAATAACCTTTTATTCCGATCCAGTGTTCCTGTAGCAGGTGATGAAGGGTGTGAGCGTTACTTTGTTCAAGATCAGTTGCGCTTGGATATGGCAAGTCAAGCACGTGATGCAAACGCGCCCTTCAATGAAAAAGCTTCAATAAGTAGTTTCTCCTTACTATCTAGATTCTGGAGTCGCGACAATACAAAAGTTGAGAGAGTGTTTTATCGGCAAAACCCTGATGTAGGGACCTATACATTGCGGGACTTTGATTTTATTGCTTCGGCATCTGTTTTTGTCAATGCTTTAGGTCAAAATGTTGACAAGTTAGTTTTACAGGTTCGTCAGCTATTACAGGCAACAGAAGAGCCTACGAATTTGTTTATTCACTGCCAAGCTGGCCTAGACCGTACCGGTGTGATTTCCGCTGGATATGCAATGCGCTATCAGGGTTTTGATCTGCAGGCTGCTCTTCAGCAAAATGTTGCATTGGGATTGGACAGGCCACCTAGCTATTCATCGTGCCTGTGTATAGTAGCTCACGCTTATTACCTTTCAACATTGGCTGTCCTCGAACCGGAAGATCCTAATAGTTAGCCCTTCGATATTTTGATAGTTATAGTTTCTGTTAGCTATTGTGGTGTTTTGACCAAGTGACGCGGCATTTTAGTTGGACTGTAATGGTCAAATCACTTAGACTCCACGGCAAAAGACGCTACCTTAACTCAGTAGTAGGTTGAACTGCGAAGTCTTAGTTTTTTTCCGATGTGAAAAGACTTCAGCGTTCCATGATCTCACTGTTTCCACCGTGTCTGCATTTTAATCTCATCATAAGCTAGGCTATAAGGTAATGAGTCGTAACTGTGCTATGAAATTCAATCTTGTGGCCACTGATGGCAAGGCTCGTCGTGGCGAGATGTCTTTCCCCCGCGGTACTGTACAGACTCCAGCTTTTATGCCGGTGGGTACCTACGGCACAGTCAAGGGCATGTTGCCCAAAGATATTAAAGATATAGGTGCTGAGATAATTCTTGGTAATACTTTCCATCTCATGTTGCGACCGGGTACTGAGGTGGTTAAAGCCCATGGTGATTTACATGACTTCATCCAGTGGTCAGGGCCCATTCTAACTGACTCTGGGGGATTTCAGGTGTTCAGTCTGGGTGATATGCGCAAGATCAGTGAGGAAGGTGTTAAGTTTAAGTCGCCCATCGATGGCAGTCCGGTGTTCATCGATCCTGAGATATCCATGCAGGTGCAGCGAGATCTGGGTAGTGACGTGGTGATGATATTTGATGAGTGTACGCCATACCCAGCCACTGAAAAACAGGCTGAGGAGTCTATGCAACTGTCATTGCGTTGGGCACAGCGCAGCAAAGATGCTCATGGTGACAACCCATCAGCTCTCTTTGGTATTGTTCAGGGTGGTATGTATGAATCTCTGAGGGATATTTCACTCGCCGGCCTTGAAGATATTGATTTTGATGGCTATGCCATTGGCGGGTTGTCAGTTGGGGAGCCCAAGGATGACATGATAAGGATTCTTGATCACTTGGCAGACAACATGCCAGCTGATAAGCCACGGTATCTTATGGGGGTGGGTAAACCCGCTGATCTGGTTGAAGGTGTGCGGCGCGGAATTGACATGTTTGACTGTGTAATGCCCACACGCAACGCTCGCAATGGCCATCTGTTTACAAGTACCGGTGTGGTTAAAATTCGCAATGCAAGGCATCGTCATGACACCAGTCCTCTGGATTCAGAATGTGATTGTTACACCTGTCTTAATTTTAGCCGTGGGTATCTTCACCATTTAGAAAAATGTGGGGAAATGTTAAGTGCACAGCTTAATACCATTCATAATTTACGTTTTTATCAAAATTTAATGGCTGAATTGCGTGAAGCTATAGCCAAGGGTCGACTTGATGACTTTGCCGATGAGTTTTATCGCAAACAGAGGATCGGTGATGCTAGGGGTTTAAATACCTGAATTTGCCCATACCTATTTACCTATAACGCTATAATGTTACCTGGACATAAAAGGACGATCTACGTCATGTTAAACAAGTTCCCTCTGTGGAAAAATCTACTGATTCTGTTTGTGGTTAGTTTCGGTTTTATCTATTCTGCGCCAAACTTTTATCCTGCCGATGCTGCGGTGCAGTTATCCGGTCAGAGTGGCTCTATGATAATTGATGAAAGTGTTCTTGCTAAAGTTGAGAGTGCTCTTGATGAGGCTAATATAGAGCACTTTTCTGGTGAGGCTGATGGAGAGAGTGCATTGGTCCGTATTACTGATAAAAACCTGCAGTTGCGCGCCAAAGACGTCATTCAAGCTGAGATGGGAGGCGACTATATTGTCGCTTTAAATTTAGCTCCGACTACACCAGATTGGTTAAGCAGTCTGGGTGGAACTCCTATGAAATTGGGTCTTGATCTTAGCGGTGGTGTGCACTTTTTGCTAGAAGTGGATCTGGATTCTGCGGTTATTGTTCGGTTGGAGGGTGACTTGCAGGATATTAAGACATCTCTTCGTGAGGAGCGTGTTCGCTATCGTAGTTTTGATTTAAAAGGTACGCAGATTGTCGGTCAATTTCGAGATATAGAGCAGGTGGCAAAGGCAAAATCAATCATACGGGCGAATTATCGAGACCTACAAATTCAGAGTATTCCAGGTCAAAATCCATTGTCTATGGTTCTCAATCTTAGCGAGGTTGCTACTAGCCTTTTGGAGGATAATGCACTCAAGCAAAACTTAACATCACTACGTAATCGTGTAAATGAGCTAGGTGTCTCTGAGCCTCTAGTGTCTCGGCAGGGGAAAAATCGAATTGTTGTGGAGTTGCCTGGTATTCAAGATACTGCTGAGGCCAAACGTATTATTGGTAAAACGGCAAATCTAGAATTTCGATTGGAGTCTCAAGGGAAGGGAGGTGAACGTTTTGCATTCCGTAATCCAAGAGGCCAGGGCCCTGATGCCATGCTTGAGAAAAAAGCGGTAATTACCGGTGAAAATGTTACTGATGCAAGAGCCAGTTTTGATGAGAATGGGCGGCCTCAAGTTAACATTACCCTTGACTCTAAGGGTGGTTGGCAGATGGGCCATGCAACTCGAGACAACATAGGCCGGCGATTAGGTGTTCTATTTATTGAGTACAAAACCAAATTAGAAAAATCTCTTAATGAACAAGGTGAGATGCTTATAGCGCCGGTCGCTTTTGTGGAAAAACACATCATCAGTTTGGCGACGGTGCAGGCGCAGCTGGGTAAACAGTTTCGAATTACTGGCCTAGATGGCCAGCGTGAATCTTCTGAATTAGCTCTGTTATTGCGAGCAGGTGCCCTTGCAGCGCCTATGTATATTGTCGAAGAGCGAACTATTGGCCCTTCTTTGGGTGCTGATAATATCGATATGGGTGTTAAGTCTGTTACCGTCGGCATGGTCCTTGTTTTATTATTTATGGTAGTTATATATCGTGCCTTTGGCTTGGCGGCTAATGTTGCCTTGGTGATGAATCTACTGTTACTTGTAGCTTTTATGTCATTACTGGGCGCGACTTTAACTCTACCGGGGATTGCCGGAATTGTATTAACAGTAGGTATGGCCGTCGATGCAAATGTGCTCATATTTTCGCGAATTCGAGAAGAGCGAAAGAGTGGTGCGACAGTTCAGAGTGCAATTAGTGCGGGGTATGATAGAGCCTTTGTGTCCATTCTAGATGCCAACATCACTACCCTAATTGTGGCATTAATTTTATTTATTATCGGATCAGGGCCTGTGCAGGGCTTCGCAGTAACTCTATCTATAGGTATTTTAACCTCAATGTTTACTTCCATTGTTATGACGCGTGGACTTGTAAACCTGGTGGTCGGTGGCCGAAAAATCGAAAAGCTTTGGATTTAGGGAATAAAAATGACACAGTTAAAAATTTATGACTTTATGGGTATTCGCAAATATGCGGTAGTCTTGTCAGTATTATTATTAAGCCTTTCGGTATGGTCTCTTTCTAGCCAAGGCTTGGTTTTGGGTTTAGACTTTTCTGGTGGCACTCAGATTGAGGTAGGTTATGAGCAGCCTGCGGATGTTTCAGAGCTCAGAGAGAAACTTGAGAGTGCAGGATTTGAAAACCCTGTGGTAGTACATTTTGGTTCTGATACGGATGTACTAATTCGTCTTCAGGGTGAGCCTGATGAAAAAATTGCTGAACAAATAGTTCAGGTCTTGCAGTCCGAAGACCAATCGATAGACTTGAGGCGAGTTGACTTTGTTGGTCCTCAAATTGGTGAGGAACTCCGCGAAGACGGTGGTCTTGGTATGCTCACGGCACTTGTAGTAGTCATGTTTTATGTTGCTATTCGGTTTCAACTAAAGTTTTCTATCGGTGCAGTTCTAGCCTTGACACATGATGTTATTATTACGTTGGGGATATTCTCTTTGGTGCGCCTAGAGTTCGACCTTACCGTGCTTGCCGCCGTATTGGCCGTGGTGGGCTACTCACTCAATGATACCATTGTAGTATCCGATCGTATTCGTGAAAACTTCCGTAAGATACGAAAAGCGTCTCCTATTGAGGTCATCAACGAATCCCTATCCCAGACACTATGGCGAACAATTAACACCTCTGTGACGACCATGTTAGTCCTACTGGCACTATTTTTTATCGGCGGTGAATTGATTCATAATTTTGCTATAGCGCTGATGATTGGTGTGGGAATTGGTACTTACTCCTCTATTTATGTTGCCGCAACGGTTATGTTGGCGCTCAATGTTGGTCGTGAGGATCTTATTGAGGCGGTAGAAGGGGAGCTAGTTGACGACTTGCCATAGTACAGGTAGGCATTGTTTGGCAGCTTTCTGCTAAAAATGGAGATAAATCTCCCCTAAGTTAAGCCTTTTAATATGGTGTTCTATGACTTACTCCCGAGCTTGGCAGACGCCGCAAAACTTGCTGATGTTGATGACAGTGGCAATGACCTTAGCTTTCGCTACCTGGATGGCGCTGCTGAATAACTTTGTTATCGAGCGTGCCGCTTTTACGGGCAAAGAAATTGGCCTTTTGCAGAGTGTTCGTGAGATACCGGGTTTCTTAGCCTTTACAGCAGTGTTTGTTCTGCTGGTATTAAAAGAACAGTCATTTGCCTACCTATCCTTGGCAGTATTGGGCATTGGTGTCGCTATCAGTGGTTATTTTCCCTCGGTTGTTGGCCTTTATTTAACTACCTTCATTATGTCGGTAGGCTTCCATTATTATGAAACCGTTAAACAAAGCCTGTCACTCCAGTGGCTATCCATAGAAGAAGCACCAGCCGTACTGGGTAAGTTGATCGCAGTGGCGTCCTTAGCATCTCTGATTGTCTACGGGTCTTTGTGGTTGGGACAGCGTTACTTTTTGTTTAGCTATGAGTGGGTCTATTTTATTGCCGGTGCTAGTTGTTTTCTGTTGGCAGTTTTTATGTGGTTGGCATTTCCTCGATTTGCCAGTGCTGTGCCGCAGAGAACGCATCTGCTGTTACGCAAACGCTATTGGTTGTATTACGCGCTGACCTTTATGGGGGGTGCTAGGCGGCAGATATTTACCGTATTTGCCAGTTTTTTAATGGTGGAGAAATTTGGGTACAGCGTGTCAGATATAGCTGCCTTATTTCTGATTAATCACGCCTTTAACTGGGCCTTTGCGGGACGTATTGGCGCACTGGTGGGCAGAATTGGTGAGCGCAAGGCGTTAACTTTTGAGTACTGCGGTTTGATTTGTGTTTTTACCGCCTACGCTTTTGTTGACAATGCCACTTGGGCTGGCGTTCTGTATGTTGCCGATCACTTATTTTTTTCACTAGCAATAGCGATTAAGACCTATTTTCAAAAAATAGCAGATCCAGCGGACATGGCATCCACAGCCGGTGTAGCGTTTACTATTAATCATAT
>JAQWYJ010000130.1 GCA_029254005.1 Porticoccaceae bacterium | reverse complement strand
AGGGAAAGTGCAAACTCACCTCGGGGTGCCCATCAATAGAAGAGGCTTTACGACTGCCCAGGTTGGTATAGAAAACAAAACCTCTATCATCAACACCCTTCAACAGCACCATCCGTTGCCACGGTCTGCCATTGCTATCCACAGTAGCTAGGCACATCGCCGTAGGGTCAATTATCCCTGCCGTCATCGCCTGATCCATCCATGCAGAAAACTGCACAAACGGACAGTGGTCTAGGCTGTCTCTGGACAGCGTGGCGAAATCATATTCACGACGGTTATCTTTTATACTCATGGATAAAGCCTAGACCAATTGGGTTGAAAAGCGGCTACATATTACCAATGGATTGACCACCATCCACTGGCAAGGCGATGCCATGGAGATACGACCCTGCGTCACTGGCAAGCAAAAGAAATGGACCGCTAATTTCATCCATCTCACCCGCTCGACGAGCCGGCGACGAATTCAGATAGGCTTTACTGTCTGGTGAAGCAAAAGCCGCTTCGGTCATTTCTGTCAAAAAATACCCGGGACATAGGGCATTGACGCGGATTCCCTTACTCGCCCATTCAATAGCTAAGGATTTAGTCAACTGCACTACTGCCGCTTTAGAGGTGCAGTAGCTAGACTGACCAAAGGCTACTCGCAAACCCAGTATTGATGCAGTGTTGACAATGGCACCACCTACCCCTGCTGCAATCATGCGCTTTGCTGCCTGCTGAGCCACAATCCATACACCTTTAAGGTTAGTATCCATCATTCGGTCCCAGCTGGCTTCATCAACTTTTAACGCACTGCGGATATCGGCAACACCAGCGTTGTTGGCCACCACGGTAATGGTCCCAAAAGCTGCTTCGCCCTGATCAAAAGCACGTTCGATTGAGTTGGGATCTGTCACATCCATAGCCACTGCGACGGCCTCACCACCAGAAGATTTTATTTCCTCTACCAGTGAATCAAGGCGGTCAACACGACGTGCAGCCACCACCACTTTGGCACCTCTGGCAGACAGTAATTTGGCGAAATGTGCACCAAAACCGCTGGATGCTCCAGTCACCATAGCTACTTTACCGCTCATATCAAATTCTGTTGTCATAAAAAATATCCTTTATTAATAAATTATCCGTAGGTAATAAAATGTTCCATCGCCTTTGTTTCAAAATGGGCGATATTGTTAAATCCGGTCAAATTCATCTTATTCTGATTGAAAAAAAAATGACTGATTGCTGTATTTTTATACTGCAAGTTTAAATCAAATATAGTTTCATCGGGAATCCCAAGCACTAATCCAACAAATGTACTAATTGAACCACCAGACCCTATGGCCAAAATACGGTTACCCTGATCTGCCATCGCTTTTATTTCACTTTGCGCGTGCGAAACTCTATATTTAAACTGCCGCCATGTTTCCGGTACATCGGGAATTTGATCAGCCGTCCATGCGGTCAGCATTTGCCGTAGTAAGCGGTAAAAATTCTTTTTATCTGAAGGATTAGCCATAGCCTTTTGGTACAGAGCATTGTCACCAAAGGTTTTTCCGTAAGCCTCCGTCATATCCACAAAATTGTACTCGTTTAGTCCAGAGAGCACCAAACGATCAGTACTGGAGCCTCCCATTCCTGAACAAATTCCATCCATAGTTTGGTGGTGTCTGTGCATATCGCCAACCACTAAAACGTCAAAAGACATTTCTCTACGCTTAAAATAAGCACCTAACAGACGCGATTGCTCATGTCCTAAATCGGATAGTTGATCATAGTTTTCAGCGCCAAAAGACGCTTGGGCATGACGTACTAAATGAAGCTCACTCATCTAAGACCTTTTTCACTCTGTGTGTTTTGTTTGGGTATTTAAACCCAAAAACGCGTCAGTGCATAGACGCACATAAATTATAGTGATTATTTAGATCAGGGCTTGGCAGCGCACCACTGGAATATAGTTTGTTTGTCAAAAAAATAAATATAAATACGCAAATTTGGATATTTTTTTAAGTTAATCAGAGCTTCCTTAGCCTCACTTGATGCAATTACGTAAAACAGATGTAAATATACTATAAAAATGAATAACTTAGGCGTATACTGCGCGACCTCTCAACCCCGGTCCTGAAAGGTCCAAGTTACAGGTAAATTAATGTCGTCCACTGACTTCGCTGCACTGGGTATATCTGCCCACGTACTCAAAGCTGTCCAACAACTAGGCTATGAGCAACCTTCTCCAGTTCAGGAACAAAGCATTCCTATTTTACTGAATGGGAAAAATCTTTTGGGTACAGCCCAAACTGGCACAGGCAAAACCGCAGCCTTCGCGCTGCCGTTTTTAAGTAATTTAGATGAAAAGCAAAAAACACCTCAAATTCTGGTACTGACACCAACGCGAGAACTTGCAATCCAAGTTGCCGAAGCTTTTCAGAGCTATGCGAAATTTATTAAAGGTTTTCATGTTTTGCCTATTTATGGTGGCGCTGATATTGGCGGGCAGTTACGCGGACTAAAGCGCGGCGCTCAGGTAGTCGTAGGCACTCCTGGCCGCATGCTTGACCACCTGCGTCGTCGTAGCCTTGATCTTAGTCAAGTACGCGGTCTGATTCTTGATGAAGCTGATGAAATGTTACGAATGGGTTTTATTGATGATGTTGAGACCATACTTGCGCAAACGCCAGAAAACTGTCAACGGGCATTGTTCTCTGCCACCATGCCACCAGCCATTCGTCGTGTCAGCCAGAAATATCTAGGTGATGCGGAAACCGTGAGCATTGAGAATAAGACGAAAACCGTAGAGCGAATCGAGCAGCAATATGTGACTTGCAAAAGCCATCAAAAGATGGATGCCCTCACTCGAGTACTTGAAGTGGAAGCCTTTGATGGGATGATCATTTTTGTACGCACAAAATCATCAACCGTGGATATTGCTGAACGCCTTGAGGCACGCGGATTTTCATCTGCGGCACTCAACGGCGATCTAAGTCAAGCGCTTCGCGAACGAACCATCAACCGACTCAAAAAAGGTCAAGTTGACATTGTAGTGGCAACAGATGTTGCTGCCCGCGGTCTGGATGTAGAGCGAATCAGCCATGTGATCAACTTTGATATCCCCTATGATAATGAATCCTATGTGCATAGAATTGGGCGTACCGGTCGCGCAGGACGTGAGGGTAAAGCAATTTTATTTATTACCCCTAAAGAAAATCGCTTGCTCAGATCAATAGAAAAGTCTACTCGGCAAACCATCAAACCAATGGCAATGCCTAGTAATGAAGAGGTAAGTGGTCAACGCATCCAGCAGTTTACAGAGCAACTTCTGAAAACCATGGAGCTACCCAAGCTAGATAAGTTTAAATCTTTAATAAAACAGCTTGCCGATGAAAATGATTTGGATATGGCTGATATGGCAGCAGCGCTAGCCTTTGATAATCAAAAAGAACGACCACTGTTCCCCAAGCTTGAAACTATCGTAGCAACCAGTAGTAGAGAACGGGAATCGGGTAGAGATCGGAACCGTGACAGAGATAGGAACCGCAAAGATAGAAATAAAGATCGTAGTGAGCGCAAAGAGCATCGAGGTCAGTCGGGTGATGAACGGAGCCCGCGCTCAGAGCAGCGAAGAGAGCGCGATGATAGACCCCAGCGAGAGCTAAAAGCCAAAGAAGCAAATGCTAATCGAGATGGTATTGCCATGGTTACTTACCGATTGGAAGTTGGCAACAACGATAAAATCACACCGAGTAATATCGTTGGAGCTATAGCTAACGAGGCAGACATAGAAAGTAGATTCATTGGTGAAATTAAATTACATGATGAATATAGCACTGTGGATCTTCCAGAAGGAATGCCGAGCGAACTTTTAAATCATCTTAAAAAGGTCCGAGTCTGCGCAAAACCTATGCGTATCAGTCGGCTCGATGGTGACAGCCATGTGCCACAAAGGTCTTCAAAGAACGACGATTCAACTCCCGTAAGAACACCTCGCAAACGTCCTGTAGAGCGTGGTGACAACAAAACATTGTCTCGCAATGTGAAAAACAAACGTACTGCAGAACCACCAAAAGCAACTAAACCCGTATTTAGGGGTAAAGCTAAAACTGATGAAGGTGAGTTTGGCAATGACAAAAAATCTAAACGCGCAAAAGGGCCCAAGATAGTCGTTGACGGCAGTGCACCCTTAACTAAGAAAAAGAAAACGTACACCAAAAAGCCTAAGCGCTCGTAATCAGATGGTCGATGTGAGCGAGGATAGACGTTATTTTTGTCCCATCGACCTTATACACTGCGTAAAATTCCTCGGCCATAGGCGCTACACTACTAGTTTGAGGAAAATCAAGTTGCTCGATACATAGCGTCTGTAGACGTGGAACAAATAAAAACTGTAGCCACTGATTAAAGTTGAGTTTATCAAGAGCAAAGGGTTGGTCACTGATCAGAGTTTCTGGCGGTAAGGGTTGATTTGACCATTGATTGGTATCTCTCAACTGAATCTCTAATTCGTCTAAAAGAAGTTTTAACTGATTGTGTTTTTGCGACATACCTTGCCCAGAAATCAGTGTCCCAGTTCTTGCCTAAACGGTGGTAGTGCACTGAGTAACTGAGCACCATAACGTTTAGTTATTAGACGTTTATCTAAAATAGACACAGTCCCAGTATCAGACTCTGTGCGCAGTAGTCGACCCGCTGCTTGAATTAAACGCAAAGACGCCAATGGCAGAGAAATATCAAAAAATGAGTTACCACCCGTTGACTCAACCCACTCTGCTAGCGCCTCTTGCAATGGTTCATTGGGCACCGCAAAAGGTAATTTAGCAATCACCACGTGGCGACAATAGTCACCTGGCAAGTCCACACCCTCAGCAAAACTGGCAAGACCAAATAGCACACTGGTGCGTCCCTGATCGATACGTTCTTTGTGAAGACGAACCATCTCACGATTAGAGAACTGACCTTGCATTAAAATTAACTTAATAAGCTCCTTGGGCAACTGATCAAATACTTGTTCCATTTGTCTTTTTGATGAGAACAACACCAACGTACCTGCCCGCTCCTCTACCATTGAGGGCACGCTATTAATCAGATAATCAGTGTGCTGATCAATGCTATTGCCCTCAACAGCGTCTCTAGGCACCCGCAGCACCGCCGAGTTACTATAATCAAACGCGCCAGCCACAGATAAAAAATGAGCTGAGTTGGGTATTCCCGTTTCGCGCTGAAGCGTATTAAAGTTACCCAGTGATCGCAAGGTTGCCGAGGTCAACACAGCGCCATAGCAATTGCCCCAGAGCCGTTCTCGAAGAATCTCTGCAGCCTGTATGGGACTGGCATTAATTGAAATATCAAAACTGCCTGTCGATCCATCATCAAGTTTTAACCAGCAGGCTACCGGCACTGCATTAGCGGTCACTTCACGATGCAGTCTATCCCACAAGGCTAACAGCCTTTCAGCACCAGAGAGCCAGGTCCCTGCCTGCTGATAGAACAGCTCTATATCAGAAAGTGCAGCAGGATATTGTTTATCACTTAACGCCTCACTAAGTGTATCCTCTAACACCTCAAGCCTGCCCAACCAACCGCTGGTGTGCGTTGTTATTTGAGCGGCTATATTGCGGATAGACTCACCTACATCGCCATGAGCAAAACGAAACCGTCCCTCATCGTCATCTGACGAATCCAAAGCTCCTTTCAAAAGAGGATAAGCCATTGATAGTAAGTCACTAATTTTCGCGGCCTCTCGCTCAATGCGCGGTAACTGCTCAATTAGCGCTGTGTCTTTGATAAAAATAGGTGTCTGACCTTTACATTGCTTTGGTATTCGCTCTAACCATGCAAGGGTGCTATTAATTTTACACTCAGCACCGAAATGCCGGATGGCAGTATCACCCAATCTATGGCCTTCATCACAAATATAAATGCAGTCCTCAGGCGCAGGCAGAATAGCACCACCGCCCAAAGCAAGATCGGCCATGACAATATCGTGGTTGGCAACTATACAATCACTTTCATCAAGATCGCCTCGCGCTTTAAAAAACGGACACTGGTTAATAAATCTGCATCTACGACCAGTACATTGACGCCGATCAACCGTCAGTGCACGCCAATCCATATCTTTGACATGGGCCTCCCAAGAATCTCTATCGCCATCCCAAGATCCATCTTCAAGAGCGTCCCACATTGACAAATAGAGAGCCTCTGTTTGTGCATTTGGATTGAACTGCTCTTGATCTTCGAATAAGAATACTCCGGCATCCTTAGCTTTAATTCCGTCAAGATGCTGTTCCATACGCAAATTACAGGCATAACGACCGCGTCCTTTAACTAGACTGCAGCTATAATCCCAGTCACAGGCTGCTAACAATTCAGGAATATCTTTGCTGATCAATTGCTCTTGCAAGGCAATGGTGCCTGTAGAGACCACCACCGTCTTATTCAAATTTTTTGCAATAGGCAAGGCCGCCATAAGGTAACCCACGGTTTTACCTGTGCCTGTACCAGCTTCAATCACAGAGAGTCGTTTATCTGCATCTTCGTCACTTAAACTATTAGCAATAGCGGCAATCATTTGTTTTTGACCCAGACGTGGCTTTAAACCTTGAGCACTGAGAAATTGGCGATAGCCCTGTTGAATGGCGTCTTTAGACGCGGTATTAAGCAAGCCTAAGCGCCTCTTGCTGAGATGAGTACTGCAGTTGACTCTCAACAGGTGCAGCATAACTAGCAATGGCGATGGCTCTGTGGTCTCTGGGCATAGCACTGATATGGGTTTTAAATTTTTGTTCTGCCAAGGCCCAATTTTCCTCGGGCCATTGGCTCTTTAATAACTCAAGTTCAGCACCAATCTGTGCCTTTGACTGCATTTCCCACGCAATAATATTAGTAGGGAATAGTTGATAATTCAGATGAATTTGCCGATCAATTTCTGCCGCTAAGCTATCCGCGCTATCGTACTGGTCAGTAATTGGCGTGCCAAAGGTCACCTGAATCCTTCCTTTGTAACCCAAAAAACCTTTTTGAATGCTCTCCAGATCCTCGAAGGGATCTTTAGCGTAGGCCTGACCCATGCTCAGAGCGTGGAGTTCGCCAGCTTTGCCACTATCACAAGGATCATACTCATACGAAATAGCCACAGGAATAATGTTGAGTTCTTCAATACCCTCACCAAAGGAATCATTAGCGTCCTTTGATAGCGAAAGCATTTTTAACAGCGCAGTTTCAGTTCTGTCATATCCATTTTTCGCTCTACCTTCAGCCTGAGCAATCCATATAGAGATATTTTCTTGGCTAAGACTATGGCGGATATAGCGGGACAGTTTTTTTAGTGCAGACAATTTTTCTCGACGACCTGAAAGAGACCGCTTAACGATAAAACTACGGTTAATCCGCATCAAATCAGAAGCAAATGGCTTACTCAACAAATTATCGCCAATGGCAATTCGTACTGTATTTCTCTCTACTGAGGTCAGCCCTAAACAGATCATGGCAGGGTCAAGAGCAATATCACGATGGTTACTCATAAACAAATACGCTGTATCAGGATCAAGATTATTTAATCCAGAAAAATGATAGCTGTCTGTAGTCCGCTCTAAAACTGCCAAAAGGCGTTTTGTCATATGAGATTGAAAACCATCCACCGTGACAACATCACGACTATGTCTTACTAAGCTATGTTTTAAAAATGGTCGAGCGACAACAAAAAACAGCGTCGAGAAAATGGATGAAAGAACAGGAAATTGACGAGACAACAAAAGATTGAGTAATTCTGGATCTTTTGTCAGCCGAGCAATAGCCGCGGGAACTTCACTGTCGTAGTAAGGGCGAATATCATCAAATTCATTCATAAGATCAGCCGGTTATAAACATTGTGTTGTGCCATCAGAATTAGTTCTGCCGAGAATTGTACCAGTGTACGGAACTCGAAAAATCGTCGACTTTGTCCGCTACATCTAGGACCAAAGCAAAAAGAGCCATTCTTACCAAAACCCCATTGTCTGTTTGGCGGAAAATCGCCAAATTAGGATTATTATCTAAATCAATATCCAGTTCATTAGCATCGACCCGAGAATCTCTAGGCAGCGGATGCATGATAACAGTATTAGGCTGACAGTATTGGGTGTAAACCGCTTGATTAAGTCTAAATTTACCACGATAAATGTCGGCTTCTTGCTTGCTTGAAAAGCGCTCCTCTTGAATGCGGGTGGAATAAACAATATCAACGTTGGCAATACTTTGAGTAAGCTCATGAGACTCCGAAACATCGACTCCTGAACGGCGCATTGATTCAATAATAACCTCAGGTAGAGATAGTTCTTGAGGAGAAATCAGCACTACTCTGACCTTATTATAAAGCGATAAAAGCTTGCTCAGGGAGTGCACAGTGCGGCCATGACGTAGATCACCGATCATGGCAATGCTCATACCGTCAATACCTCTATTCTTTTGCGCAAGCTCTTTTCGAATAGTGTATAAATCTAGAAGCGCCTGAGTTGGGTGTTCATTAGCCCCATCACCGCCATTTAGGACTGGCACCCGACTGGCAGAGGCAAAATCTGCAACCGATCCAGCCTGGGGATGGCGCATACAAATTACATCACTAAAACCTGATAAGACTCTGGCGGTATCCTGAAGTGATTCCCCTTTGACAAGGGCTGAGTTTTCGAAACCGGCTGTCTCTCGTACTTCACCACCTAACAAATTAAACGCGGACCCAAAGCTCACCCGAGTTCTAGTACTTGCTTCAAAAAACATATTGCCAAGAATCGCACCCTCCAGCACCCTAGTGACTTTTTTACGCAGCGCGTAGGGCTCCATTGTGTCAGCCACCGCAAATACCTGATCAACATCTTCACGCTGAAACTGATTAATAGAAAGTATGTGTGCGCCAGTAAAATTCAATTGTTACCCTCGGGGAAAGTGGCTTGTGGGGGATTCTAGCCTGTTTCCACTCAGCACTCTAGTAAGTGACAGAAAATTCCCTGTCTACGCTTAATGTCCAATCCCTCAACGCACGCAAAATATCGTGTTTTTTCACTGACAGGTCCTCTTTCAAAAGCAACTGTTCTACCTCTGATAACAGACTGCGTACGGTAAGATAGCCCGAATTCTCATCATACAGGCGCCACCGACAAGACTCATGCCAACTGGCTCTCTCTTGGTCATTCAACGATTCTGGAAAGTAACGCGCCTGATAATTAACCAAAAGCTGATTGTAACGGTGATCCGCAAAGTGAAAGTGCTGCTGTTTGAAATCTGCCGCAGTTGCCTGTCTCACTTCATCAAGCAGATAACGATCATTGTTGGGTATAAATCCATTATACAATTGCTGTTCTGCCTCGGTCTTTTTAGTAAATAAACGCTCGGCAAATACCATGTTTAATTTATCAGAGAGGTCAACCTGACTAAGCTGACGCCAATGCTTCTCACAACGCCCAAGATCAATATTTAAGCGCTTGGCTGCAGTCTCATCGATTAATTTATGTGTGGTCACCACAGGTGCTTTATTAAGATGTACTACTTTTAATGGAATCCGAGCCTGTCCTTTAGAGAGTTCACTCTGAGCAGTAAATACTAAGGCATAAATAGCCTCAGCATCAAGGTTCAAGAGAGGTGCAGGATCCGCGGATAAATCCATACAAATAATACCATTCCCATTGGTAGGATGCTGTGCCAACGGCATCATTATCGCCCCGTACATATGCTCAGCAGAGAGCATCCCTGAGACATGAAAAAATGGTTTTTTTTGAGTAAGGTCAAGCATCTGACTCACTACCTTCTTACTGCGATTATTAACTACATAATCAAACAATCGAGGCTGTTTCTGCTTGACCAATTTTGCCATAGCAATAGTCGCTGTAACATCAGATAGCGCATCATGAGCAGCTTCATGGGCTATGTTGTTCGCCGCAGTTAGATGCTCCAATTTAAAGCTTGGCCGTCCCGGTTCATGGTCTGCCCACTCAATACCCTCAGGACGAAGTGCACGCATCAAGCGCAGCATATCTAAAATATCCCACCGTGAATTGCCATTTTTCCATTCGCGTTGGTACGGATCATAAAAATTTCTGTACAGACAATAACGACTAACTTCATCGTCAAAGCGGATACTGTTATAGCCGACACCACAGGTGTTTGGCTGAGAAAGTTCACGATGAATCAGGTTAATAAATGCCGGTTCAGGCAGCCCTTTTTCTAGAGCCAATTGCGGAGTAATGCCAGTTATCAGACAGGCGGTTGGTGATGGCAAAATATCTTTTTGCGGCTGACAATAGATAACCAACGGCTCACCAATGGGCTCGAGATCTTCATCAGTACGCAGACCAGCAAACTGAGACGGCCGATCCTTTGATGGGTCGACCCCGAAGGTTTCATAATCATGCCAGTAAAACGAGTTAGCCATAGCTACCTAATCACTGTTAATACGTTTAAATAACCTTAGTAGTATAGCTAACTCGCTAGGGCCCAGACAGCTCTGATGCCGGCAATTCCGTCGGTAATACCGAGGTTACTGGAACCGTCCTTTGCTCTAAGTCATAAATCTGTTGTGTTGTTTTTCGTCGAAAACTGTCCATGGCTCTAATTGCCTCAACATTACCCGTTAGTACATTGTCAGTCTTCGCAAGCGCGGCTTTTAATCGATTGAGCTGATCAGAGTAACGTCTAACACCCTGTTTGAGGGTCTCTAATTCTTCTGTTAGGGCTAAGTAATTCACGCCTACATCGCTAGCTAAGGAGGTATTTTTATCAATTTTAGCGGTCAATGCTTTAACTGACTTATCAAGCGCAGCTCGCTGCTTTACCAAAAACGCAATATCTTTTTTATTATTAGCAATCTTGGTTTTATTAATATCGTTAGCCACACCCCATAGTTTTCTAATTTCACTCCAATGCTTTTTCAATTCATCTTTGTTTTTACTGATATTTAGCTGCATGGCGGCACCGGACTGCGTCACTGACTCGTCGGTGCTACTTAATCGTGATTCAAGCAAATCAAAACGAGATTGCAAGCTGTCGTGTCTTTTTAATAAATCTTGGTACTGTAACCATCCAAAGCCAACCGCGGCAGTCAAGCCGACCAATACCAAGATAACGATGGGATTATTACCACCAGAACCGATTGTATTGGGCGACGAATTAGAGCGTGTTTTAGACGCAGTGGCATCGCCTCGGGAACCACCAATATTACGACCGATCATGTCATCGCGCTGCGCGGTAATTGGGGGTCTTGGTTTTTTTTCCATGCTCTATTCCTGTGTCGCTAAACGCCCTGTGGTTGCCTATAAATTTAACCTTGGTAAATTATACGCTGATATTAGTACAAAGATAAAAGCATCAAAGATATTTTTATCGACGGCAGATCCGAGTCATCCAAATATTATTGTCAGTATCATTACAGAAAGACTGATGTAAAAAAATCCGACGAGTTACCTCGGCTTTGCTCAATTTAACTCTCAACAAATGCAACGATTTTTACCACAACTTCACCATAAGACAGCAAGAAACTGACTATTCGCTATTCACCAAAAAAGTCGTGTTGACGCAACATCAGACAAAGAAGGCTGTTCGAGGTCATACTTGTTTCTCGATATTCTTTATTCAGGACCACCTCAAAAAAGGCAGTCCCGAATTTTTCCTAGTCGATACTGGGAATGCGCCCCGGCGTCCATGGCGCGCCTATCGCCTCTAACTCAACTTCAAGTGCAGTCAACGCAGTTTGTAAAATCTTGAGTTGATCCGCTACTCGAGTATATTCAGCCTCGGCAATATCCAAAGAGGCAAGGTGGTTGCCTGACACTCTGTTTTGACTGCCAGTGATCGCATAGTACAAACTGGAGGTACGGCCAGAAACCGACCAAGGCACCGGCTCTTGACGGGCACGAACGGTGTCATCGCCATCTAAGAGCACACTTAATTGCGCCACACGAGCTATCAAAACACGCACCGTCTGGGCATGCTGTTCGGTCGAGGACGGCGTTAAGTCGATAGCAGCAGTTAAATGCTTAATTCGATCCTTAATTTGTGCCTGTGCCCTTGAGGCCCCTCGCACGGAACGGAGTAAATTGGCAACACGTTTTTGTATGGCTAACAAGGCAACCCGGTCAGTGGTTATTTCAGGGCTGTTAGTCATCAGGTTTAAATTGAATGGCTGCGCTTCAGAAAGTACTGACACTTCACCAAATTGGCGCTTTTTAAGTGTTACTGTATATTTCCCTGGAAGAGCCATAGGCCCCTTTGGAGGGACAGCCCAAGGTGGCACATAGCCAGAGGGCTTTGATAGCTTCACCGGCGCCGATGAGGGATAGTGCATATCCCATGCAACGCGATGTAACCCTTTTTTAGCCACTGCGTCAACACGTCGAACTACCATCCCGTTGGCATCTTTCACTTCTAAAAATACAGTGGGCGCCTCTTCTCGGTCCTCTTTGCGCAGGGTATCCCAACTTGGATAGGGTGTATCACCGCCGTCTTTTTCAGCCATTTTTTCCTGTTTACGTCGCTGTTGTTGCATCGTTTGATAGCCGTCTCTCAAATAATAGGAAAATACCGCGCCGTAGGCTGGATTATCCGCACTGAAGAAAGCGTCTCCATTGGAACCTTTACGTTCACCACCATATTGATAACCCTGCAAGTAAAGCCAGCTATCTTTCACATCAAACAGGGTCGCTTCACGCTCTTGCAGGTCTGCCTGACCGGTTCTAAGTGGTGAATAGTCGTCCAAGATATAAATACCTCGACCAAAAGTTCCCACGATCAAGTCGCTTTCTCGGCGCTGAATTTCAACATCACGCACTGAAATCGTTGGGAATTTACCAGTCATTTTCGTCCAATTCTCACCGCCATTTTGGCTGAAAAACAAGCCAAACTCAGTGCCGATAAAAAGAAGGTTGGGGTCAATGTGATCCTCGGCTATGGTGTGGGCTGAACCCCATTCCGGCAAATCGTTACTGATGAGCTTCCAGTTTTTGCCTCTATTGGTAGTTTTCAGGACATAGGGTTTGTAGTCACCCTTTTTGTGATTGTCAAAAACCGCATAAGCGACATTTTCATCGTGCAAAGATGCAATAATATCTTCCACCAGAGACATGTCGGGCACGCCTCTAAAGCTATCGTCGGTGCGCCAATTGTCGCCACCGTCCTCTGAGACACTGATCAGACCGTCGTCAGATCCCACGTACAGTAATCCTTCCCTCAAGGGGCTTTCGCTGAGTGCTATGATCGAACCATACATAGACGTCGACGCATTTTTAGCGATGGTGTCAACACTCCACACCCGGTCCATCACTTTTAATTCATTGCGATCAATTTGACGAGTCAAGTCGGGGCTAATAATTCGCCAGGTTTCGCCGCGGTCATCTGATTGAAAGACCTTTTCCGCAGCATAAAAAAGCCGCGTGGAGCTGTGTGGACTCAACAGCAAGGGAGAGTTCCAATTCCACTTGTAAGCATTCTCGCCCATGGTTGGATGAGGAGTAATTGAGACACGTTCGCGGGTGCGTTTGTCGTATCTGGCTAAACCGCCGTACTGGTACTGCGCATAGATAATATTGGGATCATTGGGGTCAATTTGAGGCTTGTAACCGTCGCCACCGATGACAATGTTCCAATCGGCATTGGTAATGCCATGAACCACATCCGTGCGCGAAGGCGCGCACAATGAATTATTGTCCTGGGTGCCACCGCAGACATTGTAGAACGGCTCTGCGTTATCCGGTTGCGCGCGATAGAATTGACCCAGAGGCAAGTTTTGCGCGTGTCGCCAGGTTTGGCCACGGTCCCAACTTTCGTAGACACCGCCATCACCACCCATGATTAGGTGTTTGGTATTGCTCGGATCTATCCACAGCGCATGGTCGTCAACATGACGAAACTGATTGGACAATGGCTGGAACGATTTTCCACCATCTTCTGAAACCTTAGTAAACGTATCGAGGGAATAGACCCGTTCAGCATTTTTTGGGTCGACGACTAATTCATTGTAATACTGCGGACTCGTGGTCATATGTCCAGAGCGTTTTTCCCATGTTTGACCGAAGTCTTGCGAACGGTAAACGCCTTTATCCTTATCGTTTGACTCAATAATGGCGTACAACATATCGGCGGCAGAGGGCGCCATGGCCAAGCCGATGCGACCCATATTGTCTGTAGGTAACCCCGTCTTAATCTGTGACCAGGTTTTACCGCCATCGGTGGTCTTGTGAATACCGCTACCGGGACCCCCGTTGATCAACGTCCAAACATGTCGGCGACGCTGATAACTGCTGGCGACAATGTTATTGGGGTTTGCAGGATCCACCACAAATTCGTTGACTCCCGTGTACACATCGATGTCTAAAATGCGCTGCCAAGACGTGCCTCCATCGGTGGTTTCATACAGCCCTCTATCTCCACCATTGCTCCACAGTGGACCCTGAGAGGCCACCAATACATGATTCAAATCTTGGGGATCAATCCAAATTTGAGATATATGGCCCGAGTTCTTCAGTCCCATGTTGGTCCAAGACTTGCCAGCATCATTCGACTTATAGACACCATCACCGTAGGCAACAGAGCGTTGGGAATTGTTTTCACCTGACCCCAGCCACAACACATTGGGATTTGACGGCGCCATTTCGATAACACCGATGGCATAGGCACCCTGCTTTTCAAACAGAGGCATCCAGGTGGTCATATTATTGGAGGTCTTCCACAGGTTTCCCGATGCCGTAGCGACATAAAATTCATTTGAATGCTTGGGGTTAACGGCGAAATCAGAAATTCTTCCAGAAATCATCGCAGGACCAATGTTTCGTAAAGGAATACTGGCGAGTGGGTTCTCGGGTGTCTCCTTTGCAACAGCCTCTGGTGACCACGTGTGAGCAAGAAATACAAAGCTGGCGAGAACGAGATACTTTGCTATTGACATGACATTAGTTCCTGTAGGTGATTTTTTATATTCTGATATTGTTTTAGTCTTCGAGCTGAGACAGCACCCTATGCCACGATAGCAGGTTCCCCAAGCTTTCCCTTATGATAACAACAAAATAGTGGTTAATCTTTATGTTATCGCTCTAGTTTCTACTGGGAGTTCCTCACTAACTACGTCCGGTTTTACTGCAAAAATACTACGATAAGCGATGTCCACAAAGTATCCTTAAGGCTTCGCTAGTCATTGAGCTTACATAAAAGGAAAAGACAAGGGATTAAAAAATCCTGCAAATCAGAGACTTGCAGGATTTTGAGACGCATTGAATGCGAATGAAATAGCTACATGATGGTTACATCATGCCGCCCATAC
>JAQWYJ010000129.1 GCA_029254005.1 Porticoccaceae bacterium | reverse complement strand
GTGGGTCTAGCTTGAGCAACCTTAGTCGCACCTTCTAAATTAACCTGGGCAGAACCTTTACTCATCGAACCAAGACTCGCAGCAGTATCACCTAAAGCCTGTCTCTTTATCCCTAACAGATCGCCACTCTCAACGATATCTGCAGTAGTGCTCTTGTCTATCGTGGGTCTAGCTTGAGCAACCTTAGTCGCACCTTCTAAATTAACCTGGGCAGAACCTTTACTCATTGACCCTAGAGCCGCTAAGTCAGTTCCTGCTTTTGCGTTATTTGCTATCGATGAGAAGTTATCGGGCTTTGAGGGTACATCAGACATCAGTAAAGATAGAAGTTCCGCATCTATCCCCTGAGCTTTTGCATATTCTGCGAGACCCTCTTGAGACGGCTCAAGTCCACCTAATATAAGAGCGGTACCTCCTCTTAGAGTCTTGCTTTCTAAACCATCAAAAGAAGTAGTATTAGCTACAGGTGCTTGATCTTCAAATGGCAGATCAATGCCACTTTTTGCCGCATCTAGCGCATCTATGTTTTGATGGTAGATACCCGCAAATCCTTGCTCACGCGAAGAATCGTTGTGCTCTGCCTCTTTACTATCTGGGCTATTAGCTAGGTCAGGCGTCTTATTCTGGCTTAGGATGGAGGTGATTTGTCCAACCATACTCTGTTTTCTCCGTATCTAAATCATTACTCATAGCTTGAAAATGCAATAAACGTGCCAATAATTACTTGGCACTCACCTCTTTATTTCATATTAAACTGCATCATCCCTTGAGCGTCATTTTCTCTCGCTTCACGTGTTAGTAATGCGTTCATTTGATTATCTTTGTTCCTTTTAGCTAAATAATCTGCTTTCAAGCATTCTTGTTCTGTTATTAAAAGTGCTTTACGCGCCTCTACGACATCTGCCTCAATTCCCGCTAGTTCGGTGCTAGTACGATTTTGAATATCCATTAGCTGAAAAATAAAATTTCTGTGGTTTTCCGCCTGAGCCGAGTTATGTGAGCCCTCCTGCATAGCCTCCATCCGATCTTGATATTCCTTTAACAGAGTATCTACTTTGCTCTGACGACTAATAGTTTGAAGCTTAATTTTCTTAACTTTGTCCAAAGCATGCTGCTTGCTTTGACGCGCAGTATTGGCTTTTAATACTAAAATATCCCAAACGGGCGTCACTCTACTTTCCATTTTCATTACTCCATTAACTGTTGTAATAATTGCTGGCTCTGTCGCATGGTAACTGCGACATCACTGCTTTGCTGCAGTAGAGCCTCTATTTGAGGTCTCAGATTGATTGCTGAGTCCAATTCGCTGTTTGATCCAGGCTCATAAGCACCTACCTGAATTAAATCTTTGTTCTGTTGATAAAGCGTCCATAGTCTTCGCAACCGATTCGCAATAGTTTGCTGTTCAGAAGTCAATAAACTACTCATCAGTCTTGATATAGATCCAGCCAGATCTATCGCTGGGTAATGTGCTGCGTCAGCAAGCTGCCGAGACAACATTACTTGACCATCTAAGGACGCACGAGCCATATCAATGACCGGGTCTGAGCGATCATCACCCTCGGCTAAGACAGTATAAATTGCCGTAATAGAACCAAAACCATTACGCCCTACACCTGCTCTTTCAATCAATTTTGGCAGAAGCGCAAAGACTGAGGGAGGATATCCTTTAGCAGTTGGAGGCTCACCAATAGCTAGCCCAATTTCGCGTTGCGCGTGAGCTACCCTTGTCAAGCTATCACAGAGCATCAAAACATTCTTACCCTGATCACGAAAATACTCTGCAATCAAATGAGTAAGATTTGCCGCCTTCAAACGCACAACCGGCGACTCGTTCGCAGGTGATGCAACAACAATCGCCTTTTTCAGACCGTTAGGCCCCAATGTTTGGTGAATGAACTCTTGTACTTCGCGTCCGCGTTCACCAATTAAACCAATAACTACCACATCTGCCTCTGTGTTACGTGTCAACATACCTAACAGGACGCTTTTACCAACACCTGAACCAGCCATTAAACCAATACGTTGTCCTTGTCCGAGAGTTAAGCATGTATCGATAGCCTTAATGCCCGTATCTAAAATATTTTCTATTGGTCCCCGCTCCATAGGGTTGATTGGTTCTCCCTCTAAAGAGAGATGGGCATCATATTGAATAGGCCCTTGGCCATCGATAGGACGACCCAAACCATCTACTACTCTGCCTAACATATGTCGACCTATAGGCATTTTGGAGTTTTTAGAACGTACCCATATTTTAGCACCAGGCCCGATACCGCTTGGATCAGTGAACGGCATAAGATATAAAAGGTCTGCCTGGAAGCCCACAACTTCTGCGTCAATAAAGGCCCCAGAGTCTGAGTTTTCTACCTGACAATAGGCTCCCAATGGCGCCACTACACCCTTAGCTTCTAAGGTTAATCCCACCACACGAACAATTTGGCCGCTACTCACCACCGGTGCAACCCTGAGCTGCGGTACCAAGGATGCAACATGATCTGCAAAGTCACTCATCAGTAGGCTCGCCATCTGAAACAACATCATCTTCTTGATTTGGTCCTAGCGTTGAATCCTCAGCGCTTTGATCAATAATATTTGACTCGCTTATTTGTTTAGCCAACGCCTTATCAACAGCATCTTTGAGTCCATCGCCCTCTGGCAAAGATTGTTCATATTGCCCTTCAATTTCGTCTGACACAGGGACATGACTAGTCAGTTCACCGGATTTAACAGAGGAACTGGCTGGTATGTCAGTCATCATAGAATCGAACAGTTCGGCCAACCTGTTTTCCATCAGGTCTTCGATTGATGCATTATCAAAGGTTAATTTAATACTTCCTCTTTGTAGTAAAGGATCCTCACGCAGCACTAATTGTGGTTGATTTTTAGTCAAATGTTGCTCAATTAATCGCATGTCCATTGGGTTGAGAATTAATACAGTCGGCATATTGCCCTGAACCTCGATATCTTTTAGTGCCTCAGTGACAAGCCTTTCAATAACCGCTGATGAACTGCTCAGCTCTCCACGCACTAACTGCTGAGCCATGCTAAGAGATAGTTGCTTTAGCGGCGCAAAAAATGCGGCAGGATCTCGCTGTGCAGCTTCAACACTATTGGCAAGTTGGACAAATAGCTCCCTAGCGTCAGTAAATTTTTGTTCAGCTTCGGCATAACCTTTGTTGTGTCCTTCCTGAAAAGATTTAGTCTGAGCATCTTTTATAACGTCTATGGTAAACATCTCAGCCGCTGGTTCTGACTCAATATCAGCCTGAGCGTCTTCCTCCTGAAGTTTTTCATTACTTTTTAGTGCATCTCTTGTATCGACAATCTCCTCTAATTGCTCTTCTAAAGCGCCTATCTCTTTTGGCGCCCAGAGCTTAAAACTATTTTGTTGGCTTGAGTCATCAGAACCGCCCCAAGAAACAGTTGAAAAAGACTGCTTTTGTTTATCTGCAAGCAGAAAGTCATTTAACTGCCAGTTGGATATCTTGGTATTATTAGACAAAGTCGTCTCCCTTACCAACTAACACGATTTCACCATCATCTGCTAATTTCTTAGCGATTCGAATGATATTTCGTTGCGCAGCTTCAACCTCAGCAATTCGAATAGGGCCTTTATCTTCCATATCATCTAGGAATAATAAACGTGCTCGCTCGGACATATTGTTCAAGAAGTTATCTTTAGTAACATCATCGGCACCTCTAATTGCTGCCATAAGAACATCTGTGCCAACTGTTGAAAGAAGTTTTTGTATACCCTTACTATCAACCGTTGAGAGATTGTCAAAGGTAAACATTTTGTCTTGTATCTTCGTGGCAAGATCTTCATTGCTTGCAGTCATGCTATCCATTACTTCGTTGCTTAAATCAGAGTTCACAAAGTTCATTATGGTAGCGGCAGTTTCAATACCACCTAAAGAAGACGATTTAGCAGACGTGTTAGTAAACTGCCGAGTCATAATACCCTCAAGTTCCGCCATTGCTGCGGGCTGAACTGAGTCTAAAGTTGCTACACGCCTAACAATTTCAGCACATTTTTCTTCAGGCAGTAAACCAAGAACCTGTGCTGCCATATCGCCCTCAAGTACCGACAAGATAATTGCTGAAATTTGTGGATGTTCCGATTCAATGATCTCTGCAATAGAACGAGCGTCCATCCATTGCAATATTTCCAATCCTTTGCTGGTACTTGCCGGCATAATTTTGCCTAGCACTGTTGCGGCCTTGTCGTCACCTAAAGCTCTTTTAAGAACATTTTTGACGTAATCTGCTGTTCCCAAACCCAGGTTAGTTTGTTTCTTAATAGTAACAATAAACTCATCCAGAACCTTATTTACCAAATCTTGTGACAAATCAGATACATCAACCATAGCAGCACCGACGGCGCTTACCTCTTTAGGATTCAGAAATTGTACAATCTCAGCGGCTTGCTGCTCACCCAACAAAAGCATTAATACTGCAGCTCTTTGACTACCAGACATCATTAAGTAGTCTTTTTGAATTAGCTCATCCATAGGATCAAGCTGTACGGCTTCTTGTTGTTTTTTCTTAGCCATTTTATTACTCCTTGTGTCGCTTAAGCGTCTCGAATCATTTTCTTAAGAACGTTCGCTACTCGGCCAGAATCTTCTGAAACCAACATACGAACAAGCGCTACTTTACTGTCATAAGTATTTGCTGTATCCAACATATCTTCAGTGATACCACCAGTGCCAGTGCTTAATGTCAATGGAGTACTACTAGTTTTACCGTCATTAGTCTTACTATCACTGTCTGCTCCGGCAGGTGATGTTGGGAAAGCTAAACTTGGTGCAGAATTTGGTGTTGTAGACGACGTATAAGAAGTCAGTACTGGCTTTATCACAAAAAGTACAATGACAATAAATGCTAAAGCAAAACTGATGTTTTTTATTAACCCCGTCACAAAGGTGTTTTCGAACCAAGGGTCGCTATACTCTGCTATGGGTTCTGGTTGTTCGAATTTTGCAGAAACAATGGTGACTACATCACCTCGCTCTTGATCATAACCAACAACACTTTTCACCAAATCAGTAAAGCGCATAAGTTCAGCTTCAGAATACGCCCCCGGGACTTCCGTCTGAACGCCGTCTTCGTCCTCAACCATGGTCGCCGCCGGTGGATTCACCACTACCGCAACAGAAATTCGTTCCACTGTACCGCCTTGACGTTTGACATGACGCACTGCGCGGTCCATCTCATAGTTGCGTGTTGACTTACTGCTAAGTGTTCCGTTTTCAAGCCCCTGGCTACCTTGTTCACCTGAAGATACTCCCAGAACGCCCATAG
>JAQWYJ010000122.1 GCA_029254005.1 Porticoccaceae bacterium | reverse complement strand
TCCGGCACCATCACCTGATGGTCGAGTAATCGCCTTTGCATCCCATGGATGGATCTGGATTTTGGACAAAGACACCGGTGCCGCTGAACGTCTTACCAGCGGTGGTGAAATCGATGGTCGACCCCGCTGGTCAGCTGACGGAAGCCAACTCACCTTTGTCCGCGACTCGGGGTTGGACTCCTCCATCATGGTGTTAGACCTTGCCTCCGGAAAAACCAAAACTATAAATACACCCGCCATTGATCTGGATCCAGAATTTTCTGCCGATGGCGCATCACTGTATTTTAGCTCTGCTGAGAGCGGTTTATTGAATATATGGAAATATAATCTGCGCGATAATTCTAAGACGATGATCACCGACTTAGATGGGCATTCCCGCAATCCCCGCGTGTCCGCTGATGGCAAGATACTCTATTTCACTCATCTGGATTGGCCAAAACGCGAAATTCGCTCGTTGCATATGACCACCGGCAAACAGTCGGTAATCAAAACCGACAGCATCGCTGGTCAATTCAGTTTCGATATCCATCCACAAAAGGATCTGCTGAGCTACAATTGGGCTGTGGGTGACGATTTAAATTTAACCATTGTGGATGTCAATGAGTTGCATCAGGTCACCAACATCACTCCAGGAAGAACCTACGTGCAGGACCCCGCCTGGAGCAATGATGGCAAGCATATTTACTACTCAGAACCCGACCCAGCGCAACAGTTTAAACTAATGGAGGTTTCTGCATTGGGCGGATCACCTCGGCAGGTGCCGGTCAAAAGCTGGAATTGGGGCGAAAAAACCGCAACCCTAAAAATAATCACGTCCTCAGGCAATAAAATCAGCCCGGCTAGATTATCCGTGCACGATGCTGACGGTCATGCTTTGGTCAGTCCGGATGCGGGGACCTATTTCGATTCAGAAAATGGCCAATACTATTTTTATAGCGATGGCGAAATAGAACTACAGGTACCCCTAGGCAAGATTTCAATCACTGCGGTGCAGGGAATAATGAGCGTGCCAGCGACCCATGTGGTGACGGTTAAGCAGCACACTAAGATCGACATCTCTATTGACAAACTATGGAATGCCCACGACGCCGGCTATCACTCCGCCGATTTCCATCTGCATCTAAACTACGATGGTCCCTATCGCCATGTCACTTCCGGCATTGAACCGCTGGTTGCTGGAGAGGATCTGGACATTGCAACACCTCAAGCTGCCAATCTGCACAATCGGCTGATGGACAAAGAGTTTTTGGGTGAAACGCTCACCACTACCAGCGGCGCTCTGGTTAAATTTGCCCAAGAAGTGAGGTCTCATTTTCATGGCCACATCGGTGTAGTTGGGCCCACAGAATTCTATTTTCCCTGGTTTTGGGGTCCTGGGTACCCTAAGCTCAACAACGGTAATCTATCCAATTCAACGGTATTTGATTTTGTTGACTCCTTTGACGACAGCATTGGCACCTACGTTCACCCGGTGGCCTATAACGTCAACCCATTTAATTATAAAAGGGCCTCCAGTATTCCCGTGGAATTCATTCCCGATGCGATTTTGTCGGACAATGTGGGCCTAGAGTTAGTTTGCGCCTGGAGTGATGAGCTGGGCACCTCCGAATTGTGGTATCGACTGCTCAATATAGGCCGGCCTGTGGTGGCCATGGCCGGCACTGACATGTTCGTGGATTTTCATCGTACTCCTGCCGTTGGCTCTGCTCGGGTCTATGCTCAACAAAATCAGAATACCATCGACTGGAGAGCCTTTATCGCCGCGGTAAAACAGGGACGCACCTTTGTCACCAACGGGCCCGTTCTGCTTCTTGAATTGGAGGACAAGGCGCGACCCGGTGATTTGGTAAAAAGTGGTTCAAATTCCTTTACCCTTGAGGTGATTTCGGCACTGGCGGTGGAAAATATCGAGTTACTGATCAACGGTGAGGTGGTTTGGAGAGGCGGAAATATCGCAGCAGGCGAGTCGAAGACGTTTGAGGGTAAAATTGATCTACCAGAAGGTGGATGGATCGCAGCTCGCGCTCATGGCGGTGCCACTTCATGGCCATCTATGGACAGCTATCCTTTTGCTCACACCTCCCCTCTCTGGATAAACCAAGTGGGTAGCACAGACAAACCAGCAAAACAAAAAGCAAGTCGGGAACTAAGAATTGCCTTAAACCAGATAGAGGAACGGGCTAGATTGGCTTATGAAGGTGATGACATTTCTAAACTATTGGAACGCATAGATAATGCTCGAAATATACTTGAGCAATGAAACATTCTGATCAAAGATACTCATATCGTTTACCCGTTAGGGATATTTTTGCCTACGCCGAGACAGCGTATGGCTTCGATTAAGGGATTAGTACAAAATGTCCGACATATTGCCTCAACATAAATTCTCTCTGCGCCTGGATAATGGATTTTGGCGGCAAGGCTTTAGCTAGTAGCGGAATAATCTCATGATTTTAACTATATCGAATTAAATTTGGAAAGACCTGCTTATCCCAAGCGATACTCCCGATTAGAGTGATGTCCTTGAGATACATATCTCTCATATCGAATTCAACAATAAGTCCAGGGACGGCACCAGTCGAGACATAACGTCCTCCATTTTTTAGCAATTTAATCAAATTCGAAAATCTGGAACCACCGACATTATCCACCACTAAGTAGACATGCCGCTCTCCCATACTAGCGGTCAAATCAACGGAAGGATCATAGATCTGATCTACATCCTAGGCGCCGATTTTAGCCAATTTTTCCACTGCCAACGGCAATAACACTCGCTCCGCGACGCTTTGCAAGCACTGTCACGGCGGATCTAACACCGCCAGAGGCTCCAGTAATTAGAACCGTTTCGCCTTCCTTGAAATTAGCTCTGTTTTAGCATATTTTCAAGTGTTGCATCGGAACAGGGAATGGTTGTTAGTTCCGGGTCAGTCCAGTCGGAATTCAACGGAAATACCTCAGTAGCCGGAACTTTGACATACTCTGCAAAAGCATATCAAAGTCAGAACCCATCCAGAGGGTGCGCCAAGACAAGAACGCTGTTTTACGAACACAAGACCAAATCAAAGCACGTCTGTTCAACAGTGTCTGATCCACAGTCTTACCCAGTGCCACAATCAAACCACAACAATCTGTTCCCTAAATCAACGGGAATGACGTATCACTGTTCCAACCTTTCGCTCCCTCCAGTCTATGATCTGTTAGATCATCAACGTTGGCCTCCTCGGTAGACACTGTTACTGAGGATGAATACCAACCTAAACGTGTATTTATATCGGCATTATTAACACCTGCGGCCAGAACGTTAACTACAACCTCGCCAGTGTTTGGCTCCGACATTACAACCTCGGTATAGGTTAATTGCTCAAAACCACCCACCCCACGGGTTACCGCAGCTTTCATAAAACGTACCTTAAGTTTGACTATCGAAAGCCATTAAATCTGTTTTAACCATAGACTAAGGAGAACCACAACATGGGCGATGTCAAAGACCTCTGTCTACCCACCCATACGCTGATCCGGGGTCAGTGATCGAGACTGTGGATTAAGAGCCACAATAGTACAAAAAACCATCAGTAGAGCAGCGCTTGCCAGCATGGTAATTTCTAAACTGAAATCTATGGCAAAGCCCATGATGGCATCAGCGATGGGTAGTAAGCCCATAGACATGAGCATAAGCACACTCATCACGCGACCGAGCAAATGTTCAGGGGTCAACTTTTGCAGCCAGGTGGTGAAGTGGACATAGAAAAATGCCTCGAACACTCCAGAGATAAAAAATAATGCCATAGCCCACCAATAAGCGTCATATATGATGATTAGCCCTAAGGTTGAGCCACTGAACACATAAGCCCAAAACATATAAGGAACCAGCTTCTTGTCCCCCGGACTGGACACGTAGGCACTAGAAATAGCGCCAATGAGAGCACCAGCTCCGAAGGCGGCAGTGACCAACCCGTAGACATAAGCTCCTTCGACAAAGCGCATTTTCGCCCACACCGGTATGCCAACAAAGACCATGGGCATAAAGAAAAAGTGGATCACCGCCATACCCAAAAACCCAAGCCGAACCGCTGGAATTGAAACTACCCACAGAATCGCCGTCTTAATCTCGTTGTATAGTGACATTGATGGCTCATCAGGTTGATCCTCTAGAGGTCTTACTTGAACGAACAAAAGCGTCAAAAAAGACAAGAAAAAAGTCAAGCCATCAACAAAGAAAGCTCTGGCCAAACCCGCACGATCTAAATCATAACTGTTCTGGGAGTTATCATTGATACCGTGTTGGCTAATTGATGACACCTCTCCAGCAATAATAAATGCAGCTAAGACCGGTCCAATGGTCATACCTAGATGAAGGGTTGTTTGAATAACAGCATTACCAGCTTGTAACTCGTCTCTGGTCACAAGACTTGGTAATATTGAAATGCTGGCTGGATAAAAAAATGCATCTGCTATACCAAAAGCAAAGGCAAGTATAAACACGGTGGTTACCTGGGCAACATCAATATAAATCATGTAGGCCAGAGACATAACCAGCACCATTCTTAATGCGTTGGTAATAAGAATTACCATGCGGGGGCTCGTTCGATCAACCAATGCACCTCCGGCAAGCATCAAAACAGCACGGGGGATACCTTGAACTGCAAACACTAATCCAGTCAATGCAGCACTGTCGGTCATTTGCAGAACTAGCCAAGGAAAGGCTATCAAACTGATATGATCCCCTATTACAGAGGCCATTTCGCCAAACCAAAATAGTGAAAAGTTGCGTTTCTTGAACAATTCAAACATGCTATTTCCCGACCCCTGACTGATAAGTAAACCATATACGCCAATAGGTTAGTAGATGACAAAACCATTTCAATCTGGTGTCTTAATCATCAACGATGACAACAAAAATCAAAGCCCTAACATCAAAATTTTAAATCAATTTTTATCTAGTCACAATCAAACGAACAATGTTGCTGTAAGAGTTCTACATTGGACCCTTGATATAGTGACCCAACATGCCGGCTTAATTAATGTTGTCGAGCAAGGTTAGTCTCTACTCGTAGCAAATCATAACTACACTACAAATAGAAATGTTAAACAAATAATATTAACTAAACACTCTCTAGGTATAATTCTAAGTATTTCACAGATACTGGTCATTAAAAGCAGGTAAAACAGTCGTTGGGAGTCAAATATTACTTGCAGTGACCGCTGGTCAGTTATTTAATGTGCCGGTACTCTTAAAATTTAGAGAAAAGATGAGATAAGTATGCAGTAAAAAAATCATCTAACACTATTACCGACGCTGCTTTAGAGAAAGTTCTGTTACGGCATATTTAGCGTCTGCTAATATTCGAGTTAACCGAGACGTCAGTATACTGCTCCGTGACTCCAAAACTGTAAGTGGGACAATAAACGCCGCCGCTGAATGTCGATCTAGGGATGTAAACTTAATGACTAATGTCAGTGGCTGCATTGGGAGTACTCAATACTGTCAATAATGTTTATTTGATTGGTATGGGTGATCATTATGCAGTTGAAGAATGGACGCTTGAAGTCATACAAAAACGAAGTAACACCCACTACGTTGGATAATTTGATATTGCTAAACGCGCAAAGCTATTACCTCCCTTTAGGCACTACAAAAGAGATAAGACCAAGGCATAAATAAAAAGATGAATGAAAATATACGTCGAGCAAGAACTTCTGAACAGAAACATTTTCGTCGCCAGCAGATATTAAAGGCTGCGGAAGCGCATTTTGGGCAGGTAGGTTATGAAGCGTTTTCTATGGCAAATTTAGCTAAACAAGCTGGTGTCGTTAAGGGTACTCTATATCTCTATTTCAAGACTCGTGAGGAAGTATTTTTAACCTTGTACAATCAGAGTCTAAACCGCTGGTCTGAAGAATTCCTTGGTCATCTAAAACCAATAATGAACGATAAAGAATATGCCTCGGTGCTCTACGAAACGGCTATGAAAGACTCATTATTTGTACCCTTGTTAGGCCGGCTAGAGCAAGTTATTGAGCATAATGTGTCCATAGATAGCTTAATCCATTCCAAGCGACTTTTTATTCGTCAGGTTAATCATATCGCGCAGACAACGAGTAGTATATTAGGTCTTAGTACCCTAGGTGCACAAGAAGTCGTGCGAACTATGGGCGTTTTATTAGTAGGTGCAACCAGAGCTGATCAAGCTCCTTCATTAAATGCTGAGGACGTACCTTCAGACGTGAGATCCTTAATTGATCTTTTTTCATCAGAAAATCTGTTTATTAGCAATGCCTGCAGAATTATTTCCGGCATTCGAAGCAGTGATTCTTTGGAATAAAACACGATCACCTAAAATATATTGACAGTAACAACGAAGTCAACCACAAGACAATAGATCGACGATGGCTACGGAAAACTCTTCTAGTTGCAATAGTTGGCACGCCCAATCTTAAATCTACAGAACCTGCTATAAGCACTCTGAAAAGTCGCGAAGTAATGGTAAAACATAATTCTCTCTGTTTTGACTCAACAAAGTACAGTGTAATACTAAAGAAACATGGCTTCTATGGCTGGCTTTTGTCACTGTAACCCAACACTGTTGAAGAGGAGCGTGGCATTGACTTAACATCAATTTTAACCGTCGAGAAATTAATGAGACGATTTCTTTGGTGTCGGCTTTCGAATCTTTGCGCAGCTGAGAGACCAAGCTAGGGGGCTCTTGACGAACCGCTAATACCATTGGCGGACAATATACTCGATCAGAGGATGGGCATTATCAAACAATGTAATGAGGCTAGAGCACTAGACACGCTAATAACTTCAGCTTGTCAGCAATAAACTCTAGAATGAACTCTAGAATGAACTCTAGAATGAACTCTAGAATGAACTCTAGTT
>JAQWYJ010000117.1 GCA_029254005.1 Porticoccaceae bacterium | reverse complement strand
CAATCACCAGCCAACACAGCGCTCATTAATGATAACTCTCCTGCCAACACTGTGGCACCAATAATTTCTGCTAATTTACGAACCTTTCCAGATCCACTGCATCCAATCATTTCAAGACACTCTTTTTGCGTTGGCAGACCTGTACCACCACCGAATGTAGCTACGATCAACGATGGAATAGTAATCGAAAAATAATAGTTTCCTTGGTCATCAAGGTCTGCATAGACTACTGCTGCGGAAGATTCTGCAACATTAGCTACATCTTGACCCATGGCAATAAAAGTAGCCGTTATACCATTGGCTGAATGAGCACCAGTATTAATTGAACCCGCTAAAAGACCGCCTACCTGGTTAATCGCACGGGCTTTAAATAACGCATTTCCAGACACGCCCATGACTTTTTCAATCAATGCACTTGGCAATGTAACCTCAGCAACCACACGTTTCCCTCTGGTATAAAGTGTGTTTAGTTGCGAATGTTTTTTGTCAGTGTCCATTGCGCCAGACAGCATATAGCGCTCTATTCCCGGATAATTATCCTTTATCCACTCACAAGCCACAAAGGTGGCTTTACCTACCATGTTTTGACCTGCCGCATCCCCAGTAGTGTAGTTAAATCGAAGATAGCGCATTCGAGCTGCGGAAAATTGCTGAATATCGCGTAATTTACCTGATGAAGTGGTCGTCTCAGCCTGCTCAGCAATTTTTGCAAAATTATTTTCAACCCACACACCAAAGTCTCGAGCCTCTCTAGCATCTGAAAAAATAAATACTGGCGCGCGTTGCATTGCGTCGTCCACTACGGTAACTTTAGCACCACCCGCCTCACGAAGTAATCTTGCACCACGATTATAGCTTGCTACTAAAGTTCCCTCACTTGTGGCCATAGGAACAAAAAATTCACCCTGCGCATGTTCTCCATCAACTAACAACGGCCCCATTAAACCGATAGGCACCTGCGCTACACCGATAAAATTTTCAATATTTCCTGCAGTATTTGCTGGATCAACAGAATAATAACCAATATTTTTTAAATCGGAAGATGTGACTTTCCGGGCAAAGTCACGCCTCTGGGCAGCCATCTCTTCGGTGTAGTCGTTATCACTATCTCTCGGTATTTTATTGGTCACAAGGAACCCCTATTTTATAATTCATAGACACGCGGCTATTTATTTGGTTAATTAGTATTTAAAAGAATTATCGGCTATGACAGATATCTTCACAAATCAGCCACAGCAAATTCATTATCTACTTGCATAACAATCTTATCAAGTATTCACGTGATCACGATAGACTACGGTATCTGCAACCAATGATATAGAATACAATTTGTTTATGAATTTATTAATCCTAAAAGCTGAAAACATTAAACATAACCTTGCAACCGTTGCTGGACGACAGCTTGAACACCTTATATCCGTTAAAAAATGTACTATTGGAGACTCCATAAGGGTAGGACAGCTTGATGGCATGATAGGCACAGGCGTTATTTTGGCACTAAATGAACGCAGTGCAACACTAAGGGTTACCCTAGAAAAGTCTCCACCCCTTAGCGTGCCACTTATACTAGTTTTGGCGCTTCCACGACCTAAGATGTTACGTCGTGTTCTACAATCTATTTCGTCTATGGGAGTAAAAGAGCTTTACTTAGTCAACTGCCATCGAGTTGAGAAAAGCTTCTGGCAATCACCTTTACTTACAGAAGAGGCAATCGAAGAACAATTAATTCTTGGGCTCGAGCAAGCAAGAGATACCATTATGCCCAAAGTATATATTCGAAAACTATTCAAGCCGTTTGTAGAGGATGAACTAAGTAGAATTATCAACGGAACTGAAGCAATAGTGGCTCACCCAAATAGCCCTGAGCCCTGCCCTATGAATCTGCAGCAACCAGGTACGTTAGCCATAGGTCCAGAGGGTGGTTTTAGCAGCTATGAAGTGGACAAGCTAGCGAGCATTGGGTTTTCTCAAGTACATCTAGGATGTCGAATACTGCGAGTAGAAACGGCTGTTCCTGTGCTTGTAAGTCGCCTCTATCCAGCTTAAAGAATAGTTTCCTCAAACATAATATAGTCGCAGGTACGCATCCCACAGCTCTCATATGTTTTATGGGCATTCAGGTTTTCTGTCTCAGCATATAATCTAAACCCACAAACAGGTTGTTTTTGACTCTTAGCACGTAACTTCAAATCTTTGTACATCTGTCGATAAATCCCTTTCCTTCGATGCGTCTTGTTCACATAAACGGACTGAATCCACCAAAATAAGCCGTTTCGCCAGTCGGACCACTCATAGGTCACCATTAAACTGGCAACTACTAAACCATTGTCTTCGGCAACTAAGTAAAAGCCAAATTGAGGCCTTTCAAACAGCCCACAGACTCCCTTAGTTACCTGATCACGATCAAGTATTTTGCCTTCTGTTTCATAAGCCATTGCACAATTGTGCTCGGCAAGACATCCAGTATCTTGCTCAATAGTGGCGATCCGCATTGACAGCATAAGTGAGTCCTTAGATATTTGTGATTTTACAATGAATTAATCGAGCAAATCTGTCAATCGGTGATTGCATCAATTCCTGTAAATACATAAAGTGCCGCTTGTTCTGGTAACCGCTCGTCATTTTATACATTTTTCCTTAAATGGGCGTTAGCCATACTCATCTCTCATGGAGTAGGATTCAAAGATGAAAATATATATATACATTGGAGTGATTTTATTAACGTTCATTCCGACTGCATCAGCTGAGGATAAATCATCGTTTAAAGACTGGCGAGATACTGTTACTAAGTCTAATTTCTCTGGTGTAGTATTGGTTGCTTCAGAAAATAAAGTATTATTTAAAGAAGCTTTCGGTTTGGCAAATAGAGAAAAAAATATACCTTTTTCCGAAAATACTATTTTGGACATTAGCTCACTTACAAAACAATTTACAGCCGCAGCTATTTTAAAACTTCAAGAATCTAATCAATTATCGGTTAATGATTCGCTCACCAAATTTTTTAATAATGTCCCCAATGATAAGAAAAAAATCACTGTACATCATTTATTAACACACACAGCTGGTTTCATTACTAATCGAGGAGGAGGTAGTTCAGATTTATATGATATTGTGACGAAAAAAGAGCTAATTGAAACTGCTTTAAAATCAAAATTACTCGCTTCACCTGGACAGGGGTATAACTACTCTAATGTTGGCTACAACTTACTCGCGATAATTATCGAAAAGATTACAGCGGATAACTATGAAGATTTTTATTATGAAAATCTTTTTGAACCAGCAGATTTAACTGAAACTGGTTATCGCCTCCCCAAACGGACTGTAAATGGAGTCGCTATAAATTACGGTGCAGATCAAACTGCTTATCAACGGCTATTTTCTATTGATGCAAAAAGCCTCCCCGTAGGAAACCCTTTTCAGCATTTAAAGTCCAAGGAAGACCCACGCTTTAATATGGAGGGTGCAGGCGGCATGTCATCTACTGTAGGAGACCTATTCCGTTGGTATATGGCTTTGAGTTCAAATTTAATTCTTGCTGATGAATCTAAAAAGCAATTATTTTTACCACACAATTCATCGTTAGAGAAAGCGTCCAAATCACATTATGGCTATGGTTGGGATATTAAATCTACGACTAGAGGAATATTACATGCCCAACACAATGGTTCAAATGGATACTCTTTTGCCGATATGCATTATTTTGTTGATGAAAATATTATACTAGCAACAAATGACATAGATGTTTATCCACAATTGTAATGGACGAGCTGTTGTTGCTAGTGAAGTCAGTGATGGCTAACACGAATTAAACACAGCTGGCGGCTGGCTTCGTTCTATTTTAATCCGTTATTTGGGCGTTAGAGCTTAATTGTTATCGACCACACTAGAGGATGCAGTATGATAAAAAGAAGACATAAGTTAATAATGACAGGTTTTTTTAGTTCTTATAACAGGCTGTAGTGTGTGAAAAAAATTATCCGCCATGCAATACCTTATACTTTAGATAGCGTCAGCTTATTTGAAAAAGTGCGTGATTTACCTGAGGCAATATGGCTAGACAGCGGCAAGCCAAAAAGTGTACAGGGTAATATTGATATTATATCTAGCTCTGCCGATTTGATAATTGAAACGCGTGGCAAGACGTCGATTATAAAAGATAGTGCAGGATCAAGACGATCATCTTGCGACCCTTTTGCGTTGGCACAGGAGGCTTTATCAGAACTTCAACCACTGCATACTGACGCCAATGAACTGCCATTTGCCGGTGGCATCTTGGGTTTTTTTAGCTACAATTTAGGTCAAACCGTGGTTGATTTATCAATGGACTCTGTTTCAGTGACTAATCTTCCAGATATGCGCGTAGGGCGTTATTTATGGGCACTAATTATTTACCATGAGACGCAACGGGCTGAAATAATCTTTCATGAGCACTGCGGACAAGACTTAAAAGCCGACATAATAAGAAGATTTTCTGAACCTATGGTGTCTGGAATATCAACTAATGATCGTTTTAAGTTAAAGCATGCGTTCAAAGGAACTTTAACCAAAGATCAGTATATAGCAGCCATCGGAAATATTAAAAACTACATTAATGACGGTGACTGTTATCAAGTGAATTTTACACAACATTTTTCTGCACAATATGAAGGCAGTGAATGGCAGGCATACCTTGAGATGCGCAATGCTGTAGCATCGCCCTACTCAGCATTTTGGAAATGGCCAGACGCTGCAGTAATGTGCGTTTCCCCAGAACGTTTCGTAAAAATATCAAACAATAATAATAGCCATTTGACCATAGAAACCAAGCCAATCAAGGGAACGCTTCCCAGGGGACAGTCTGTTACCGAAGATAAAGAAAATGCTGAAAAATTACAAAATAGTGCCAAAGATCGTGCTGAAAATCTAATGATTGTTGATTTACTTCGCAATGATATTAGTAAGAATTGTATTCCCGGTACAGTGAAGGTCCCTCGCTTATTCGGTCTTGAAAGCTTTCCCAATGTCCACCACTTGGTGAGTACCGTAGTCGGGCAGATAGAAAATGACAGAACACCACTGGGCGTTCTTCGAGATTGCTTCCCTGGTGGTTCTATCACTGGCGCTCCTAAGAAACGCGCCATGGAAATTATCGAAGAATTAGAACCCGTCAAACGATCGGTGTATTGTGGCAGTATTGGCTATATTAGCGCCAACAACCAAGTGGATACGAACATCGCTATTCGAACTGTGATCGCATGTGAATCAACTCTGCATTGTTGGGGAGGCGGCGGAATAATTGCCGATTCGCAAGCTGAATCTGAGTTTGACGAGTCACTAACTAAAATCAATGTAATCCTGAAGACACTTGAGCAGACAATCTAACGGCTATTTTTTTCAGTTACTATGGTTGACCCGTCACACTATTCATCATTGCTTATTTTCACGCCAGTTTTTATCAATGATATCGCCTACATCATTAAGTTTTGGATAAGCCAGTTTGTGCTTATCACAGTAACGAGCAATTAATGGTTGGGTCCATTCAAGTAGTTTCTTTTCAAACATTAAGTCAGATATCTGCCGAGATTCATAGAGTCCTTTAATTTCGCGTTGTCGGCGCGCTTCTGACAAGATTACTGCGCACGCCACACTGACGTTAAAGGACTCAACCATGCCCATCATCGGTATGGTGATTCGATGGTCGACGAAAGAGCCGACATCGGGGCTCAAACCAACCTTTTCAGCTCCCAACACAACTGCCGTAGGTAGAGTAAAGTCAACCTCTCTATAGTCTAATGTATCACCTGATGTATCGGCTGCGACTATTTGATATCCTTGATTTTTTAATTTTTTTAAAGGAGACTGCACATCCTGGTAAACTAAGGTATCAACCCATTTTTGCGATCCCATAGAGGTTCCAGTATGCGCCTTAAAGGTAGCCCTGTCGTAAACCGAATGTACCGTCATGACACCGTTGGCATCACAGGTTCTCACAATTGCAGATAAATTTTGTCCCTTATGAACCTTATCAGTAACTACTGTTAAATCTGATTGTCGTCGGTTAAGTACTTCTACTGCGCGCATAAATCGCTGAAGGGTCATTCTGTATATGCCCTTCTCACTTCGTCAGCAATGATATAAATACCTTGTTTTACTATTGTTCCATCTTGCGCATAGGAAACACGTATGCACTCCTGTTGATGCTGCCAAGTGGGATCCATTCCTGGAAAAAAATTATGCCCTGGAACAATCAGTACTCCTCGACGTTTAAGACGCTCATAAAGCTCTTGACTCGTAATAGGAAGACCATCGAACCATAACCACAGAAAGATAGCGCCCTCGGGTTTATGTATGCGGTAAGGAATATCACCTAGCGCATACCGAAAAGTAGCAACAGCTTCACTTGCACGATGCGTATAAAAAGGACGGACATAACGCTCCCCTAAGGTCAATATATCGCCACTTTTAAATAGTTCAGCAGTCATCATAGGGCCTAAGTTACCACAGGCTAGACTGACCACGGTGTTTGCATTGCTAAACGCATCGATCAAATCCTCGTTAGCCACAACGATGCCTGTCCTAACTCCCGGGAGTCCTAGCTTAGAAAGGCTTAACACCAAAATGGTATTTGAATTCCAATGTGGCTGCGCCTGATTAAACAATATGCCTGGAAACGGCAAACCATAAGCACCATCAATGATAAGGGGTACATTTTTATTTTGTGCGATCTCATCTAACTGCTCTATTTCGTAATCTGTGAGTACATTTCCCGTAGGATTAGTCGGACGAGACACACATAGAGCTGCAGTATTATCTAGGCTACCAATATTAGAAAAATCGACATGATACTTAAATAAATTGTTATCAAGCAACTCAATCTCTGGCCTAGTCGCGGTAAAAAAATTCTCGGTCAAACCTATATCTGAATAACCAATGTACTCAGGCGCCAAAGGTAAGTGTATAGATTTATGTCGCCCATCAGTCATAGTCCCAGCCAGCATATTATAGAGAATAAAAAAAGCCGGTTGACTGCCATTTGATATAGCAATATTTTTATAGGTAAGATTCCAACCAAATTGTTTTTTTAATAATTTTGCTATGTCCACCAAGACCTGTCTGTCTCCCTGCGGTGACTGATAGACTCCAGTTAATCGTCGCAGTAGCGTAGGATCATCAACTATTTGTTGCAAACGTTGCTTAAAAATAAATTCGATCTCAGGAATCTCACCAGGATTTCCCCCACCCATAAAAATCATATCCGGGTTTTCATTAAGCGCTGTACCAAGGTCATCCATAAGCTCGACAATACCTGTCGAGCCGCCAAATTTATGTCCAAATTTTGACAAATTCATAAATCACTTACCGCTAACATTTGCAATAGCAGGCTCCATATAACGGAATGTAAAATTAACTCTAGGCGCATCTAACTGCTTTACTTTTGCAATACTGTGATGCCAATACTCCTGAATTCCGGGCCCCATCAACAGAAGAGAGCCATGGGGCAACTCCATATTAATTTTTCTTTTAGTAATCTGATGGCGTAGTTTAAAAACCCTTTGAGCACCAACACTGACGCTAGCGATCACCGGATTTGACCCCAGTTCCGGTTCATCATCTGCATGCCAATCCACACTATCTTGGCCGTCACGATAGTAATTGACTAACGCACGATTAAACAAGGTACCAGTCTGCGACTCTACATCAGATCTAAGCTCATCTAGCCAAACTGGAAATTTAACCGCTTGCATCTGAATACGTGAATAGGTGTAAGATGTACCCGGATCACCAAACCAATTTTGCAGTCTTGGAATGGCAATTTTCTTACCCATAATCTGTATAAAATCCTTCCTCCAAGGTGTCTTTGAAATAGCAGTATCAAGTAATTGATCAGCCGTTATAGAATCGAGCCAATTAGGCCAAAGTGTAAGCGTCGCCGAGCTATTTTCGGTGAGCTCCAAAGGGATACTCTGCATATCAAACAGATCCATAAATTCGCGGCTCAATCTCAAGTTGAATAAAAAACGTGGCAAATACCTTTTCTTGAATGTGACGTGCCAAGGCCAAAATATCACTTGCACAGTCATCATCTGTGTCGCTTTTATAATTCACTAAAACTAAGCCCTGCTTATCGTGGATACCAGCAGCACCGTGCCTAAGCCCCTTCAGACCTAATTGTTCAATTAACCACCCCGCAGGCACTTTAAAATAACCTTGAGGCTGTTCAAAGCGCGGGATTTGACCTTGAGTCCTTCCGTATTTAGAGTCAATTTTTGCCAATGTAGAGGCAGAGAGTGTAGGATTCTTGAAAAAACTTCCAACATTCGGTAACACATCTGGATCTGGTAACTTAGACTGCCTTATTGTAGATACCGCTTTGTAAACCATCTCACTTGATATATCGCCCACGTGATCGGCAAAGTAATGCTTCAAAGCAGGATAGTCAATGTTAATTATAGGAGTAATAGATAGCCGCAAGGTTACGTCAGTAATAATAAACTTATCTTTTAATAATTGCTTAAAAGCACTCTCTCGATAAGAAAAACGGCACTGATCTTTATTTAAGCTGATGACTTCGCCAGTGTCTGTTTTTACCGCTGACAAGCTTATAAATCGATCACTAATTTCGACTCCATAAGCACCGATATTTTGAATCACCGAGGCACCTATATTACCCGGAATACACGCTAAGTTTTCTAGACCATACCAGCCCTGAGATAGACAATACCGGACAGCATGATCCCAATTTTCACCAGCTGCAAATCGAACAGCCACTGAATTAGGTGTTCCGCCATCGGTTCCACTCACCTTAATACCTAAAAGACTAATGCAGACCACAAGACATCGAAGATCGGATGCAAAAACAACATTGCTGCCCCCCCCCAAAGGTATGATATCTAGCTGGTTAGTTTTTGCGTAGGCCAACGCCTCTAGAATATGTGCAATACTTGATGCAGTGCAAAAATGTGATGCGACCGACAATAGTCCCAAACTGTTATAAGACTGCAGACATTTGTCTGTCTCTACAACCAATCCGTATGATCTAGACATTCTGAACGCTTTCGTCAAACATTATTTGGTCTATTTATTTGTGTCACTATATAGTCTAAAAGTCCGGTGCAGGAATCAACCACCATATCCAGCACCAAAGGAAAACCATCACCACCGCCATAATAAGGGTCAGGCACCTCATGTATGCTGGAGAACTTACTTTGAGTAGAGAATGCTAACAATAACGATAAGTTTCCAGTAAAGTCTGTCGGGGCCATTTTTTTTAAATCGCTCAGATTTTTAGCATCCATGGCTACCACATAATTAAACCTATAAAAATCATCGGAGTTAACCAATCTTGATCGCAACGCGGACATGTCATAACCGGCCATAGCAGCGACTTCCGTAGATCGTCGATCAGGCGCATGCCCAAGATGCCAATCGCCAGTGCCAGCACTGTCTACATCAATAATATTAGTCAATCCTCTCTGATCCACCAAAGACTGAAATACCGCGTGTGCTGTGGGGGATCGACAGATATTACCCAAACATACAAACAAAACCGATACCTTGGCCATATCATTCACCTTTATTTATTTTTCGCCTGGTCACATAGCAGCTTTTCAACGGCCAATAAATCCTCCCAAGTATCTACACCCGCGGGGACTTCCGCAACCGCGTTATCAACATGAATACTCACCTGATTATATAAAAATCTTAACTGTTCAAGAGATTCTATTCGCTCCGTAGGCGCCGAAGACCAAGTAATAAAGGAGTTTAACTCACGCACCCGATAAGCGTAGATGCCTATATGTCGATGAGCCTCAATAGGACTATCTGGCAACTCATCTCTTCGATATGGAATGGGAGCTCTGCTAAAGTAATGTGCCATACCGTCGGCGCGACTAATCACTTTTACCACATTAGAATTATATAACGCCGATTTTTCAAAAATGGGCTCGCAAAGCGTAGCAACGCCAGCTACAGGATTTGATGCTAAATTGCCGGCGACTTGATTAATAACCTCAGGCGGAATTAAAGGTTCATCTCCCTGCACATTAACCACTAGTTGATCGTCAGAGAAACGTAACTTTCCTACGACTTCTTGTAGCCGATCCGTACCAGATTCGTGATCTGAGCGAGTCATACAGACCTCCGCACCAAAGCCTGATGCCGCAGTTTCAATTCGTACATCATTAGTAGCTATAATAACCCTTGAGGCTTGGCTTTTGCAGGCCTGCTGCCAAACTCTTTGAATCATAGAAACACCAGCAATAAGCTTTAGTGGCTTTCCTGGAAGTCGAGAAGACTCATAGCGAGCCGGTATAATTACCACAAAGGACATAATCAATACGCTTTAGTTTACTGTCGTTACTGTCTATAAAATTAAAACAGTATGCTGAATCCAGATTATAGCCCTAAGGTATTTTAGAGTTAAGTTTTTTTAGCCTTAAGCCTTCATCACAACTTAATAAGGCCTGCTCGATTACAAATATTGTCAACCAGAAGGTCATTTAGCGACATATGAACCTCTAATACCCAAAGATTTTCAGGGACGACACCGGTGTATTTTATAGCATCTTTAGCAGTAATAATTACCGCCAAAGAGTCACCAAAATTAAGGTCATCAGATGTAAGTGACTGATGGTCGTTTTTTGGCGATAAGCTTGGATTAAAGCCCATCGTCACTAGTGTTTCAGCGAAACGTTCAGGATGGCCTATACCGGCAACTGCGTGAACCTGTTTTGATAAAGACCATTCGGATATGCCGATGACTACATCACTACCAAACTTGCGCAAACCATCAGGCTCAATGGATACTGAATAGCTCTCTTGACTATCTGCAAGATTCGGTTGATTACCGGATTTGCCATTAAGTACGACAAAATCTACTGTCTTAAGACGCGAAATAGGTTCCCGCAAGGGGCCTGCTGGAAGCATTAGGCCATTACCAAAACCACGATCCACATCCACAATAGCCACTTCAACGTCTCTGTGCATGCGATAATGCTGCAAACCATCGTCACTTAATATAATGTCACAAGAAAAATGCTCTACCAATGCATTAACTGCCCTCACTCGAAGCGGGTCAACAACAACCGTACACTTGCAAATAGTAGAAATCAGTAAAGGCTCGTCACCACAAAGACTTGGCGAGGTATCAGCAGACACAACAAGAGGATAAGTGGCGGCGGTTCCACCATAACCGCGACTAACCACACCAACAACATAACCTTTCTTTTGCAGCCGTTTAACCAATGCAATAATGAAAGGAGTTTTACCACTGCCACCAACGGATATATTTCCCACAACTAGAACCGGAACCTCATATGGTTCAGTTTTAACCCACCATTTGAGATACTGTCGGCGAAGCCAACTGAGGCTGAAGAACACTGTAGATAGAGGTAATAGTGACCATAGCCATACCTTTTTCTGAAACCATGCGTTTACTAATTTTCGCTCAATAGACAACCCGATCAACCTTTCGATTCATTAAATTGGTTGCGATATAAATTTGCATAACGGCCGCCAGTGGCGAGCAGTGCGTGGTGGGACCCTTGCTCAATAATCTGACCTTTCTCTAAAACCAGAATCCGGTCAGCTTTCTCCACAGTACTAAGCCTATGAGCAATGACGAAGCTTGTTCGGCCCCTCATCAGCTCTTCAAGAGCAGCTTGAATATGTCTCTCTGAATCGGTGTCAAGGGCTGAGGTAGCCTCATCAAGGATCAAAATAGGTGCATTTTTTAGTACCGCTCTGGCAATAGCTATGCGCTGCCGCTGGCCGCCAGATAGCATTACACCATCATCACCAACAGCGGTATCAAACCCTAAAGACATATCGTCTATGAACTCAGTAGCATGAGCAATATCTGCTGCTGCTCTTATTTTTTCCTCAGATGCCCCCGCTAACTCACCATAGGCAATATTACTGGCAATACTGCCGTTGAACAGTGTTACATTTTGACTAACTATGGCGATATGGGTACGTAAATTCTCTAAGCTAAAATTGTTGATATCGACGCCATCTAATGTCAAATGCCCTTGCTCATAATGATAAAAACGAGGAATCAAATTAACAAGGGAGGTTTTGCCACTACCCGAAGAACCAACCAGGGCGATTGTTTCTCCTGGGCTAACAGAGAAGCTAATCTCTTTTAGCACCTCTTTATCGCTTCCGGCATAACTAAAGCTAACATTAGTAAATTGAAACTGACCGGATACCTCTGCTGGGGAGTGAGAGCCATCATCAATCTCAGCTGGGGTATCAATTATTTCAAAAATTGATTCTGAGGCGGCTATGCCTCGCTGAATGTCACTGTTAACCTCTGTAAGCTGTCTTATCGGCTTTATAAGAACACCAGAGGCGACTATAAACGTTATAAATCCTCCAGTGGTCATTGTCTCTAAAATGATTGGATTTAACATAAAGCCGGTAACCCCGGCGAACGCAAATGACACTATCAAAATAATTAAGGGATTACTCAAAGCCCCAGCAAAAGCCATTTTCATATTTTGACGACGATTATCATGGCTCGCACTAAGCATAGCCCTGCGCTCAGCCTCGCGAGCTCCGAACATTCTTACCTCTTGATAGCCACTCACCGACTCCTGAGTAACATGTGTCACATCACCCATAGCCGTCTGAATATTTTGGCTTATAAACCTAAATCGTTTACTAACCCTTAAGACAATGACACCAATAACTGGGACAACGGAAACAAAAAATAGTGTCAAGATCCAATTTACGTATAACAGATACCCCATTAATCCCAAGACCAGACTACCCTGCTGAATCAACGTTTTAATCGCCTTGGTGCCCGCCTGGGAGACCTGCTGAACATTAAAGGTGGCCACCGAGACTAGATGACCCGACATGGATTGGTCGAAAAACTTAAAGGGGAGTATTAAATAACGCTCAAATAAGTCAGTTCTCAATGCGTGCACAAGGTAATTAGCAACATAAGCAAGAAAATAAGTACCGATAAGGTACCCAAAACCTCTTATCGCGCTGATTAGAATAAGGAAAATGGGTATGACAAACCAACTTTCAGACACCATTTTTTCAGAAAAAAGATATTCCGCTACACTCGCGGTAAGTCCTGTCTTAGGTAAGCTTTTAGCATCCGATGCAGATCCAGTCAGAGAACCAACAGTATCCGTGATATAGCCAAGCAAATCGATAAACGCAATTTCAGCGGAGGTGTGTAATATCAAACCGAGTACAGCCGTCAGAAAGGCAAGCCAATAACGCCTAACATACTTAAGAAGTCGGAAATACGTCTGAGTTCCAGAGGGTTTTTTAGAGTCATTCATAACACATCGAACCCAGACCTAGGCAGCCCAAATTAGCATACAAATTCATATATGATCCTGTTTAACACCGCTCTGGCGGACCAATAACCTTATATCAGTTGCTGGTACTCATCGCCCACAGCTACAATTAAACCACATCAACGCCTTGTGATGCATAACTTGTCCAAAAAAACTAGTTAATCCGGCGCAAAGTGTTGAAAAATTAGACTTTCAGAACCACAATATATTGTCGGTCCAAATAATAGTGGCTATTCCTCTCAACGCCACCATGCCTGACAGGTAAAACATCTTGGAAACATTTGATCTCGAACCCCAAATGCTTTTAATTCCCCATCAGCAGACCAAACAAAACTGACTGCTCCCTGAGACGATGTTCTCCATAAGTGACTATTAATCTTTTGATATCGTTTCACAATAACAGGATGAGGATGTCCATAATGATGTCTAAATCCACTGGAAAAAACCACATGTTTAGGCATGATCCGCTGCACAAAGTCTCTAGAAGAAGATGATTTACTGCCATGATGAGGTGCTACAAGAACGGTTACTCCCGCTGGGCGTAATTTATCATCGTCAAGTAAACTGCGCTCTACATTAATACCAATATCCCCCGTCAAAAGAATAGTCTTATCCTGCCATCTTATCTGTACAACACAAGAACTGTTATTGCCTTCCTTGGGACCGGCAAATGGGGGCCATAACACATCAAATTTAACTGTCGCAGTGTTTGTAGAAACACCGGTTTGACGGCCCTCCCATTGCCAATGTTGACCCGCATGACATGCCGTAAATTTTTTAATGTTTGGCAAAGACACACCGCGTCGCTGCAGGTGTCTTAAATATCCGGGACCCATGGAAACCTGTCCAATAGAGATCTGAGAAGCCAAGGGCAGGAAACCTCCGCTATGATCATTATCTTCATGACTTATTATTACCCTGTCTGCTTTGGAATATCCCATATGACGCATAAAAGGTAATACAACACTTGTCCCAGTATCAAAATGATCACTATGCTTGGGCCCTACATCATAGACCAACAACCTTTCATTCGCCTCGAATATCACCGCAAGTCCTTGCCCGACATCAAGTATTGTTAATCGAATATCAGTTTTAACAGCTGGAAATAAACTGATCAGAGCTAATGGAAGCACCGCAATAAATTTATAGAAAAAACTTCCTGGTAAAAAGACACTGAGACAAGCAATTAATATAGACGCTAATATTGGCCAATCTAGTGGCAAAGGGATCCTTACAAAACCAAGATTATTTGGAACCACCTGAAGTAACCAACCTATGGGAAAAGTAGTCCAATCTGCCATCAGCCACATCATTGCTGATAACTCAGGGAAGCTGTAATAAAAAAATACGCCTAATAGGGTCAATGGTACGGTGGTCATTGAAACCCAGGGCACGGCAAACAAATTCACTATGGGACCCAACCATGAAATTTGGCCCATGAAGATAAACAGAGGTACGCACATCAGGCAAATAAGCGCAATTTGCGCGAATAATAAGCGTTTTAAAAAATTAGACTTAGGTGCAGAATATCTCGGATAGAACCAACCGATCAGCGCAGCGACCGCGCTAAAAGACAACCAGAATCCAGAGCTTAGGATAGCTAAAGGTTGGCTTATCGCAATACAAAGAATAGCCCAACAAAAAATTGCCCAGGGGTTTATCTGCCTAAACATCAATTTGCCTACCATTAATACCAGTAGCGCAACCAGTGCTCGTTGAGTTGGTAGGGTGAAACCGGCTAAGAGACTGTAGATCACAGCAAATAATATGCTTATAGTTATAGGCAACCACAAAGATAAGCTACGAAAAACTGTATACGCTAAACCGTTAGCCGGAATAACAATTAATGGCCGAACGATGAGTGCCCCAAGCATAAAACCTAAACCACCAACTAATCCTATATGCAAACCAGATATCACAAGTAAGTGTACGATACCCAATCTAGCCAGGTCATCCCACCAAGGGTCAATGCTTTGTTTATTCCCAACCGCTAGAGCCATTAATATACCCTTTCCCAGAGGTGACATATTGCTCTCATCAATGGCGGTTCGTATAACCAGTCTAACATTGTTAATTTGAACCAATAGTTTTTCAGATACCGAGGCTTTATAATTATGGAGTTGCTGAGTATCTGCGCCCCTACGCACGTACCCAAGGGCAGAATATCCGTGCTGAAGTAACCAACTATGGTAATCAAAACCATTTGTATTAAGCAGACCACGAGGTCTACTTAAACGAACCTTGAACTGCCAATAGCTCCCCGCCGCTATGTTAATGCTTGGATCTTCTGAATTGCTCAAATAATAATTTAAACGAATTTTTTTAAGTTCAACCTTTTGTTTAGAGTCACTAACTAGAAAGGCATTATGAACCAAAAAATTAAAACTGGTCCGACGCTCGTCGTCCTCAATGACCTCTAAAACCAGCCCCGAGACTAAAAAATCAGCTCCATGAAGCGCCACTTTTAACTGAGTATCGTCAATATTAACTGCTTGAAAAATCCCCCAAGCAACCCCCCAAAAATATAATAGAAACATCAGAATCGTCTGTTTGATGCGCAGTACACTGAAAGGCTTAACCCATAAAAAAATGATCCAAAATCCATTTATAGAGGCAAGAACAATTAAATAATCCCTGAGATCTGGCAACTCCGAAAAAAAAGCTACTGAGAAAATACCGATGCTTAACGCCAATAAATAGGTCATACAAATCCTTGTATGCAGATGCTTTAGGGGCTGTTAGTATTGTGTGGTTTCTACACCTTAAGTGTAGATGGCTAACGATAAGAATGATTAAAAAGGATGATAAAAGCATGAAAAATTTGCTTGTTATTTATCACAGTCAAAGCGGCGGCACAGCAAAAATAGCTAAAAGCGTGTTGCATGGCTGTAGTCAAGAAACCGACGTAAGCATACGAGCAATAGGGCCATTTGATGCTGGTATTGACGACCTTCTCTGGGCTGACGGTGTTATCTTTGGCACTCCTGAAAATTTCGGATATATGAGCGGTGCTTTAAAAGATTTTTTTGATCGTACTTTTTACCCCGCAGAACCTTACCAGATAAATTTACCCTACGGCATGTTTGTCAGTTCTGGCAATGATGGCACAGGTGCTGTGAGAGAAGTTGACCGAATAGTCAAAGGTTACCCACTTCGAAAAATCTGTGATCCCCTGATAATTGTCGGAGGATTTAAAGAGACCGACAAACCTATTTGCGAAGAGTTTGGCCTTACGATTGCTGCTGGCCTAGCAATGGGGATATTTTAGTCGGCTTTATAAGCAAACGATAGACGAAATAAGCAAACGATAGACGAAAAAAAACGCAAAACCTAAATTTTGCGTTCTTAATTTGGAGCGGGAAACCGGGTTCGAACCGGCGACCTGTACCTTGGCAAGGTACCGCTCTACCAACTGAGCTATTCCCGCAGAAGCCAAGAATCTGGCAACGTATAAAAATGGCGTCCCGTA
>JAQWYJ010000114.1 GCA_029254005.1 Porticoccaceae bacterium | reverse complement strand
CCATCACACCGAGATGGGGGCCGTAGACTTTGTACAGCGAGAAAAAATAGATATCTGCCCCCAAGGCATCCACATCGGGTAAACCATGCCCGGCAAAGGATACGCCATCGACAAATACCAGAGCATTGGCAGCATGAATTTTGTCAGCCCAACGCCGCACCGGATTAATACTGCCAACAATGTTTGAGCAGTGGGTGAAGGCCACCATACGGGTGTTGTCACTCAGTAGGGCCTCAAGCCCGGCATCCTCAAGTTCGGCGGTATCTGTGTTAACGCGCCACTCCCGCACCACAATGCCGCTCTCTTCTAAGCGCTGCCAAGCGCCTATATTGGCCTCGTGGTCTTGATTGGTGACAATAACTTCATCCCCAGGCTTTAAATAACTTTTTAATGCCTGAGCCACTACATAGGTATTCTGTGAAGTAGATGGTCCGAAGTGCACTTCGTCTGCGTTAACGTTCAGCCATGAGGCCATGCGCTGTCGGGCTCTGGTCATTTGGTCGCCGGCCTGTTGCGATGGTGTGAAGCCATAATAGGGTTGCACTTTGGTCTTGGTGTAATAACTATGCAATGCGTTGATCACTTGTTTACAGGCATAAGAGCCACCGGCATTTTCAAAATGCAAAAAATCTTCCAGTGACGGGTCACTAAACGCAGGAAATTGACTGCGTACAAAGGCGATATCTAATTTATTCATGATCAACTCCACATAATTTATAAAACATCATCACACTTCTGTCATCGGGGTGGCAATCTGGTTGACTAATTTCGACCATTACCCCCACTATGGTGTGTACTTTTTAGTAATTTTAAACACCAGTAGTAGGTGCAGCAAGGTTCTATTTGCTCATTGGTGATGTCGTTTGGGTATTGCAAACCCTCACTCTTATTTAGAATAACAACAAAAGGATAGTTTATGAAACGCTCAATGATAAGTGCAATATTAGTTTTATCCGGTATGTTTCTTGTGTCACAGGCTCTAGCGGATCACCATATGCCGTCTAGAAGTGCAGTGGAGTATCTGGGATGTACCTTTAATGATGATCAGTCGATGGATGATTTAAGAGACGTATCTGCCAAGTGGGAAAAATGGTCAAAAGGTAAATTTTCTGAGGACTACACCGCTTTTTCTCTTCGCCCGATATTAACCTCTGGGGGCGATGTTGAGGCAGATTATATCTGGATGGGTATAGCAAAAAACCAAGAGGCCATGGGTCGCATTAAAGACGAATGGTTTAACAAAGGACAAAAAATGGCTGCAAAATTTGCTGAAGTCTCCACCTGCGCAGGTAATGGTTTAATGGACTCTTTTGTGCTCAAACCCTATGAGAAAATGGGTGAAGCCGGGTATATACAAATTAACGCCTGTGAGATGAACGACGGCGTAACTAATGATGACATTGCAATGGCAGATGCAAAGTGGGTCACTTGGATGACCGAAAACAATATGCCCGTGGGGGCCTATCGTTGGTTTCCTGGTGTTGGAGATGCTCGTGATAGTACTACAGATTTTTACAATGTCTATGTAGCAGAATCCCTAGCCGATCGAGGTAAGGCGCACGATATGATGTATGCGGGTGGATTTCCTGTTGCGACTGAACTCTATGGTGAGCTGTATACCTGCGATAATCCGAGGGTTTGGTTTGCAGAGCCAGTGGGTGCTGTTAAAGCAAAATAGTATTTACTTAGTCAGTTAACTGAGCAAGGCCGCATAAATTGCGGCCTTTTGTTATGTGTTACTATTTTCCTAATGACAGAAGAAAATCATCAGTCTTAGCTATCGGCATTGGCTTAGTTTTAGTATGCTCCCACAATGACGAATAGTTTCGAACCAGCACAGCACCCTCACCGTCGCTATAATCCTCTTTTAAACGAGTGGGTCTTGGTGTCTCCGCACCGCGCCAAACGCCCCTGGCAGGGACAAATGGAAGCTCCTGCTACCCAGTTAACAACATCCTATGATGAAAACTGCTACCTATGCCCCGGTAATGTCAGAGTCAGTGGGGAGGTGAATCCTCATTATCAGGGTACCTACGTGTTTAAAAACGATTTCGCTGCTCTAGTACCAGATACGCCAGAATTTGCTAATGATGATCCCTTATTTAAATTACGCACCGAGCAGGGAGAGAGCCGGGTGATTTGTTTCTCGCCCGATCACAGCAAAACCTTGCCACAAATGTCGTTACCAGCGATTAAGTTGGTGGTAGATACCTGGCAGCAGCAGACCGCAGAGCTTGGGAAAATCTACCGCTGGGTGCAGCTTTTTGAAAATAAGGGTGAGGCCATGGGTTGTTCTAACCCTCATCCCCATGGTCAGGTATGGGCGCAGCAGCAGTTGCCTACATTAGTAGAGAAAAAGCAGATTACGTTTGCTGACTATGAAGCCGAGCACGGCAGTAATCTGTTGCAGGACTATGTGGCCGCAGAGCTGACTAGACAAGAGAGATTAGTAGTTTACAACAAGCATTGGTTGGTGGTGGTGCCATACTGGGCGGCCTGGCCGTTTGAAACATTACTGTTGCCACGCTTTCCGGTACAACGCATAACTGATCTAGATGAGCCACAGAAACTTGACTTAGCAGATATTGTTAGTCAGTTAACCATCCGGTACGACAATCTGTTCAACTGCTCTTTTCCCTATTCCATGGGCTGGCATGGCGCTCCTTTTGATGGCTATGAGCATTCAGAATGGACTTTACACGCCAGTTTCTTGCCGCCATTGTTGCGCAGTGCCGAGGTGCGGAAGTTTATGGTGGGTTATGAAATGATGGCCGAGCCGCAGCGTGATATTACCCCAGAACAGGCCGCAGAGCGATTGCGCCAGTGTTCCGCTGTGCACTATTTAAAGCAATAAAACAGGCCTATGGATTAAGCACTGATGACTGATCAATCACTAAAAAAGAACTTTGAGGCACGGTTTAAGCACCCCCCAGAGATCGTAGGTTATGCGCCAGGAAGGGTCAACATCATAGGCGACCATACTGACTACAACCAAGGCTTTGTTCTGCCAGCGGCGATTCAGATGGGCACAAGCATAGCGGCTAGCCGCCGTGATGATAACCAGGTCTGTGCCTTTGCTGAGGGTTTTACTCATACAATCGATCAATTTTCATTGGACAAAATTGATTACTGCCACCATGAGATGTGGCGAAACTATGTGCGCGGCACCTTACAATGTTTGCGTCAGCACAATAATGAGTTTTCTGGCATGAATCTTTATATTGATGGTAACGTGCCTCAGGGTGCAGGCTTGAGTTCATCTGCTAGTTTTGAGATTGCTCTACTGAAGACAGTGGTTGATCTCTATTCCTTGGATTTGGCTGGAGTCGACGCAGCGTTAATTGGTCAGGCAGCCGAGAATAGTTTTGTTGGTTGTAATTGCGGCATAATGGATCAGTTGGTGAGCGCCATGGGCCTTGAGAATCATGCCATGTTGTTGGATTGTCGCGATTTGAGCATCAAGGATGCCACCCTGCCTGCCGGAGTGGCAATTCTGGTGGTAAATTCTAATGTTAAACGAGGTCTGGTGGACAGTGAGTACAACAGCCGCCGCGCTCAATGTGAAGCGGTGGCGCAGATATTTGAGGTAGCAGCACTACGAAACCTGAGCTTGGACCAACTGTGTGATGGTCAATCCTTACTCTCTGATGAGCAATTTCGTCGCGCTCGTCATGTGATCACAGAAAATGGTCGTACAATCAAGGCAATGGCAGCCATGCAGGCCAATGATTTACCCCGTTTAGGGCAACTGATGGCTGAATCTCATGCGTCGCTGCGGGACGATTATCAGGTATCCACCCCGGAGTTAAATGGTTTGGTGGAGATTATGTCCACTGTCATAGGTGTCAGTGGTGGCGCCCGGATGACCGGCGGTGGGTTTGGCGGCTGTGTCGTTGGCCTAATGCCAGAGCAAAAGGTGGCTGAGGTAACTGCCGCGGTAAAACAGACGTACCCGCAGTGCTTCGGTCTTGAGCCAGATATTTATCAATGCACCGCGTCTATGGGTGCTTTTCGATGTTAAGGATTTAGTAAATGAATATACTAGTCACCGGGGGTGCTGGTTATATCGGGTCTCATACATTGGTTTGCTTGCTTGAGGCTGGCCATCAGATGGTAGTGTTGGATAATCTGGTGAATGCCAGCAAAGAGGCCATGCGACGTGTAGAGGCTATCTCGGGTAAGTCTTTGATCTTTGTGCAGGGTGATGTTCAGGATACTTTCGCACTGGATAATTTGTTTGAAAACCATGCTATTGACGCGGTGATTCACTTTGCTGCGCTGAAGGCTGTGGGCGAGTCAGCTCTGCAGCCATTGCAGTATTATCAAACCAATGTGCATGGGTCGTTGTGTCTACTCGAAGCCATGGCTAAGGCAGGGGTGAACAATTTTGTTTACAGTTCCTCTGCCACGGTTTACGGGGAGTCTAACCCCAGTCCCTATTGTGAAACCATGGCGCTCGGCTCACCCTCCAGCCCCTATGGTGCTAGCAAGGTGATGGTTGAGCGTATTTTGCAAGACAAGGCTAAGGCTAATTCAGAGTTTCGTGCAGTGTCGTTGCGTTACTTTAACCCTATTGGTGCCCACAGCAGCGGCACCCTTGGTGAAGACCCCAGCGGTATACCGAACAATTTGTTACCTTTTGTTACCCAGGTTGCCGTGGGGCAGCGGCCACAGTTGAATATTTTTGGCGGCGATTATCCGACAGCCGACGGCACCTGTGTGCGCGACTATTTACATGTGATGGATCTTGCCGAGGGACACCTTGCCGCCCTTGAATGGTTGCACGCAGATTCGGCTTTTCGTGGTGTGGAGGCGTTCAATTTGGGCACTGGTAACGGGGTGTCGGTGCTGGATATTGTGAAAAGCTTTGAATCGGCTACTGGGGAAAGAATTCCCTATAAAATAGTGCAGCGCCGTGCCGGTGATTTGCCGGCATTTTGGGCTGATTCGAGCAAAGCTGCAGCTGTATTGGGCTGGCACGCTAGTCGAGATCTGCCAACTATGATGGCGGATGCTTGGCGGTGGCAGTCACAAAATCCCAATGGTTATACTTTTGACTAGGTTGGGTTGATCTGGTGAGTCCGGCCATTAGAACTGTCACTCTACACAATAGTGCTGGCATGCGTGTGACGCTTATGAAGCTAGGCGCTCGGCTGATATCTATTAAGGTCCCTGTTAAGGGTGAACCGACAGAAATGTTGCTGGCTTATCCAAATCTCAATGATTACCGCGAGGATAGCTTTTATTTGGGTGCTGTCTGTGGTCCGGTGTGCAATCGAATTTCCAACGCACAGTTTTCTCTCGCAGAGGTCAATTATCAGCTCGATGCCAACGCCGGTGATCATTGCCTGCACGGGGGCGATAATGGCCTGTCCGAACGAGCTTGGCAGATTGAGCGGCACACTGATCAAGAGGTGGTCTTTACACTGCAATCGTCCCAACATGACGATGGGTTTCCTGGCAACCGATGCTTTACCGTCAGCTATCGGTTAACTGATGACAATAGTTTGCAGATTGATTTGCAGGGCCAGAGCGACCAAATGACGCCAATTAATCTTACCTTGCATCCCTACTTTACCTTGGGTGATTCCACTGCCGAAAATCTCTCGCTAACACTCAACAGTTCGTCTTTTTTAGCTAGAACAGATGATGGTATTCCCACCGGAGACATCATTCCTGCCTCGGCGCTGGGGCAAGATATTTCCAGCGGTGTTGTTGTTAAGATGTTGATTGCTAACAGCCAGTATCCGCAGATAATGTCTGACTCTGGCATAGACCATTGCTTTATTATTGATCAGGCTGATCCAAATCAGCTCGGTGCTGTGCTCAAGTCTTCCACCAATGGCGTTACCTTAAGATTATACTCCAACCAGCCAGCACTGCAGGTATACAGTGGTGGTTTTTTGAAACAGCCTTTTAGCCCTAGTCAAGGTATCTGTTTAGAACCTCAGGCTTATGTTGATGCACCTAACCAACCAGACTTTCCGCCTATTTTTGTCCAAACGGGACAGGAATACCGCCACAAAACTACATTACAATTTTCTATTCGACCTAGATAAAGTTATCTAGATGGGGTGTTTTCTCGCCGCAGCGGCGGTATCTCTAGCATCCAAAAGTCGTGATCGCCTTCATTTTTTGGCCCTATACGGTTTTCCACTGACTGCAGTAAGTTGTTTGGATTGTGGACGATACCATTAGCAATGACATGGGCTATGTCCCTGGCCACGGTGATATCATTTAATGGATTGCCGTTGACGACAATGATATCTGCTAATTTACCGGGCTCAATAGTTCCCACCAGATTGTCTATGCCTAGTGCTCTTGCACCATTGATGGTGCCAGCTTTTAATACTACGGCATTGGGTAGTCCAGCATCCACCAGCGCAAATAGCTCTCTATGATAGGCAAA
>JAQWYJ010000101.1 GCA_029254005.1 Porticoccaceae bacterium | reverse complement strand
ATGGTGTTGTCTAGCCAAGCTATAGGAATTAGTACACCTACTGCAATCACAGTGCCAGGGACAGCGTAACCTAGGCTAGCTACACCAATAGCACCTAGCTCAATACGAGAATGAAAGGTTCTCTTGGCATAGGCCAATAATACAGCCACGATTAGGCAGCACAGAGCTGCTACTGCTGCCAACAAAAAGCTATTGAAAAGCAAGCTGCAGAAGGTACTGTCAATATTTGTCTGCCACCGACTAGAGGCCCAAAAAGTCAGTTGTAGTGCCGGAATGAAAAAACCTAATGCAACGATCATATAGCTCGTAATTAAAGCAGTATTTGCCCTCCATCCGCTTAAGCGTATGCGTTTTATTTTTTTGCCAGTGGCATTGTGATGGAACCGTAGACGTTGTCGTGACCACCGCTCAGCGAGGATTAAAGCAAACACAAACATCATCAAAAATGCACAGAGCTGCGCTGCAGTTGTCAGTTCACCTAACCCATACCAGGTGCGAAAAATACCTGTTGTGAATGCGCTAACTCCAAAATAGGCAACGGTACCATAGTCGGCTAGGGTCTCCATCAATGCAAGGCTCACACCGGCAACAATGGCGGGTCGAGCCATGGGTAAAGCAACCAAGAAAAAGGTTTCCCATGGTTTTCTACCTAAATTCCTGCTGGCCTCCAAAACAGCTGTTGACTGTTCAATAAAGGCAACGCGCACGATCATATAAACATAGGGATAAAGCACTAATGACATCATGCAGATAGCCCCGCCTAAGGATCGGATTTCTGGGAAGTAATAATCGCCATACTGCCAGTCAAAGCTTGTTCTGATTGCGGTTTGGATAGGGCCAGCAAACTCTAGTATGCCTGTATAGGTATAGGCAATAATGTAGGCCGGCATTGCCATAGGGAGCAAGAATGCCCATGACAGAATTTTACGTCCAGGAAAGTCACACATAGCTGTCAGCCATGCTGCACTGACACCTAAAATCAACGTACCGGTACCTACACCCAACATCAAAATTAATGAGTTGGTAACGTAGTCTTCAAGGACCGTTTCAAAAAGGTGAGGCCAGGCAGCTGAAAAAGGTTGTCCTAAACTGGAAAAAATAACCAAGATAGGCACGGCAATGACAGCTGTGCAAGCCAATATTCCAAGACGCCTCGCTCTACCCCTATGCTGAGATGAGCCGGTATAAGATAAGAGTTTATTTATTTCCAACCAGCCCGATCCATAGCCTTTATAGCCTCAGCGTTATTTTGACCAAGCTCAGTCATATTTATAGTATCGGCAACAAATGAACCCCAAGACGCTAAAACCGGGCTCACTTGTATGTTGTCTCTAATGGGAAATTCATTATTACGTTCTGCATACCACCTCTGACTTTCATCAGCCGCTAAAAAGGCAATTAGCCGTTCCGCAGCATTACTATTTTTAGCCGATTTAGTGATGGCAGCACCAGAGATATTTATATGGGTACCTCGATCAGCTTGGTTAGGCCAGAACAAAGAAACCTTTTTTGCCGCAGTTTTCTGCGATTTATCAGAAGAGCTCAACATTCTTCCCAGATAATAGCTGTTTACCACAGCGATGTCGCACTGTCCGGCTGCAACTGCCTTTATTTGATCTCTGTCTCCACCTGCTGGTGGACGAGCAAAGTTTTTTACAAAGCCCTTCAACCAACTTTCAGTTTCCGCTAGACCCTTGGAGGCTATCATGCCGGCAACAAGAGATTGGTTATAAATATTATTAGATGAACGAACACAAATTTTCCCCTTCCATTCTGGCTTTGAAAGAGCTTCATAGGTGCTCAATTGATCGGGGTTTACACGATCTTCAGAAAATATGATAACGCGAGCTCTTACACTTAATCCAAACCATTGATTATCGAGACTGCGCAAATGACTTGGAATATTTAAGGTAAGGATTTTTGAATCAACGGATTTTAACACCCCAGCTTGTTGTGCTCTGTAGAGTCGACCAGCATCCACAGTCAATAAAACATCTGCAGGAGAATTTAGACCTTCGCTTTTCAGTCGAGTAAGCAAAGCATCACCTTTTCCAGTGACTAAGTTGACGGTAGTACCAGTATCTGCGGTAAATTTATCTAGTAAAGGTTTAATTAAAGACTCTTGTCGTGCAGAGTAAATGTTGACTTCATCAGCGACTATTTTAGAGCTGCCCAGCAATAAGCTAATGATGATCTGACAAATAATCAATGAAGCGATTTTAATATGCATTATTTAGATTCTTCTTGAATAATTTTTGAGAACGGTAATTATTCTCATTTACGGAAAAAAAAGCAAGTGACGGTTTGATCATAATGGCAAATTTTGCTACGTTCGACCCTTTACAAATGTAATCAATGGAGTTCGCAGTATGAATAACTTTTGGCCGGTTAAGGTTCTTCGGTACGTGTCTACATTTTTTGTTCTGTCTGTGATTATTGCTATGGTTTTTTATCCTGGAGGTAATATTCACAATCCTAACCAAGTTGGATACTCAATGACCCATAATTTTTTAAGTGATCTAGGAGGTTATCAGTCTCATTCTGGGGAGGTGAATTTTATATCTGCTTTTTTCTTTAATATGGCCATGTTTCTGTTCATTGCCGTGGGGGTTGCGTTTCTTACGATATATCGTTTGTTTTCTAAAAAGCCAGTAGATAACATTATAGCTATTGTAGGTTCTATTTTTTTCTTAGTAGGTACTGTTTTTTTTGCCGGCGTTGGTTTGACGCCACATGATTTGTATTTGGATGCTCACGCGTTCTTTGCTGTTAATGCGTTCAGGCTGATGGTTCCAGCATCACTTTTATATTTTGTTGTTCTATTGCGTAGCGATGTTGATAATCGCTATGCTTTGACCACTGGTCTATATCTAGGCTGTGTCGTATTCTATGTTATCTACTTACAGTTTTCCGGCAACCCGTTTAATGATGCCGCTGAGATGGTGCGTCAAGCGACTATCCAAAAACTAATAGTTATGGCGAGCGTTATAAGCGTTTTTTCTTTAAGCTTTGCTTTTCAGGCGCAAATCGATAATATTTCTATCGCGACTTGCGAGAGTCGTTTAAGTTAATCAGTAAACAACTTAAGAGTAGACATGTTTTTTGCGTCATTTTTGTAATTTCATCTGATCCCTGCAAGACGAATAGACGCGCGCGTCTCTAATATATTTTAGAGCATCAGGATTTTGCGTTACCGCCGCCATACAAATGGCATCTGTCTGCTTGCGTACATGCTGAAGGGCAGCGCCATTGCCGTTTACTGCCATTAAACAAAGTCCTTTAGTTTGGTGGTGAACATACTGAATGGCAAAAGGATCTTCCTTGATCGCCATATGGCAAATATCCTTAGTTTGGTCCCTTATCAATAATAGTGCCAGTGAATTTTGTCGAACTGCCGCTTGGCAAATATCTAAAGTTTGATCTGCAACCTCTATTAATGCTTGGTAATTTTGCTGAACAGCCGCCAAACAATTTTCGTGAGTTAGTTCAACCACGTCAATCAAACATGTGCCGTCCTGTTTTGCTGCCACTAAGCAGATTTTAGGTGTTTGCTTCACCACATAGCGCAGTGCTAAGCCGTTTTGGTTAACGGCGAGTAGGCATAATCGATCTGTCTGATCTATATCTGATGCATACTTCAGTGCTATTCCATTCTGTGCCACTGACGCTTGACATATTTCAGACGTTTTATTAATAACAAATGCAAGTGCTAGCCCATTGGTTTTTACCGCTGCAAGACAAAGGTCATTAGTTTGCTCGAGTTTAACATACTGCAGCGCCAGACCATTTTGACTGACTGCCGTTAAGCACATTTCTGGCGTCTGATCGACTATATGCCTCAGTGTAGTACCATCTTTTTCTAATGCAGCTATACAAATGGCTATGGTTTTTGAGCGCACAAAACGCAGTGAATTGCTAGATTGTTGAATGGCCGCTAGGCAAATAACAGGAGACTGATCTCTGATATACCGCAAACTTTCACCATTCTGTTGCACCGCGGCCAAACAAATAATAGGACTTCTTTGTATGACATAGCTAAGAGCATCTCCCCGATGCTGAACCGCTGATAAACAAATTTCTGGATTTTGGTTTTTTACATGCAAAAGAGCTAGCCCGTTCTGCCTTACTGCAGCTAAACATATTTGCTGTGTTTGATTAATAACATACCGCAGAGCAAAACCATGCTGGTTAACTGCGGCGAGGCAAATTTCTGGAGTTTGCTGACGGACAAATTGAAGTGCATATGAAGATCCCTTAATCGCCAGTAAGCAAATATCTTCGGTTTGCATTTGCACATACTGAAGTGCTTGGCCATTTTGCTTTACTGCCGCCAGGCAAATCTGAGGTGTTTGATTTTTAATATGTTCTAGCGCAAAACCGTTGATTTTTACTTTAGCCATTATTATTTGTGAAGAGTCAGCTCTGTTGAATAAAACAGTGAATATGTCCTTCAATTTATGCGCCACTAAGCGAATTTTCTTATTCATCAGACATGCTACTGCGATCATCACGACCTTTTGTTCGGCGTATTTCTTGTTTGCATATGTTATAAACATGTCTATCTCGAATATAGTTTAATGCCTCTCCATTTTGAGTTGTGGCAGCCAAGCAAAGCGCTATTGTTTGATTATGAACATATAACAAAGCTAAACCATTTTGTTTTACGGCGGCCATACATACCGCATCTGATTGGTCTCGGACATATTGCAAGGCTTCACCAGATCGCTCAACCGCCACTAAGCATACTTCAGACGTTTGATTGACAATTGATAAAAGAGCGATACTGTCCTTTTTTACTGCAGCTATGCAGACACATGAAGTTTGGTCAATCACATCAATAAGGGCTCGATAATTTTGTTGTACCGCAGCAAGACAGATATCTTCAGTTTGGTATGTGACATCAATAAGTGCCAAGCCGTTTTGCCTTACTGCGGCTAAACAAATTTCAGATGTCTGAGTTGTTACAAGGCTGAGTGCCATTCCATTATTTTGAACAGAGGCCATTGCTATTTGATGAGTCTGGTTAATGACATCAATTAAAGCCATTCCATTCTGGTGACATGCTGCAAGACAAATAATGTCGTTTTGTTCGATCACATAGCAAAGGGATAGGCCGTCTTGTTTAACCGCGGCCAGATTGATCTGAACGTTTTTTTGTTCAACATATCGCAGAGCACCACCTTTTTGTTGTACCGCGTGTAGGCAAATTTCGGGAGTTTGATTGATCACATATTGCAGAGCATTACCATCGTTCTGAACCGCCTTAAGGCAAAGATCATTATGTTGCTGTTCGTCTTCGAGGTAGCGAATTGCCAATCCGTTTTCACACACAGCTGCCATGCAAATTTCAGATGTTTGCACGGCAGCATGACGAATAGCTAACCCAGCTTGGCAGACTGCGGTTAGACAGATAGTATGGTTAAACACTCTGACAAACTGCAATGCATCGCCGTTTTGTTGAACAGCAGACATACAGATTTCAAACTGAGGGTCACGCACATATTGCAGTACAAGACCATTTTTTTTCACCGCTAAAAGACAAAGATCCAAAGACTGATGATGAGTGTACTGTATGGCTAGAGGATTTTGTTCAATTGCAGCTTGGCAAATTTCTTCAGTTTGATTAAGTACATGCAACAAAGCCAGTCCATTTTGTTGAACGGCCGTTTTAGCTATATCTACGGACTGCGGTCGAATATGCTGAAGTGATAAACCGTTCTGTTGAAGGGCCTTAATGATATCCTGCTTTGTGGGCTCGATGGTCGTAGGAACTTTTTTTCTGAAAGGTAAAGTTCTTCGCTTTAGTAGTTTGCCTAATTGCTTCAGCAATTTTACCTCCGACTTTTTCTAAAGCTTCGTTACTTTTCTGTCTACGCGACCTCAATATAATTTAACCACAACCTTTTTTTTTAAGATATCTTTTTATTTCAAACGCATAAACATTATGCTGACTACTGTTTTAAGTGGTTGCAGAATCAGCTTTTATATAATGCAAAAAAAGAAGGGATGCCTAAAAAGACATCCCC
>JAQWYJ010000063.1 GCA_029254005.1 Porticoccaceae bacterium | reverse complement strand
GCTTTGGCTGAGCGCGGTGCGAAAGTTGTGATCAATGATCTTGGAGGTGCTCGTGATGGCACTGGCGCTTCCTCTGATGCAGCGATGGAGGTTGTAGGCCTAATCGAGGCCAATGGTGGTGAAGCTATTGCTCATGGTGCCAATGTTGCTAAATTTGATGAAGTTCAAGATATGGTAGCTCAAGCAATGGACAAGTGGGGCCGTGTAGATATTTTGATTAACAACGCCGGTATTTTGCGTGACAAGTCCTTTGCTAAGATGGATTTAGCCGACTTTCAGTTGGTGATGGATGTGCATTTGATGGGTTCGGTGAACTGTACCAAAGCGGTGTGGGACATTATGCGTGAACAAAACTATGGTCGTATTGTGATGACCACATCGTCTAGTGGCATGTACGGAAACTTTGGTCAGACTAATTATGGCGCTGCAAAGATGGCGGTGCTGGGGTTCATGAACACCCTAGTGCTGGAGGGTGGTAAGAATAACATCCATGTCAACGCACTGGCCCCTACAGCCGGTACTCGCATGACTGAAGATTTACTACCGCCGGCTATGTTGGACTTGATGACAGCAGAATCAGTCACTGCTGGTGCGTTGGTTCTATGCGATGAAAAGGCACCTACGCGAGCAATTCTATGTGCTGGGGCTGGTGGCTATGCTTTGGCCAGTATGTATGAAACTGACGGTATCTTTTTGCCAAAAGAGAGTCAAACTCCTGATGCGGTAGTTGCTCAATGGGATACGTTGTCAGACGTTTCAAATCATCAGGCGCTAGAGTCAGGTGGAAAGCAGACTGAAAAGTTTGTTATGAAAGCTATGGCAGCACTTCAGGGCTAATACCGACACACACAAAATTTTAAGGAAAATGTTATGAAAGAAGCAGTTATCGTCTCTGCGGCCAGAACGCCAATTGGTAAGGCCTTTCGTGGAGCATTTAATAATCTTGAATCGCCTTCAATGTCATCTTTTGCAGTTGCCGCAGCGGTAGAGCGTGCGGGGATTGATCCAGCTGAAATAGATGATTGTATTATGGGTGCCGCTATGCAGCAGGGCACGCAAACCATGAATTTGGGTCGCCAAGTCGCTATGGCATCGGGATTACCTGTCAGTGTTTCAGGTATGACTATTGATCGACAATGTTCTTCTGGTCTCATGGCTATTGCTACCGGTGCTAAGCAAATTATTAATGATGGCTCGCCAATTATTGTTGCTGGTGGTTGTGAGAGTATTAGTCTTATTCAGAATGAACACTTCAATGTGCATCGGGTGGCTGATCCCTTAGCAATGAAGCATGCTCCACTAATTCATATGCCTATGCTTGACACCGCAGAGACAGTGGCTAAGCGCTATAATATCTCTCGCGAGGCGCAGGATGAGTACGCTCTGATGTCGCAAAATCGTACAGCTGCCGCCCAAGAGGCGGGTGTCTACGCTGACGAAATTGTTCCCGTTACTGCCACTAAATTGGTTACTAACCGAGAGACAGGCGAGGTGATCGAAGAGGAGGTTACTTTAAGCAAAGACGAGGGCAATCGCCCCGGAACCACGATTGACAATCTGTCTGGGCTCAAAGCGGTGCGCGATGGTGGCTCAATTTCAGCAGGCAACGCTTCACAGTTGTCAGACGGGGCAGCAGCGGTTGTTTTAATGGATGGAACTTTAGCTTCACAACGCAATATTGAGCCTTTGGGTGTCTATCGTGGTATGGCTGTTGCTGGTTGTGAACCAGATGAAATGGGTATTGGACCGGTGTTTGCTATTCCTAAGTTACTTGAACGCAATGGATTAAAAATTGATGATATTGGACTGTGGGAGCTGAACGAAGCCTTTGCGGTGCAAGTTATTTATTGTCGTGACAAACTGGGTATCCCAATGGAGAGACTTAATGTCAATGGCGGCTCTATATCTATTGGACACCCCTTCGGTATGAGTGGTGCTCGTATGGTCATGCATGCACTTATGGAAGGTAAGCGCCGTGGAGAAAAGTACGTAGTTATAACTATGTGTGTCGGCGGCGGTATGGGTGCAGCTGGTTTATTCGAAGTTATTTAATAGATTTATGTAACCATTTAAAAAGCACCAGACTCTGTTAATAGTTTGGTGCTTTTTACAACTACTTAAATAGTCTTGGATGACCCCATGTTTAGCGCCTTGACTCTGAATGACAATTTGGCTTTGCTATAAGCCCTAAATATTAGTAATTTTCTCGGTGAAGTGACTTTTACGACTAGCACTGATAGGAGTATTGGACACGTTCGAGCTATTGTTCTTGGCTAAAAAGTGGTGCCATAGGGGGCTATCTGATATCAGTATGCAGATTTTCACAACACTCAAAAATTACTTTATCGTAATGCCGAACAGGGTGATTTTGCGGTGACTCCACACCATTTAATGCTAATAAAAAGATCGATACTGTCGCTTTATAGGGCGATTTGAGAGGCCCCTGTACCTTTTCTGAGGATGCATTGTCAGATGTTCTCGATGGAATATAAAACAAAAAGAGTAGTGCTAATATGATGTTACAGAAGACGAGTATATTTTTAGTTGCGTTATTAACCATTCTACTGAGTGCCTGCGAGGTTTCCGAAGACTCTTTTACTGAGGTACAAGGCGATGCCAGTCGATTTACCCGTGAGGCGAATTTGCAGGTAAGTAATGAGTTGAATCTTGGTGATCAGCAAGATTTTATCGATGCGAAAAAAGGCCTTATTGCAGTAGCGCCGAAGAATCAACTATTTAATCCTCAAGGTCAGATGATCTGGAATCCTGGATCCTACGATTTTATTCAAGGAGATGCACCTGACTCGGTAAATCCTAGCCTGTGGAGACAGGCAAAATTGAACAATGTTCGTGGTTTATTTAAGGTAGATGAAGGTATTTATCAGTTGCGAGGTTTCGACCTTGCCAACACCACTCTTATAAAAAGTGATAACGGGTGGATCGTGGTTGATCCACTAACTACGCTAGAAACCACAATGGCTGCCATGGCGTTCGCCGCTAAGTATTTGGGCGAAATAAACGTTACTGGAGTGATTTTTACACATAGCCATGTTGACCATTTTGGTGGAGTGCTGGCCATCACTAACAAACAGGATGCTTTATTGAGGGGCATTCCAATTATCGCGCCGTCTGGATTTATAAAAGAGTCAACTAGTGAAAATATAATTGCCGGACCGGCAATGAACCGACGTGGGAGTTATATGTTTGGAAGTACGTTAGATCATTCCAAAACAGGCCATGTAGATGCCGGACTTGGGAAACAGGTGGTATTTGGTAGTACATCAATACTGGTGCCGTCCATCACTATCGATCAGCCAGAAATGGATCTAAATGTTGACGGTATAGACTTTCAATTCTATAACATGCCTGGCTCGGAGGCGCCCTCGGAGCTGACGTTTTACTTGCCTCAGTGGCAAGCGTTCTGCGGTGCTGAAATTCTCTCTCATGTGATGCACAACATATTAACGCTTCGCGGTGCAAAGGTAAGAGATGCCTTGTTGTGGAGTGACTACATTGGCCAGTCGATAGATCGACTAAAAGATGTTGAGGTATTCTTTAATAGTCATCATTGGCCTACCTGGGGCCATGCACGTATTATTACCCAGATGCAACAACAGCAGGATATGTATAAGTTTATACATGACCAAACATTGCAACATGCAAACCTAGGTTTGACTCCGCGCGAGATCGCAGAGAAGATAAAGCTGCCTAAGAGTTTGGCTAACAAATTTCACGTGAGGGGTTATTACGGTACCCTCAGTCATAATAGTAAGGCGGTATACCAGCACTATTTTGGCTGGTATGACGGCAACCCTGCTAACCTCAACCCATTACCGCCTGAGCAGTCTGCACGGCGGTATATTGAGTTTATGGGCGGTTCTGATGCTGTTTTAGCTAGGGCTCAAGACTACATGGCTAGGGGAGATTATCGTTGGGTTGGTGAAGTCTTAAATCACGTGGTTTTCGCCGAACCTACTAATCAAGCTGCTCGTGATATGTTAGCTCAGGCTTATGAACAGATGGCTTATCAAGCAGAGTCTGGACCATGGCGAGATATTTATCTATCTGGTGCTAATGAGTTACGTTTTGACAGAAAAACTGCCGCTCAGGTAAGGTTAAATTCAAAGGCCTTTATTGAAGAAGTTCCTTTGGAAGAGTTTATGAAGGCGCTCACCGTTAGTATCAATGCTGAAAAAGCTGAAGGTGAGACCATTACCCTCAATATACATTTCATCAAACTCAATAGAAATTTTGTATTGACCCTGCGTAATTCAGTGTTGTACTACCGCGAGGGGCCGATGAACGAATCCGCGGAAGTCAGTGTTCATCTGTCGCATGAGATGCTGGTAAATATGTTAGTCGGCGCAGTAAACATAACAGATATGGTGATGTCTGATGACTTGTCTATTGATGGGAGTCGCTTAAGGTTAGTTAAGTTTTTCTCACTACTAAATATGTCTGATGGCGATTTTAATATTGTTTTACCTTGATTAACGGATTTGCTGTTAAGAGCTAGGGCTTATTCAAATAGTGAGATTTGACGGTTATCTGTGGGAGACACTTTTTGTTTAGCTCGGCGCTGGCGGCTACCCAGCTTCTTAAAAACTTGGTCAGCTTCTTTTTCATAATCCGATTGAATACGAGCAACACTCAGTTTTTTTCGAGCTGCTCGTATAGCTGAGGAGTGATCAACTATTGGCATCGGATACTGCACACCTAGCAGACAATTGGCTTTTTGTTGTAAGGCAGAACTCATTTTCCAAGGTTCATGTATCCACATGTTTGTTACCTGGCGCAGCTCTGGCACCCACTGTCTAATGAATTGGCCTCCAGGATCCTGATCTTGGGATTGCTTAATAGGATTATAGATACGTGTGGTGTTAATGCCTGTCACCCCAGACTGCATTTGTAACTGACTGTAATGAATACCCGGCTCATAATCGGTGAATACTCTTGCCAAGTGATAACCGGTTTTTCGCCAATCTAACCAGAGATGGTAGCTGGCAAATGAGACTAGCATGGCACGCATACGAAAAGTGATCCAACCGCGATGGTTTAGACTACGCATACAGGCATCGACGATAGGATATCCTGTTTTCCCCTCAGCCCACGCATCGAAAAATGTAGGGTTATCATCTTCTCGAATACCCTCGTAGGCACTGTGCATACATTCGAATTCGATGGCTGGTTGGTCTTCTAGTTTCTGCATAAAATGACAGCGCCAGGACAGACGTGAGTTAAACGCTGTCAAATTTCTTTTTTGGTTTCCCTGGTGCTCAAAATTTCTGGTCTGTGCATGTTTTTTCACAGCTTTGACCACTTCTCTTACCGACAGCGAGCCCCAGGTAAGATGAGCTGAGAGCCTAGAGCAATGGTATTCGGATTGTCTAGGATTCGAGATAGTTTGAATATAGAATGCGGATCGCTGAGTTAAGAAGCTATTTAGTGTATTCAAACCTGCTTGGCGCCCACCTGTCTGAACAGTTCCGTTTATAGCATCACCAAACATTGGGTTCTGTACTGATGGAATTTCGCCGATAAATTCCAATTTGAGTGATGGTATCTTTTCCGGAGCCCGAATCAGCGGTTCGGCCATCCGTGAGTTACGTTTCTTTGCCCAGTCATCACGACTTTTGAGTCGCCTTACTACTCCATTGTGAGGAAATTCACGAAGGGATATATGGTTATTTGCACACCATGTTATGACCGCTTTGTCGCGCTGATAGGTCCAATTATTGCCACATTCCTCATGGCAAAATATCCCTTTTATAGTGTATTTGTAGTTTATATCATTAAAAACATCGCAAATTTCACCTTCTCGTACGATGAGCGCTTGACCAAGAAGATCGGTTTGGTCTCGAAGATCTTGTAAGCAGTCATGGATGAATGACCAGTGACGTCGAGAGGCAAAGGGTTGCTGCCAATATCGTGGTTCTACCACGTATATGGGAAGTACTGGTATACCCTCAGAACTCCCATAAAAAAGTGGTGCGTGATCGTTGATTCTAAGATCCCGTTTGAACCAGACAATGTTTATTTGTTGTTTCATAATCATAAGAAAATGTATTTATTTGAATGTTATTGATACTACGCTCTGGGTATCTGGTTGGCCCATAATTCTCAAAATCGTCACTTACATTACAGATAGTATAAGACTAGTCTGTGAGAGCTTGAGACGCTGTAAATCATGACTGTGCAAATCAAAATTGTGTCAACAGTTTTAGCTAGACAGCTATGGTTTTAAATATTTAAGGTCCGTTTAACATTGCAATAGTTTATTGGAGTAAGGTTACCACTGATCTCTTTGACATTTTCCCATCCCTATTACCTCGGGCTTGATGAGATATAAAATAGTTACGCCACCTGTGCTACAAACGCAATCAGTGGCAGGTAGTTCAAAGAATTATGCGGTCGAACATGGTTGTAGTGATATCGCCATCGATCAATTTCGCAGTGAGCCTGATCGAGACTTCTGAATCAGTGCCGGTTGAAGCACTCGTTTCGAAGTGTGCTATTTACACTTTCCACAAAAGCGTTCTGACTTGGCTTTTGTGGTTGGATAAAACCCAGGCCTACTAATAATTCTTGACTCCAAAATACATTGCCTTGCTGGTAAGTTCAGTACCGTTATCATAAACAATCTTATTAGACCGGCCTTGCGCTTTACGCAGTTGATCGAGAAACCTCGCAACCTGTCTGCTGCTGATTGATACTGATACTAGCTGACCAACTATCTCGGGAGAAATCATCAACCACATTTAGTATCCGGCAACGAGGGCCATTGCTGAACTGGCCAGAGACACAATCCATTGAGCAACGCTGATTAGTCCCGAGAGGTACTTTTATTGGTTGTCGAGGCTTCTATTGCTTCTTCCGCTTCTTAGTGCGCTCTTGAAGCCCTTCTTCGGTATAAATTCGACAGCTACGCTTCTTGTTAACCACTGACCCTTCGGCTTTAAGCATGCCATGGAGCAGCAGATAGCCGTAGGCCGACTGTTTTACCGCTAGCTCCTTGAAGCCCACTCTCAATCGCTCATCATCACGCCGTTTAGCCTTATAACGATAAGCAGTCCGACTAATACCCGTAAGTTGGCAGGCTGTTCTTTGGCTAAGTTGATGTTCCTGAACCATCGCGTTGGCAACCTGCTTGCGACTTTCGGGATTTACCATTTTTTTGACAGAACATCCTTCATAGCTTCGTTTTCCAGCAGTTTCTTGGCTAGAAGATTTTACAGTCTATTGTTCTCAGCCTCGTGTTGTCGAAGCCACATAGCTTCGTTAACTTACAATCAAGCATATTTACTTTACCAGTTGTAGAATGTCCCATTGGATCAATTAAGATTACTGCAGATATGATCTGCTTGTGATTACTACCTCATGCTCTTTGATGGTCTTGAAGATTTGTTCCTCGCCGTAATGTTTGTTCATGCTGAGATCTCCATCCTGTTAGGTCAACTATAAATCTCATCGAGGTCATGGTCCTATTTTTGGGGGATAGGTCAGTTATGGCCAAAGCAATTGATTTTGTCGGCTAGTTACGGAAAGACGATGTTGGTATCTTGGCAGATGATGGATTTATCCGTGGCGTCGACCCTCTTAAAGATATAGTTTGGTATAGGGTTTCAATGTTTATCTCAATGACATTGAGGATGTGATTTATAATCATCCTGATATCATAGACTGCTCAGTGATCGTTGTTCGTGATGTTAAAGCTGGTAAGGCGGTTAAGTTATTTGGCGTGTTTAAAAATTTTAGATTGGTTTATCAGGCGCTAATGCAGTTTTGCCAAGAGCGTTTAACCGCTTACAAAGTACCTAAGATTATCAAGTTTTCGGATGATTTACCGAAACCCCTTGCGGGGAAAGTATTAAGGCGAGAATTACATGAAAAGTAACTTGAGTGGTTCGGATGGTGAAACAAAATTTGTTCTCTCAAATGGGATAAACATGGCCTATCAGTCGTTTGGCGATACCGAAGCGCCTACGATCCTGTTAGTGGCCGGCTTGTACAATCAATTAATTCGCTGGCCCTTACCTTTTTGCCAGCTTCTTGTCGATCGTGGTTTCAGAGTTATACGATTTGATAATCGTGATATAGGACTGACTGAAAAGATGGAAGGACAGGTAGCGCCGGGGTTTTTTAGACTAGCCCTAAAGTCGCTATTTGGTATTCCTGTTAAGACTCCCTATAGTTTGGATGATATGGCGGCGGATACGGTTGGTCTAATGGACGCTTTAGGTATTGTTAAGGCACATATTGTTGGTATGTCCATGGGAGGTATGATTAGCCAGCTCGTTGCTGGTTTATATCCTAATCGCGTTCATTCACTGACCTCAATTATGTCCACCACCGGTGCCATGGGCAAAGGTCTAGCATCTTTCGCGGTGGCGCGTCAGATGGTTAAGCCCATTCCAAAGGGTACCTCAGCATTAGATAATTCGGTTGCGACTCGTCAAATGTTTGCTAGTCCGGGGTATCCCCAGACTGATACTGAAGTGTCAGCAGAAGTTGAAGTAGAGTTTAAACGGTCTAACAACCCAGCAGGTTACCTGCGTCAAATGGCCGCTATACGCACAGCAAAAAACCGGAACCAGCTACTTAAAACGGTTAAAGTACCTACACTGATTATTCACGGCAACCAAGATTTACTGGTTAATGTAAGTGGTGGTGAAGAAACTAAAAAGTATATTTCTCACGCAACATTTGTACGCTTCGATGGGATGGGGCATACGCTACCAGAGGTCTTATTAGCTACCTTTGCCGATTTGATTAGGACAAATGCCGATCAATGTAATATTCATGGATAATGGATTTCTAGGCTATGATCAAAATATTCGAATCCTTGTTTTTTAGCTATGGTTGATCCATTTAGGTAGGCTTGGCACAATTAATGTGCAAATAGCTACAATAGCGACAGTAATTAGGGAGGAGTTTACCGTGATTAAATATAGTCAAAACATCATAATTATGGGTTGGTTGATATGTTGTTTATTAGTTGAATCAACTCAGGGTGCAGACAGAGTTACAGGCAAAACCTTTGCTTTGCGGTCGCCGGTGTTGGCTACACAGGCAATGGCTGCAACCTCTCAACCATTAGCTACTCAAGTTGCACTAGATGTGATGCGAAGGGGAGGTAATGCAGTTGATGCGGCTATCGCTGCCAACGCGTTGTTAGGATTAGTAGAACCTACTGGCAACGGCATAGGCGGAGATCTGTTTGCCATTGTATGGCATGCCGAGACTGAGAAGCTTTATGGTTTAAATGCCTCTGGTCGGTCGCCAAAATCACTTAGTCGGCAGTGGTTCATTGATCAGGGTTATACCAGCATTCCGTCCCATGGGCCTCTACCGGTGAGTGTGCCCGGAACCGTGGATGGGTGGTATATGCTACACGATCGTTTTGGCCGTTTGCCAATGTCTGACCTGTTACAGCCAACCATCGATTACGCAGAGAAGGGATTTCCAGTCTCACAGTTAATTGCCCACTACTGGCAGCGATCGGTGCCAATTTTAGAAAAATGGCCAGGGTTTGTTGAGCAGTTTACCAAAAATGGTAAGGCACCCGCTGAGGGCGAAATGTGGCGTAATCCTGGTCTTGCATCGACTTTGAAAGCACTGGCCAAAGGTGGCAGAGATGCGTTTTATCTGGGAGATATTGCAGGCACTATTGCTGCTTATATGCAAGAGAATGGCGGATTTTTATCACTCCAAGATTTAGCCGATCACAGAGGTAACTGGATCGACCCGGTGAGTACTAATTACCGAGGTTATGATGTCTGGGAGTTACCACCCAATGGACAGGGTATAGCAGCGCTACAAATTTTAAATATTATGGAACAGTTTGATGTAGCCAAGATGTCTCATGATTCGGCTGAATACGTACATTTATTCACTGAGGCTAAAAAAATCGTCTTTGAGGACAGAGCGAAATACTACGCAGATCCAGAATTTAATGATATTCCTGTAAGTACACTTATATCTAAAGATTACGCAAAACAACGTGCTATGTTACTAAGTTTTACTAAGGCCAGCAACACATATCCCGCCGGTAACCCGCTGGAGGAGGGCGATACTATTTACCTCACTACCGCTGATGCAGAGGGCAATATGGTGTCGTTAATTCAAAGTAACTATCGCGGTATGGGCTCTGGTATGGCGCCCACGGGATTGGGCTTTGTTTTACAAGATCGCGGTGAGATGTTTAGTCTTAAAAAAGATCATTTCAATGTGTTCGAGGGCGGTAAGCGGCCGTTCCATACAATTATTCCTGCGTTTGTTACCAAGGGTGGCAAACCTTGGATGAGTTTTGGCTTGATGGGGGGCGCTATGCAGCCTCAGGGACATGCTCAGATTATTATCAACATGGTTGATTTTGGTATGGATGTCCAAGCAGCGGGCGATGCGCCGCGCATCCACCACAGTGGTTCTTCCGAGCCTACTGGTGAAAGAATGGCCAATGGCGGTATTTTGAATCTCGAAACTGGCTATCCCTATCAGACAATTCGTGATTTGATGCGCTTGGGGCATAAGGTGCAGTATGCAAATGGCCCTTATGGTGGATATCAGGCCATTCATCGGGCGCATAATGGGGTTTACTGGGGTGCTACCGAAACTCGTAAGGACGGCCATGCGGCCGGATTTTAGAGGTCGACGAAGGCAGTCAGCTAAGTAAGCAGGGGCCAGAATCCCATAGCCCCTAAACTTATTTATCATTAACCTGCCATAGTGATAGAGATTTTACCAAAGTGTTTATTGTCAATTTGATGGGCAAAGGCATCGGCTAGCTGAGCTAAGTCAAAGGTGTCGCTGATCACTGGCCTGATGTCGCTGGTATTTAAATAGTTAATCATCGCAAGTTGCGACTGCTGGTTGGCCATGGCAATGCCGCTAAGATTAATTTGCTTCATAAAAATTCGAGGAAGAATGATTTCACTGACAGCGGGGCCGCTGAGAACGCCAATGAGCGCGATGTGACCGCCCATTTTTACAGCGCGCACAGATTCACTAAAAGTACCGCCGCCACCAACTTCCACTATATGGTCAACCCCTAGCCCGTTGGTTTTAGCCAGCACAGCTTTGCCCCACGCAGGTTGCTCCTTGTAGTTAATTATCTCATCAGCACCCATAGCTCGTAGTTTTTCGGCTTTTTGCTCACTCGATGTAGTTGCGATTACTGTGGCTCCCATTGATTTTGCAAACTGCAATGCAAATATAGACACTCCGCCGGTACCTTGAACAAGGACAGTTTCTCCCGGCTGCAGATTACCCTGTTCGGCAAGAGCGCGCCATGCGGTTAGTCCAGCACAGGGTAGAGTGGCTGCTTCAGCCATTGTCCAACCCCGAGGTATGGAAGTAATAGCATTCTCTGATATTGCGATATACTCGGTTGAGTATCCGTCCTCATTGTCACCAATAAAACTAAGTAATTCTGCCTGTGGTGGACCTTCGATCCAATGGGGGTAACAGCAACTCATAATCTCATCACCGAGCTTCCATCGGGACACTTGGTCCCCAATAGCGACAATTTCTCCGGCGCAGTCAGATAAAACTACTCTGCCATCTGTGGTAGGAATCTGCCCTAGTGCCACTAGTAGGTCATGATAATTAAGACTACTCGCGGCAACCTTAATGACAACTTGATTTGGTTTTGCCGTAGGTTTTACAACATCAATTAAGTTTAAGTTGTTGAGTCCACCGGGACTGGTTAGCTTTATTTGGCGCATTGTCTTTACCCTTGTCTATTGTCGAATACTATTACAGATAAATTCTTGCACTTTATTGGTTCGGTTACAAAGAAAAAATGCCAAATACTGGAATTAGCATAAGCCTGCAGATTCACTAGCTAGTTATAAAACAAAGTTTCAGATAAGAAGCTCTCTACCTAAAATAGTACTTAGTACTTATAAGGAGCCATTAGTAACCTCACTAACATTTCGCTATGAGCTTCTATAATTTCGGGCTGATGAGAGTCAAAACCGAATAATAATTGGCACTCCGGACCGCTTGCAAATATACCCGCACTGGACGTGAACATAATATAGTACCAATGAGCAAAATCTTCGTTGGTTATGTTTAACGCGCTAGTGACATATTTTTGTAAAGATTTACTCGCACTTTTTAGGTGGTTTTCTACAAGATATTCAAGCCGCCAGGAGGGATTCTTTGTTTCTTGAGTGAGGAACCTTGCAAATTCTGGGTGCTCCGCTGCTAGTCGCACGTTAAAACGTATTAGCATGGCAAAACCCTCTAATTTTGAGACATCTTTGAGAACTGACATTCTTACACGTCGTTGAGTATCAATTACGTTAAACAAACTATCAGCTACGGCTCGCCAAAAGTTAGCCTTGTCTTTGAAGTGATAAATTAATACCCCTCTTTTCATGTTAGCGACTATTTCGATATCACGAACAGATATAGCATTAAAACCATAGAGAGAAAATAAAGGTGTGGCACAGTCGATCAAAACCTTACGGATTTCATGCGAGCGTGGTTGACATTTTCTACCACGAGACGAATAAACTGTTGTTTTGTGTGAATCGGTTAGGGCTTTTGTAGTAATTTGGTTGGGGATTTTATTATTATCCTTGTTAGAACTATTCGAACTAGGACCTTCTGACATGTAAGTTACACCTTTAAGTTTAAGCCATTTTATCTATTTAAGCATACTAGAGTGAACTCGTATAACGACGGGGATAAAACAAAGTTGTTTAACCTGATAAGCGTATTTTTGTAGAGGAAATTTTGTATTTTTTAGAGTTTCACAGCAGATTATATGTACCACTATAGGCTGATTATTATTCCGCTTTAGCCTAAGTGAAGTACATCCTTAGCTGTTAGGTATTTATCAATGGCCGATTTATGGGTAAGACAGAGTCAAATTTTTCCAATTATCTTGTTTTGAAAAGCGCAAAGATTTGATGGCTCCAAACCCTTCAACATTGACCAAATTAACCTGTGATGCCCATACTGATTGCAACGCCGTATGAGAAACACTGATCGATGATAGTGGTTTCGTAATGTCTGTTTGTTGATAGATCCAAAAAAACTTACCTTCCACCTCATGACCTACATAATTGAGGACAGCTGGCGTTATTTTATTTGCTTTAATGTGAAATTGCTGTTGAACATAACGACTAAAATTAGTCTGAGCATCTTTATCAGCGACAATATCCCATTGGTCACTTTTCATTGCTTTTAATGCATGCTCTACGTCATGAATATTGAATCTATGTGTGATTTCTAGAGTGTTATTTGATGGGTTTAACTGAACAACTGTGACGCTACTTTTTTGTTGATGAGCAGCGGGCGTGCCGCTCATCAACAAAATGGTAAAAAAATAGGTACAAAAAACTAACCTAGCTAAGATCATTTTCGAGTCACTTTTACCTTAGGTTCTTTTAGTTCAGTTTTACTATCATGCATAATATCTCTGCGCACAAAGTCGGTACTTTTCTTAGCTTTATATGCGTCTATCCGCGATGGAATGATTTTGCGCGGATAGTGGTTATTATGAACATCTACATCGGCTGTCTCCCAGCCCGGATCTACAATCACTGAGCTTAGCTTTTTATCTGTGACGATGAGTTTTTTGACTGTTTTTGGTGCCCTACGCCAAATTTCAGCTGGTAGATAACGATCTTCTGTATCGCCGTTTTCATAAACAAGATGCAAAAGAATAGGCATTACAAGCCCGCCTAGATTAGAAAATTCCATAACATAGTAGTTTTGGTCTTCGGCTACCGCTCGTTCAAGGACTTTCCGCTCCCAAGGCTTCAAATCTGCAAGCATTTGTTGATACTTGTTGCGCTCTTTATTGGTTACTGTGAAACGGTCATTTTGATCATAAAAATCTTGTAAATCTTCGTTTTGATCTACCCATAAAGTCTTTCCTGCGGCTTTGTTACGCTCAACAAACAACGATGTTGGTTTGTCGGCTTCTTCTTGACGTTGCCGTTCATAGTCAATATCAGGATTTTTAGTATCCAGTCTCAATTCGGATATCTTATCAATGGATATGTCGACATGATCTGTAGTGTAAAACCATCCATGCCAAAACCAATCCAGATCAACCCCTGAAGCTTCTTCCATAGTACGGAAAAAATCCGAGGGAGTAGGGCGTTTATACTTCCAGCGTTGGGCATATTCTTTAAACGCAAAGTCGAATAGTTCGCGGCCCATAATTACTTCGCGCAAAATATTTAGTGCTGCGGCAGGTTTTGTATAGGCATTTGGCCCCAAGCGCAGCACGCTGTCTGATTGGGTCATAATTGGAACTTGAACCGTTGATTTCATGTAATCAACAATATCTCTGGGCTCCACACCCCATGGAACGGTAGGATCCCATTCACGGCCGGCAACGCCA
>JAQWYJ010000084.1 GCA_029254005.1 Porticoccaceae bacterium | reverse complement strand
TACTCATAGGCCTCAGCCTGTGCCATATCTATCTGTCGATAATAAGCAAGCTTTCCGGCAGCCTTGGACCCTGGAGATCCTCTTGTAGCCCTGCTCATTAGCGCATCAGTCTCATCAATCAGACAGCCATGAGGAACAACTCTGTTGACCAAACCCCAATCAGCGGCGGTCTGTGCATCAATTTCATCGCCAAGTAATGCCATCTCCAATCCCCGCTTTCGGCCAACAGCACGGGCAATACCCACCATAGGAGTATGACAAAATAACCCTCCCTTGCCACCGGGAGTGGCAAATGTCGCCGACTCTGAAGCAACAGCTAAATCACACATAGAAACAAGCTGACAGCCAGCAGCGGTAGCTAATGCATGCACTCTGGCTATAACCACCTGAGGTAATACTTGAATCAAACGCATCATTTCAGAGCACATATTAAATAGTGCTCTGGCCTCTTGCTCAGAGGCGTCCAACATGTCAACGAAATTATGCCCCGCTGAAAAAACTGGCCCTTTAGCCGCTATAATCAGCCCCACGGCATCAGTCTGGCCAATCGAATTTAAAGCATCAATGATTTCATGCATGGTATCAATGGCTAGTACATTTCGCTTATCTGCATTATTGAGCGTCAAGGTGAACACATCGTCCTCTCGCTGAATGGTAATATGCTCGTAATTCATACTCAAAACCTCGTCAATATTGTTGACAAATTTTTCCCAAAAAACACTACGTACGATATCAAACTACTCTTTTTACGGATGACTAAAAACCACTATTGTAATTTTACGCGTATCAACAGGCCACACTGCAACCCAAACTATCAAAAATTCACCTAAACTCTTAATAAAAAACCAATATCGACATTTTTAATCAAACTGAAAGTAGTTTACATAACCTTCATCGGGAATACCGTGCTGCACACTAGGCACCTAATCAGTAGACGAAAAAATACCCTCAACAGAAAACCAAACACATAAAACTATGGCATAATTCTTAGCCAATATAGTCGAAAGCTCGAACCAACTGAAACATTAGACCTTCTTATGACAGACGCTAGTAAATCTCAACACACCCCAATGATGCAACAGTACTTGCGTATCAAGGCTGAGCATCCTAATGATATTATATTTTACCGTATGGGTGATTTTTACGAATTGTTTTTTGATGATGCTAAGCAAGCAAGTCAGCTTTTAGATATAACCCTGACTGCTCGAGGTAAAGCCAGTGGCAACCCGATTCCTATGTGTGGTGTCCCCTATCATGCTGCTGAAGGGTATTTAGCAAAACTAGTGAAGCAAGGTTTGTCAGTTGCGATTTGTGAACAAGTTGGCGACCCAGAAACCAGTAAAGGACCTGTGGAACGCAAAGTAATGCGAGTGTTGACTCCCGGCACACTAACTGATGAAGCATTACTAGAGGATACTAGTGACAGTCTCCTTGCAGCAATACATCAACAGGCAGATAGATTCGGCATTGCTACCCTTGACATGAGTAGCGGGCAATTTAATATTTTAGAAGTAGAAGATCGCGGCGAACTACATAGTGAATTGCAGCGCTTACACCCCGTAGAGGTTCTCATCTCTGAGCAGATGGACGTGATTGATTTTATTGAAAAACGTGCCGGCATTCGCCGCCGTGGCCCCTGGGAATTTGATCTGGATTCAGCTCAGCGCTTGCTCACTAAACAGTTTTCAACTCACGATTTAGCAGGCTTTGGCTGCAACCATCTGCCTATAGGTATTGCAGCAGCAGGCTGTCTTTTGCAATATGCTAAAGACACACAACGCAGCGAACTCCCCCATGTACAAAAACTCAATGCTGAACATCGAGAAGAGGCGGTACTCTTAGATGCCGCGAGTAGAAGAAACTTAGAACTTGATACAAACCTATCTGGTGGTGTTGAAAATACACTTTTTGAGGTATTAGACACCACGGCTACAGCTATGGCTAGCCGTCTGTTGCGCCGTTGGCTCAATCGCCCATTACAAAATTTAACCACTCTTGAAAGTCGTCAACGGAGTATTGCACAACTACAAAACAACTTTTTACATGAAAATTTACACAGTCATTTAAAACATATAGGTGACATGGAGCGAATTCTAACCCGCGTCGCGCTTCGTTCAGCTAGACCAAGAGATTTAACCCGATTACTAGACTCCTTATCGGTATTGCCACAGATTGCACGTTGCCTTGAAGAATGCCACCTGTCTCATTTACAGGTTCTCAAAGATGCAGCCCAACCAATGCCTGAGTTGGTTAATTTACTGCATAAAGCGATCAAAGAAAATCCGCCCATGGTGATTCGCGATGGTGGAGTTATCGCCAGCGGTTATGACGCTGAACTTGACGAATTACGTGCGCTCAACACAAATGCAGGTGAATTTTTGCTCGCCATGGAAGAGCGTGAAAGACAAGCTACTGGCATAGCTACACTTAAAGTTGGGTATAATCGTGTTCACGGCTACTACATTGAAATTTCTCGTGGTCAGAGCGATAAAGCACCTGTGGAATACATCCGCCGCCAGACACTCAAAAACGCAGAGCGCTTTATTACGCCGGAATTGAAAATTTTTGAAGACAAAGCCCTAGGTGCCAAAAGTCGCGCATTGGCTCGAGAGAAATATCTTTACGAGGGGCTTCTTGAGACACTAAATAACGATTTAAGCGTTTTGCAACACTGTGCTGCCGCAATTGCACAAATAGATGTGTTAGTAACCCTAGCAGAGAGAGCCTATAGTCTCAATTTTTGTCAACCTACATTAAAAGTCGTGCCAGGTATTGATATTCAAGGCGGCAGGCATCCAGTAGTTGAACAAGTATTATCAGAGCCATTTGTGGCCAACCAGCTAGTTATGCACGAGCACCGTAAAATGCTCATTATTACCGGACCTAACATGGGTGGGAAATCAACTTACATGCGCCAAACGGCACTAATAGTTTTGCTCGCGCAGATCGGTAGTTTTGTACCTGCAACCTCCGCAAATATAGGCATCATAGACCGACTATATACTCGCATAGGTTCATCAGATGATCTGGCCGGTGGTCGTTCGACCTTTATGGTAGAAATGACCGAAACGGCAAATATTCTGCATAATGCTACCAACCGAAGCCTTGTGTTAATGGATGAAGTAGGCCGTGGTACAAGTACTTTCGATGGCCTCTCATTAGCGTGGGCCTGTGCTGTCCATCTAGCAACATCTATTCAAGCCTTCACTCTTTTTGCTACGCATTATTTTGAATTGACAAGGCTACCACAAAAAATGCCTAGTGCTATTAACGTGCACCTTGACGCCACAGAACATGGTGACAGCATTGTTTTTCTGCACAGCGTTCAAGAAGGTCCAGCAAGTAAAAGCTACGGTATTCAAGTCGCAAAATTAGCAGGCATACCTAATCACGTTTTAGAGATAGCTCATCAAAAATTAGCTAGATTAGAAGCTAACAACCCAGAGAATACTAACCATTCAGAAGACTCACCTGAACTGTTAGCACCACTACAAAATGAAATGCTTTTGACACCTATAGACACTGAATTGCAAAAACACCTTGATAAAATGCAGCCCGATGAGTTGTCACCCAAACAGGCACTCGATTTAATTTATGAACTAAAAAAACTGCTTTGACATAACGCTAGTGTTTGTCAAAAATAATAAAAAACACTCGCCTATCATTAATCAATGACCGACGACCTGATATACTGGTTTGGGCGGCGACAAGTAAAAACAGCATGGGAACTACTCGATGACCTTTATAGTAGGCGATAATTGCATTAAATGTAAACACACAGATTGTGTGGAGGTTTGCCCTGTGGATTGCTTTTACGAAGGTCCCAATTTTTTGGTAATTCATCCAGATGAATGTATTGATTGTGCGCTATGTGAGCCGGAATGCCCGGTTGATGCTATATTCGCTGAAGACGAGATTCCCGAGGGCCAGGAAATTTTCGCCAAACTCAACGGAGAGCTTGCTGAAATATGGCCTAATATTACAGAGCAAATTGCACCACCACCAGATGCCGCTGAATGGAATGGCGTAGAAGGAAAACTTCAGTATTTGGAGCGATAACGTCTTTTCAACTAGATATTACCGAGAAATACGTTAAACTACAGTTCCTCAGTTAAGCACCCGTAGCTCAGCTGGATAGAGTAGGTGGCTTCGAACCACTTGGTCGGGGGTTCG
>JAQWYJ010000083.1 GCA_029254005.1 Porticoccaceae bacterium | reverse complement strand
TAGTCCTTGATGAGCCTACCGCATCCCTTGATTTGTCTCATCAAATGCTCACCGTTAAATTAGTGACGGATTTAGCAAAGCAAGGTGTTGGTGTGGTGATGGTTATCCATGATTTAAATCTTGCTGCAAGCTGTGCTGACCATATTGTGGTATTCGATAAGGGAATTATTGCGGCAACTGGCCAGCCCGACCAGGTGCTTACCCAAGAGCTTATAAGGAACGTATTTGGCATCAATCCCGTTATTATATCTCACCCAAATACCGGCAAGCCTATGGTGTTTAGTTGATGAGTGAGTTTAAACTCGTCATACCAAGAGCTATTGTCGCCTTGATATTTTTGGTTACATTAAAGCCTTCACTCTGTAATGCTAAGATTCAAGAGTACGATGATTTAGCTCGTCAGATCAAACTCAACCAACCAGCTGAAAGAATTATTAGCTTAGCACCCAACATAACCGAACTTTTATTTCATATAGGAGCAGGGGAGCAGTTAGTCGGCGCTGATGAGTACAGTAATTACCCTGAAGACGCCAAATCTCTCGTTAGAGTCAACAATCATGCAATGGCGAACTATGAGCTAATTTTGTCATTAAAACCAGATATTGTTTTTGCTTGGCACTCAGGCAATGGCGATCCTATTATTAACAGGCTTAGAGAACTGGGACTGAAGGTATTTACTATTGAAATTGCGACGATGGATCAATTGCCGGTGCTTTTTGAAAAATTAGCACGACTAACTGGTAATCATAAAAAGGGTTCAGAGGCCGCTAGAAATTTTACTTATCGGTTGGATACTATACGTCAAAAATACAGCAAAAAGAAAAGTGTTAGGACTTTTTACCAAATCTGGGACGACCCCATCATGACTTTTAATCAAGATCACTTGGTCAGTGATGTTATTAAGCTCTGTGGTGGTATAAATGTATTTAATCAGTCCATTCCGTTGGTTCCTCGAGTGAACATAGAGTCAGTTATTGATGCTGACCCTGAAGTTATTTTATCCAGTGGCAGTGAAGATCGTGTCTTTGCATGGCGCAAGAAGTGGCAGCGTTGGGGAGCTATTTCGGCGGTCAAAAATGACCATTTATATCTTGTTCCTCCCGATCTATTGCAGCGACAATCCAGTCGTATATTGGATGGAGCAACTTATGTGTGTGAATTTATGGATAAAGCACGTCAGTCAAATGATTAATTGTCAGGGCATAAAAAAACCGCCGAAAAACATCAGCGGTTTGAGACCAAAACAACCCTACTATTATTTTTTATGTCGCAAAGTGGTTTGGTCTTATTTTCTTAGTCCTAATTAACAGTTTATTATTATAGGTCATACCCCCTCTCACCGTGCTCAACGAGGTCTAAGCCTTCTACCTCGCCTTCTTCATCTACCCGTAATACTAACAGTTTATCAACGAGTTTCAAGAGGAGGAAAGTAACTGTCGCCGTATAAACAAACGTTGCAATAATCCCTATTAACTGGACACCAACCTGACTAGCCATATTCATACTTTCGTTGTAGCCCTGACCACTAAATACACCTAGGGCATCAGAGGCAAAAATTCCCGCTAATAGTGTGCCTAGTATTCCGCCCACGCCATGAACTGGAAAGACATCTAAAGAGTCATCAATGTAAAATCGTTGTTTGATAGCCTGCGTTGCGTAGTAGCAGACGATACCTGCGGAGAAGCCGATCACCAGAGCACCTGCCGGACCAACAAAACCTGAGGCTGGTGTAATTGTACCTAAACCAGCAACCATCCCAGTAACAATACCTAAAACTGATGGTTTGCCATGTTTGGACCATTCCATCATCATCCATGCTAATGAGCCTGCTGCGGCTGATATATGGGTTACTAGCATGGCCATTCCAGCATCACCATTTGCTGCTAGCGCTGAGCCACCATTAAATCCAAACCATCCCACCCATAGCATGCCGGCACCGGTCACCGTCATCGTGAGGTTGTGTGGAGGCATAGCCTGTTTTGGGAAACCTTTTCTATTTCCAAGGACTAATGCTGCCACCAAGGCGGCAACACCTGCTGTAATATGAACAACAGTACCCCCTGCGAAATCCAAAAGACCCATTTCACCTAACCATCCGCCACCCCAAACCCAGTGGGTGATGGGTGCATAAACAAGCACAAGCCATAAACCGCTAAACAGTAACATAGCGCTAAAACGCATTCGCTCAGCAAAAGCACCGACAATTAATGCTGGGGTGATAATGGCAAAAGTCATTTGAAAAAGAGCAAATACTGATTCTGGAATGTCTCCAGCCATACTGGCTTCGGTGATCTGACCCATGAACACATTATCTAAATTGCCGATAAACGCGTTCATTGAGCCACCGTTTCCAAAAGCAAGGCTATAACCAAATGCAAACCAAATAATAGATGCTAAGCAGGTAATGGCAAAACACTGCATTAATACAGACAACACATTTTTAGACCGCACTAGCCCCCCATAAAAAAGCGATAATCCGGGAATAGTCATAAACAACACTAGTGCAGTAGATGTCATTATCCAAGAGGTATTTGCGGCACTTAAATCATCAGCGAACACCTGCATTGGCACCATAGCCACAGCGATTATTAACGCGGCTATGTTGAGTAGTCGAGTATTAAAAAGCATAAATTTTCCCTAAGTAAAAGCACCATTTTGGTGCAAAAATAAAATTTAGCCGGCATAAACGCACTGTTATGTAACAAATACACTTCTATACATTAACTTTGGCCTTTACAGAGAAGGGAAAGCAATAAGCGTGCCGTAAGGGTGCAAAAAAAGTTCGAAAAAGGTGCGTAACTAGGATTTAGTTCAGGTTTAAAAAAAGGCAAAAAATATAGCCGACTATTTCTAGTGCGAACTTATGCTTTTGCGAACAAATTTTTATCAGATGGTTTTGAAGGATTGTCTTCAGGTAAAAATTATTTCTTTCACTGTTTACTAGAAGCGTTAAACTGGCAACCAATAAACCAGAAGTGTTTTGGAGTTCAAGGCCATATGTTTACGCGACCATCGACTTATTCGGAGTTACTTTATAAAGGGTTCAAGTACACAGTTTATGGTCTATTATTGCTCAATATTGGTTTTTTCTACCAAGAAGAATCTCTAGCTATTGAGCAAACTTTTAGTGGCGGTATAAGCGTGGGTGATATTATTCAAGGCTACGCGGCCACCATTGACACTGCGGCCTGGGCCCTGTTACTACTTTTGTTTGAGTTTGAAACCTCGCTACTAAAGCCGCAGACATTGATTCGGTGGAATATTAGAGCAAGCTTCACGTTAGTACGCATATTCAGCTATGGTTTTATTGGCTATGCATTTTACGGTTATTTTACCAAAATGTTATTCATTAATGGTGTTAGTCCTCTGGTTGTAGACGATGTATGCCATTTGGTGGGACAAAATTTTGCAGTCATTGATAGCTTAGATCAGTACCCTACGTTGAGTGAGAATAATTGTGGCGTGTTAAATAATCAGCCGGTATTTCAGCTTAACCAACAAACTATAATTGGCAATGCTGGGCAGTGGGCGGCAATTCAATGGTTGGCAATGGTAGATGTTATCAATTCTATTACATGGATTACCGTAGTGATCATTCTAGAGATAGACGTCAGGCTTCAGCAGCAAGATCATTTTGAGGGATTGGTTGTATCGGTGAGTAGAAATATTAAGCTTGTTCTTTATGGAATTTTACTTGGTGCCGCCACTTACTGGGGTTTTCTTGGTGATTTTCTGGACTTCTGGGACGCCTTTATGTGGCTTCTCGCGTTCTTTTTTATTGAAATTAATATATTCAAAGACGAAAAGCCAGCAGCAGAGGCGCAATAATTAGTTAGCTTTTGGCTACAATAGCCAAAATTAATTTGGCAATACAGCTGAGCTTGCCCTGGTCATTGGTGAGTCGAATCTCCCAAACATGGGACCGTTTACCCAAATGAATTGGGCGTGCTGTTCCAGTTACCAAGCCAGAAGACACTGGGCGCAAATGTGTAGCGCTTACTTCCTGCCCCATACATAGATAGTGCTCTGTATCTATTACATGGGCACCTGCCATTGAACCTAGGGTTTCAGCGAGTACAACGTTTGCACCTCCATGAACAATGCCATAAGGCTGAAACGTTCTGCTATCAGCAGGCATGGTACCTGTAAGATAATCATCACCTACATCAATCATTTTAATACCCAAGTGATGATCTATTGTGCCTTCACTCATTTGATCCATTAATGATGGATCAGGTCTTCGATGCCAAATAGCTACCATGATAGGTTCTCCATTATAAGTCTATGCCTTGAGACGCTTGTGCTTTACTCGTGTTGGTTGAGCATCGCCGCCATTACGCTTTACAAAATCTTCATGATACTCGCTGTAGCTCCCTTCAAAAAAGACGACTTCGCTGTTATCTTCATAAGCAAGAGTGTGGGTCGCAATGCGGTCTAAGAACCACCGATCGTGAGAGATTACTAGTACACAACCAGGGAATGAAAGTACCGCCTCCTCAAGTGCTCGAAGCGTTTCAATATCTAAATCATTGGAGGGTTCGTCTAGTAAAAGTACATTGGCACCTTGTTTTAGAGTATTAGCTAGATGCAGTCGACCACGCTCTCCACCCGATAGCTGGCCTACGCGTTTTTGCTGGTCTGTACCTCGAAAATTAAATCGACCAGCATAGGCTCTAGAAGATACCTCATAATTGCCTATCTTCAGTATGTCATGACCGCCTGAGATAGCCTCCCAAACGGTATTATCATCATCAAGGGAGTCTCGGGTTTGTTCAACATAGGCAACTTTTACAGATTCACCAAGAGAGATAGTTCCGCTATCTGGTTGCTCGGTACCGGCAATCATCCTGAATAACGTGGACTTACCCGCACCATTACCACCAATAATGCCTACTACAGCGCCCTTAGGTATAGACAATGAAAGTTGATCTATCAACAATTCTTCACCATAGCCTTTACTGACTTTGTCTAAAATAATCACCTTATCGCCAAGCCGCTCACCTGGAGCAATATAAATTTCGTTAGTCTCATTGCGAGCTTGAAACTCTTGAGAATTTAGTTCATCAAAGCGCGCAATACGAGCCTTGTTTTTAGCCTGCCGGCCTTTGGGGTTTTGTCGCACCCATTCTAATTCTTGTTTAATGGCTTTTTGACGGGAAATTTCTTGTTTCGATTCAGTTGCTAAACGACGGTTTTTGCCTTCTAACCAAGCAGAGTAGTTACCTTCGTAGGGTATTCCATGCCCTCGGTCAAGTTCAAGAATCCAACCAGCTACATTGTCCAAAAAATATCTATCATGGGTTACAGCAACCACCGTACCTGCATATTCTTCGAGGAATTTTTCTAGCCAGAAAACAGATTCTGCATCTAGGTGGTTAGTCGGTTCATCTAGAAGTAGCATGTCGGGGCGAGAAAGTAGCAGCCTGCAAAGTGCAACACGACGTTTTTCGCCGCCAGAGAGCGAGGTCACGTCTGCATCCCATGCGGGCAATCGCAATGCGTCTGCAGCTATATCCAATGAATGATCAAGATTATGTGCATCCCACGCCTCAATGATGGCCTCTAAATCACCTTGTTTTTTCGCCAACGCATCAAAATCGGCATTCGGTTCGGCATAATCTAGATAGACCTGGTCCAATGCTTTAAGAGCGTCTACTGCCTCACGCATACCATCTTCGACATTACCACGGACGTCTTTAGCAGGATCTAAAAGAGGTTCTTGTGCCAGGTAGCCAATTTTAATACCTGGCATTGGGCGTGCCTCACCCTGAAATTCTTTATCTAAAGCGGCCATAATCTTCAATAGGGTAGATTTCCCCGAGCCGTTGAGACCTAAAACGCCAATTTTTGCACCAGGGAAAAAAGATAATGAAATATCTTTGAGAATTTGTCTTTTGGGTGGAACAACCTTGCTCACCCGATTCATTGTATATACGTATTGTGCCATGGGAATAATCTGACGCTCTTGTTAGCAGATGAACGCGACATTGCGTCATCAAATAAGACACCATTCTAACGGAAATTCAACGAATAAAAAATGAGATGTTAATTAAATTAATGCCAACAAAACTATCGATGAGGCCTTCACGGTGAAAGCCTTGTTGTCTTCAAAGTCGATAGCTTGGCGTTAAAGGGTACTAAAAGACATCCCTGCATGCGCGTTTAGGCGATCTATTAGTTGATCGCCCATAGCTGTGGCTGGAGTCCAAAATCCACCGCCGCGCTGCTCTTGAGAAATATCAAATGCCAGGCACAAACTTGCCTGGGCTAGCATTTTAGCTGTGCAGCCATATCCTGGATCTCGATCCCCTGTTACCTTTACCTGTAGCTGTTGGCTGTCCAGTGTTTTACCCAGTAAATTAATATCAAAGTATCCAGCTAGCTGGGCTTCAGGACTTGGTCCTTCGCCTGGTTTAGGAAGAACAAAGCGCTCTAGTAGTGAGCGAATCGGGTTGATTATAATTCCAACTGCAAATAAACCAAGACCTAAGGTCATACCGATGGCGGCGAGTCGACCTTTCAACCCTTTGCCTGTTAGCACTTGCTCTTGGTATAAAAAACTATCGCCGTAGGCCATATTTTTCAACATATTTGATCGAAGCACGACACGTGCATTAATCGCTTCCATAATAAAGGGCGCGCTCCAGGCCTGAAAATCTTCATCGTAGGTGGGTGTTTTAATACTTATCTGATTTTGCTTGAAACTTGCTTGTTCGGGGCACAAAACATATGGATTATTCATCTCTTTGCGTAACACTGGGTCAGCTTTTGCAGCTTTCACAGCCTCGATCATACTCGCCAGAGTTCCCCCTGACGCGCCACCCTTCATCGCGTTTACCGCAAGTTTGATAGACTTAAAATGACTACCATATCGTTGTTTCCCCTGCTGCTGTAAAAAATGCACACCTAGATCCGATGGAATGGAGTCAAACCCACAACAGCTAACGATACGCGCGCCAGACTTTTTAGCCACATCGCCGTATTGAAGAATCATTCGTTTAATCCAATAAGCTTCACCGCATAGATCACAATAATCGGTGCCATTCTCAGCACAGGCTTTTACCAAAGCATCCCCATAAAGTGCATAAGGCCCAACGGTTGTGGCTATCACCCGCGCAGATTTAGCTAAGTTTGAGAGTGCATTAGGGTCCTCAGCATCAGCAATTATAGTTGGTAATGCTTGAGCAATATTACCTATAGATACTTTGAGATCCTCAAGCTTTGATGCTGAGCGCCCTGCAATAGCCCAACTAACGCCCCTACCAACACCTACGTGCTCGACAAGATAGTTTGTTAGAATTTGGCCAACGAAACTTGTAGCGCCATATACGATTATGTCAAAAGATCGTTTTGTCATAGTTATTATAAGTCCCTTAATGAGAGTTTGCTTGCGGGGTGTTTTATCCCCGCCATCTTTTGGTTAGTATGCTGCTTATGTCTTCATCACTCAACCAGCTGCCTATACTTTACTCTTTTCGACGTTGTCCCTACGCAATTCGAGCGCGGATGGCCCTTGCTCATTGTAAAATAGCCTTTGAACTCAGAGAGGTACTTTTAGCCAAAAAGCCACATGCTTTGTGGCTTGCATCTGCCAAGGGTAGCGTGCCTGTGCTAGTTCTCCAAGATGGCGAAGTATTGGATGAAAGTTTAGATATTATGCGTTGGGCGATCAATCGAACTTATTCACAACCTCTTGACCGAAATAATTGGGGTGTAGGCCACATAGATAGTGATGTTCTGATGCTGCTTGAGAAAAACGATGGGAACTTCAAGTATGCTCTTGATGGATACAAATATGGGCGCCCTAATAGCAGTAAAACCCAGCAGATGTTTCGTTCTGATGGTGAAATTTTTATAGCTGAACTTGATGCTCGATTATGCCAACAAAACTTCCTTTGCGGAGACAATATGAGTCTTGTGGATGTAGCAATTTTCCCTTTTATTCGCCAATTTGCTGCGGTGGAGCCTGCATGGTTTGAGCAACGGCCTTATTTGGCACTACGCCAGTGGTTATCTGATTTTTTAGCATCAGAGTTATTCCTTGGTGTTATGGATAAACACCCTATTTGGACAGAATGTCACCATAGTCAATAAAACTGCCTTAGGTCACAGAGATATCTTGTGGAGCTGGGCATGTCAAAAAATGGAGTAAATTTTTGATAAAATAATGCTCATAAATTGTTATCATGCCTCCCTATTACAAATCGTATGCTCCAAGGCCAACCTCAGCGCATCCAACTGACGCGGCAGATTCTCGACTCATATGCGTTAACTGTTACCAAGGAATATTCATGTTCGGTTTTTTTGAGCGACTTATAGACCCTTTCCCAAAGGAAACTGCCCAGCAGCCGCCGTTGGGGGTTTATCAATTTTGCCGTTATTACACTAAGGGTATGGAACCTTGGTTAATAATTATGGCCACCTTAACGGCAATTACCGCTATTTCTGAGGCGTTACTATTCGGTATCCTTGGGCAAGTAGTGGATTGGCTGACAGCTAGTGATCCCAGTACTTTTGTCGAAGAGTCAGGATTGTATTTGATAACTATGGGAATATTTATGATGGTGATAATTCCTTTAGCTAATGGAATGCGCTCTTTGATTGTTCACCAAACTCTCATGGGTAATTTCCCAATGAAGGTTAGATGGCAGGCGCATCGTTATTTGCTCAATCAAAGCTATGGTTTTTTCCAAAATGAATTTAGTGGCCGCATTGCGACCAAGGTAATGCAAACCTCTTTGGCGGTTCGCGACACCGTTATGAAACTATTAGATGTATTGCTGTTCGTGGTGATTTATATGGCCACAGCTATTGCATTGGTTGCACATGCAGACCCAAGGCTTTGTATTCCTTTGTTAGTATGGCTTGTGCTGTATATCTTTATTCAGCGCTATTTTGTTCCAAAAATGAAGAAAATAGCTATGGTTCAAGCAGACGCCCGATCATTGATGACGGGTCGAATTGTGGACAGCTACACTAATATTGTCACCCTTAAGTTGTTTTCTCATAATACTCGTGAATCTGAGTATGTTCGCGATGGAATGAGCGATTTTCTAGATACTGTACATCCACAGATGCGGTTGGTCACCAAACTCAATATTTCATTGTGGTCGTTGAATATGTCCCTAGTGTTCTCCACTGCAGCACTGGGAATTTATTTATGGATCAATGGTGCCATTACGCCAGGTGCCATTGCTATTGTAATGAGTCTAGCGATTCGGTTAACAGGCATGTCCCATTGGATTCTGTGGGAAATTAGTAGTCTGTTCGAAAATATTGGTACTGTACAAGATGGTATCAATACTCTTTCGGTACCCAATTTAGTAGTGGACAAAGAAAATGCAAAACCGTTACGTGTGGTCAAAGGAGAGATTGATTTTTCGGCTGTGAATTTTCGTTACAACTCTCAGGCGTCAGTCTTTACAGATTTAGACCTTAATATTCCTGCTGGTCAAAGAGTGGGCATTGTCGGTCGTAGCGGCGCTGGAAAATCTAGTTTAGTGAGTCTCTTGCTACGCTTTTATGATATCCAAAATGGTAGGCTGACGATTGATGGACAAAATATCGCTGATATACAGCAGGAAAGTTTGCGAGCTAATATTGCTATGGTTACGCAGGACACCTCATTGCTACACCGTTCAGTACGTGAGAACATAATGTTTGGTCGCCCCGATGCCAGTGAAGAGGAAATGATTAGTGCGGCTCACAGAGCTCAGGCCCATGAGTTTATATTATCACTCCGAGACAGTATTGGGCGACGTGGATATGATGCCCACGTGGGTGAGCGCGGTGTAACGCTCTCAGGCGGGCAGCGTCAGAGAATAGCCATTGCCCGAGTACTGCTAAAAGACGCCCCTATTGTGGTATTGGATGAGGCTACCTCTGCTTTAGATTCCGAGGTAGAAGCCTCTATTCAACAAAGTTTGTACGAACTGATGTCCGGTAAAACCGTTATCGCTATTGCACACCGTTTATCTACAATTGCCGCTATGGATCGACTTATCGTTTTCGATGAGGGAAAGATTGTTGAGCAGGGTACACATCATGATCTCTTGGCGAAAAATGGTGTCTATAGTAAATTATGGGGCCTCCAGTCGGGTGGCTTTCTTGGGTTTGAATAATTTATGATTTCCATTATCGATATTGAGTTGCGCCGTGGCGTTAAACTATTACTAAAGGACGCCGAACTGATTATTCATCCTGGCCAGCATATTGGTATTATCGGCGCTAATGGCAGTGGAAAATCCAGCTTATTTAAATTATTAATGGGACAGGTAGCCGCTGATGCTGGAGATATGTCTATTCCTGCAGACTGGCGTATTGCGCATATGGCTCAAGAATTGGCGACCTCAGAGCGTAGTGCATTAGATTTTGTGATTGATGGCGACCCTCTGCTGCGCAAAATTGAGGCAATGATCGAAAAGGCTCTATCTGCTGAGGATAACGATACCCTGGCTAATGCCTACGAGCGTATGGATACCATCAAAGGATTTGATGCCCATTACCGAGCTGAACAGTTGTTACAGGGTTTAGGCTTCCATCAGTCAGAACTGCAACGACCGGTTAATAGCTTTTCTGGTGGTTGGCGAATTCGTTTGAATTTAGCTCAGTCTTTGATGAGTCCTTCGGATCTTTTGTTACTAGACGAGCCTACCAATCACTTAGACTTAGATGCTACCTTATGGCTTGAGAGTTGGCTCAAGAGTTATGTTGGCACACTACTGATTATTTCCCATGATCGAGACTTTTTAGATAATGTTGTCAGTCGTGTCGTACATATAGAACACCAAAAAACTAATAGCTATAAGGGCAACTATTCAGCGTTTGAACGCTTACGCAGTGAACGTTTAGCGCTGCAACAGGCCAGTTTTGAGAAACAACAAAAACGCAAAAAAGATGTTGAGGCCTTCGTCGCTCGGTTTCGCTATAAAGCATCTAAAGCCAAGCAGGCACAGAGTCGTTTGAAAGAGCTGCAGCGTATGGATAGTATTGCTCCAGCACATGTGGATTCTCCATTTTATTTTGATTTTCCGGACGCCAAAAAAGCCTATGGCGCCCTCGTTAATATTAGCCAAGCGACATTGGGATACCATGAGAAAGCTATACTAAATACCGTCAATTTTGACTTGCAGCCTGGTACGCGTATTGGTTTATTGGGGCCTAATGGCGCAGGTAAATCTACATTAATAAACAGTTTGACTGGAGATTTAGATCTGTTGGCGGGTGTTCGTGTTTATGGTGAAAATCTTAAGATTGGCTACTTTGCTCAACATCAGTTAGAAGTTCTAGATCTACAAGCTAGCCCACTTTTACATATTCAGCGAATCAGTCCTCAGGCCACTGACCAAGAAGTTCGCAATTTTCTTGGCGGGTTTGATTTTCATAACGACAAGGCCCTGGACCCTATACAAGCGTTCTCTGGAGGCGAAAAAGCACGTCTTGCACTGGCATTAATTGTTTGGCAAAAGCCTAATTTATTATTACTTGATGAACCAACTAACCATCTAGACTTAGAAATGCGCCATGCATTGACCATGGCTTTGCAGAGTTATGAAGGTGCACTGGTTGTTATTTCTCATGACCGGCATTTATTGAGAAATACAGTAGATGAATTCTACCTTGTGGCGGATGGTGCGGTAAGAGAATTTGATGGTGATTTACGCGATTATCAAAAGTGGTTAAAAGACTTTGTGCGCCCTGTAGAGACTGGTATTAGAGCGAGCTCAACGGAGGTAAAAGATAAAAAGAATGAGCGGAAAAAGGCTGCCCAAGACCGCCAGAAGTTAGCCCCATTGACAAAAAATATTCGTCAGTTAGAAACGACAATTGAGACGTTAGAGAAAAAACTCAAAGAGTGCGAATTAATTTTATCTGACGAAAGTCTTTATTCCAGCGATCAACACAAACAGCTAACCCACGTTTTAGACAATCAATCTAAACTCAAGCGCCAGTTAAAAGTTTCTGAAGAACAATGGCTGGAACAGCAAGATGAACTTGAAAAACTATCTTGTGATGGTCTAAAAGCCAATTAATAACATCGGCAGTGGTATTAGAAAATAACTAATTTTGTCTTACCAAACGAAGGACTTTATGATGAAAAAAGCAATTATTATTGGTGCTAGCTCCGGTATTGGTTATGAGCTTGCTATTCAGTTGGCGGCTCAAGATTATCAACTTGGTCTGATGGCCCGACGACAGGAACGCTTGGAGGAACTTAGTGCGCGTCTACCCGGTGAGCATTTTGTTCAGATAACTGATTTACTCGATGCGGATAAAGCTAGGAGTCAATTAGCAGCCCTACTTAACATTATGAATGATGTTGATTTAATTGTGGTGAACTCTGGTGTGGGTGCTTCTGAAAAGGATCTTGATTGGGTCGTAGAATCAGAAATGATCGACGTCAATGTTCGTGGTTTTACAGCTATGGCGATGGATGCGATGAACTATTTTATTCTTCGAGGATCTGGTCATTTGGTGGGCGTGTCCTCACTTGCAGCACATTTCTCCACAGGTCTTGCGTTGACTTATCATGGTACTAAAGCCTACGTTTCCAGTTATCTCAATGGTATGCGATCCCGCGCTATTCACTCAAAGCTACCTATCACCATTACCACGGTTGAACCGGGTTTTATTGATACTCCAATGCTAGAAAATAGACCCATGGGTACTGTGCCCGTAGAAAAGGCTGTATCTCAGATTGTTCGGGCTATTAATCTGAAAAAGAACCGCGTATTTATTACTCGCCGCTGGATGATTGTTGCGGGTTTGTTTTATATACTGCCAAATTGGTTAATTCGAAAGTTTGCCTAGGCGTAACTACGTCTTCAGACCCCAAAAATTCTATGTTGGTAGCGATTAGGTGGATGGGCCGGTACGATTTTATGAAAAAATCCCGAAAAGCGTTAATAGCTGCAGTATCTAAAGGTGCGGTGGATATGTTACCGCTAAGTTTGGCGGTGTTGCCCTGGGGAGTTTTATTCGGGTCTTTGGCCATACAACGTGGTCTAGGTGGATTTGAGGCACAACTGTTTAGTGCTCTGGTATTTGGTGGTGCAGTGCAAATTGTCACTGTCGAACTAATGGCTGAAAACGCTTCACTGGTGACAATTTTATTCAGTGCTTTTATCATTAGCTCTCGTCATTTTTTATACGGTTTAACCCTCAGAGAAAAGCTTAAAGTACAGCCTTTACCCTGGCGAATGAGCATTGGTTTTTTGTTAACAGATGAGCTTTTTTCACTTTCTGGGCACCCACGAGCCTATCAGAATAAGTTTCGCCTTTATTATGCTTTGGGTGCAGGGGGTAGTTTCTATTTTGCCTGGAATGCCTGGACTGCTCTTGGTATTGTGGCTGGTGGTTGGTTGCCTGATCTAACCGAACTGGGTTTAGATTTTGCTATTGCCGCCACCTTTATTGCTCTGGTCGTCCCCGAAATAAAGCATCTGTCGACACTTATTTGTGTTGCGGTATCAGCATTTTCTGCTCTTGTATTTTCTCTCTATGATATAGCATTTGGTCTTGTCGCAGCCGCTATGCTTGGGATGTTAGCTGGTTTTTTTGTTCAAAAACTGAGGTCTAATTGATGACCTATATTACTCTTTTACTATTGGCTAGTATTACTTTTACCACACGATATTTATTTTTAGAGGGTAAATTACCGATACGATTGGGACCAAATATAAGGTGCTTTTTGAGCTTCAGCGGACCTGCTGTTCTTACAGCTATTTTTATACCTATTTTATTTATTCACCAGCAACAGTTAGATATTAGCATTTCTAATGCCTATTTATGGGGCGGTTTAGCCGCCTCTATTGCTGCTTATAAGACTGCCAGTGTGTACTGGACGATTGCTTTAGGTACGGGGTTATTTTTACTCACTGGTATGTTTTTTTAGTCAGCGTGGAAAATAAGAACGCGTGAGTCACTAAATTGTTTTCCCTGTGGTTACACCCTTGCTAGACTCATTAAAAATTTTTGAAGGTAATGATAATGATCCCAAGAACGCTATATGATTCTGACCATGAGATGTTCCGCAGTTCTGTACGTAAATTTATTGAAACTGAAGCTATGCCTCACCATGAACAGTGGGAAAAAGACGGTATGGTAAGTGACGATGTTTGGCTAAAAGCTGGTGAACAAGGATTCCTTTGCCCCATGGTACCTGAGCAGTACGGCGGTGTTAGTACTGATTTTCGCTATAATTGTATTCTTAACGAAGAAATAGGTCGCTCCGGTTGTACGGGCTTGGGATGGACGTTGCACAACGATATTTCAGTACCCTATATTGTCCGCTATGGAAGTGATTTTCAAAAAGACAAGTATTTACCGCGGTGTGTGTCCGGCGAACTGATTACCGCTATTGCTATGACTGAACCTGGTGCCGGATCTGATCTTCAGGGGACTAAGACCACCGCTGTGTTAGATGGAGACCACTATGTTCTCAATGGCTCAAAGACCTTTATTACCAACGGACAGAAGGCCGGCTTAGTAATTGTGGTGGCGAAAACTGATACCACCGCTGGGTCTAAAGGAATTAGCCTCTTGTTGGTTGAGGCTGATCTTCCTGGATTTAGTAAGGGTAAGAATCTGCAAAAGTTAGGTATGAAAGCACAGGATACGTCCGAGTTATTTTTTCAAGATGTACGAGTACCGAAAGAAAATTTACTTGGTGAGGAGGGGCGAGGGTTTGTTTATCTGATGCAAGATTTACCCCAAGAGCGATTATCTATTGCCGTTGGTGCTGTTGCTAACGCTCAAGCCATATTGGAAGCAACGGTTGAGTATACAAGGGATCGGAAGGCCTTTGGCACTACTGTAGCCTCTTTCCAAAATACGCAATTTAAGCTTGCCGAACTTGCTGCAGAAATTACCAGTGCAGAAGTGTTTTGCGATCGCTGTACGGAACTTTTGTTAGAGGAAAAATTAGACACGGTTACTGCCTCTAAGCTCAAACTATTGACGACCGATTTGCAGTGTAAAGTGGCAGATGAGTGTTTACAGTTGCATGGCGGTTGGGGCTATATGTGGGAGTATCCGGTTTGTCGCGCCTTTGCCGATTCACGAGTGCAGCGAATTTATGGTGGTAGTAATGAGATCATGAAGCTGATCATTTCTAGAGACTTGATGAAATAATCAGCAAATTGGTTGTATGGTATAGGTTTGAAACGCCTCTATTTGGGGCGTTTTTTTATGGTTTGTTAGCAATCAAGGTAATTTTCCTTATTAACATCTTCATATTGTTTCGTAACGTTTGATTAAACACTCCGCTACAATTCCATTAATATTTTCATGAATATAATCTCTCCATACTCAGTTTGAGTAAAAATAATTAAGACGTCAGATGTAATTAGAGCTATGTTCAATACGCCAGCACTGTCTATGATAAGGGCACAATATGCGAACGCGAATTCGACCGAGATTGAGAAAGCCGCCGAACTCACCAACATTGAACCGAATAAAAACGGGCTTTTCAATTAAACCATAGGTAACAAAAGTAAGGCTTGTACGTAATATGAGCGGAGTCGATGCTGGGTCCAAATAAAATGTTGTGAGTATAGTAATTTTAGATTCTGGAGCACTAGCCAGATAAAAGTGAAAGCCCCTCAAAAGGAGGAGCTGTAAACTCAGTCTTTATAAGAGGGGTCAATTTTATCAATAATTCGAGTAAAGGCAGCAAATTCCAGTTCGCCAGCAGGTTGTCCTTGGGCTTGCATTGACATTAATTTTTCAGATTTTTTCAATACCTCATCGGGCACTGGAATAATGGCTTGCCCGCTGGCATCGCAAGCAACTTGAATTTCGCAAGATCTCTCCAAGCTCCACTGATTCATAAAGGCTTCAGGAATGGTTCGGCCACAGGCCAATAAACCATGATTACGCAGTATAAGTAGCCCTTTGTTTCCCATATTTGCAACAAGTCGCGGCTTTTCATCATCGATCACAGTGATGCCTTCAAAGTCATGGTAGGCAACGCGATTGTGTAATAAAGCAGAATAAAAATTGTCATTGCGCAGACCGTTTTCAGAGCACGCAACCGCCATGCCAGCAGTGGTGTGGGTGTGAGTAATACAAGCTACATCGGGACGGGCGGCATGGATCGCAGTGTGAATAACAATACCAGCAGGATTAACGCTGTATTGAGTATCTTCGACAATGTTACCATCGATATCTACCTTAACTAAGTTAGATGCTGTGACCTCGCTGTAGTGCAAGCCATAGGGATTAATCAAAAAGTGGTGATCATTGCCGGGAAGTTTCACGGTAATGTGGTTATAAATCATCTCAGCCCAGCCCATATGATCAAATATTCTATAGCAGGCGGCTAATTGCACGCGAAGTTCATGCTCAGTTTTTTCCATTAGTTAACCCTCTTTACAAATTTAGTTAATATGACGATTTGTGTGCCGTTAATTCGGCCTTCTATTTGCTCTGCATTGTCCGGTACCAATAAAATATTGCGTACTGAGGTACCCCGTTTGGCGTTAAAGTTAACTCCTTTGATATTTAAATCTTTGGTCAGCGTGACTGTGTCTCCCGCGCTGAGAAGTGTCCCGTGGCAGTCCTTGTGCTTAATTATTTCGTTGTGATGTTGGGCTTCAAGAGCCTTGGCCCAGTCCAAAGTATCATCTTCTAGGTACAACATTTCAAGTAGATCTTGGGCCCACAGCACTTTATCTAGCTGTGAAAGGATACGCCAGATTAAAACTTGAACAACAGGAACCTGCGTCCACATACTGTCATGCAGGCAACGCCAGTGGCTTTCGTCCAATGATGTTGCTTGAGTTAACTGTTTTTCGCACGTATTACAGACAACCACAAAATGATTTGATGTGTCTTTGTAAGACGTTACTGCAAAACTGTTAAGGGACTCTATGCTGGAGCAGAGTTCGCATGCATTGTTGCTGCGTGTTTGAAGTGTTGAGCTTAGGTTCATAGAAGAATTATTGTATTTGTCTGTGCAACAATATTATCACCAACACGTGCGTTGGCGTACTCTTTGTTTGTTACTTAATGTTTATTTGACTGACAGGGTCCCAACAAAATCAAACATTAGCGAATCTGTTTTAAGTTCACTTTTAATGTAGCTGTAGCAAGACTGACCTCGATAAAAAAAGAGAATAGGCCGCCAGTAATACTTGCAATACTGGTTATAAAGAGGATGAGCACGGCTTGAGCTAAATCTGTATTTATGAGTCCATTGGCAATTAATAAAACGATATCTAAACAGATAATTACCGCTGCGCCCGTAAGGAACGTAATCGCCCAGTTGGCAAATTTTAGTCGTTTGTCGAGAATTGCCAGTTCTTTAGTTTTGCTGTCATTATGTTGATTAATATGACTGTTGTGATTATTTAACCAACGAGCACGATCAATAATACGAGCGACTCTATTGGTGACGACATTTAGGAGCTGTCCAATACCGACAATTAGAAAAACAGGAGTCAGTGCTAACTGAATAATTTCAATGACATTTTGCGCATTATCGGGCGTGGTCATAATAGAATTCCGGTGCTTGCTCAGCCATTATTCTTGTTTGATGGCTCAACATTGTAGCTAAGATTTTTTGATGTACCGCCAATGCCTGAGTTTAGCGCATTTCGCGGATCTATTTTTTTATAATGGGCAGAAAGAGCCGGAGAGGCAATATAGTGATGACCAACGTTATGCTCTGCAGGATATTGAGCACCCCGCTCATCTAACAGATGCAGCAATTGGTCTTTAATTTGGTCAGGATCCTCCCCTTTTCGAACAACGTAGTCTTGATGAAAAACGTGGCAAAGGAAGTGGCCGTAATAAAGGCTGTGAATAAGCTTTTGACTAATTTCTAACGGCAGAGTTTCAAACCAATTATCATCGTTACGACGAAGGCCAATATCCAGAGCCACAACATGTTCTACATCTTTGTCGTGGATTAATCCATATTGAACCGCCGCTCCGGCACAGGCGTAACGCATTAAGTAAGCTGACTCAGCTTGTTTTTTTGAGATTTCTTCGGCGCTAATATTTTCTTGCAAGCTAAACTTATGAAGTAGAGCTCGGGTCTTTTCGATGCCCGTATCTTTTTCTGTAATCAATAAATGGTGCTTATATTGCTCATTGCGCAAGGCCATAAAGCGTGGTGTAGGACTGGGAAATAAACGGAAAAAGTAGTGTACAAATTTGTCAACTGGTGCCTTACCCAAAAAGGGTAATTTGTTTATCACAGCGTCTATCTGACGCTTCATTCGGAAAAAAAACGGCAAAAACCCGCTACCAAAAAATCGAATTAAATAGACAATATCCCTGCCATAACGATCCGCGAGAGAAAGTATGTTCTGATGAATATACTCTGCTGATACCGGTAGTGGATTATCAGACGTCAGCATGGCTACACGAAGTTTTTGCAGTGCATCGGCGGAGTTGCTACTCACAAAAAAAGTAGCCTCTTTTTGGTTGCCAGCAAAACTGTCCAAGCGCACCGCAAAGACCGCAAGCTTTCCAGCGCAGCCACTGGCCTCATAGAGCCTTCTTGGATCCGCATTGAAGCGCGCAGGCTGACTACTTGATACGTCTTTCACCCAGGTGGCATAGTCTTTATCCGAAGCAACTTTAGCTGTGCTTTTGATGTCTTGTGGCGCGTAATTTTGACGATCTAAATTAGTTAAAATTTGTTTCGGTGTACTACCTAGGTCTATATCTAAATTATTGACTAAGCTCAGAGTGCCCTCAGAGTCTACTTCAGCAAATAGTGCAAGTTCTGTATAGGCTGGACCGCGTTCTACTAAAGCACCGCCAGAATTATTGCATACACCGCCAACAATAGAAGCGCCAATACAGGATGAACCGATCACTGAGTGCGGAAGTCTACCTTTTTTAGCAAGTTTTGATTCTAAGTCAAACAGGCTGGCCCCGGAGAGAGCTACTATTTGATTCTGTTGATCTAACACCTGAATGCCGCATATCCGCGTAGTATTGATTACTACCGTTTCTCTATCGCAGCCTGGTACCGGTGTAGAGCCTCCGGTTAAGCCGGTATTAGCGGCCTGCATGACAACAATTATGTCCGCCTTGATACAAGCCTCTAAAACTTGCCATTGTTGCCAAAGATTTTTGGGTTTTACTACGGCTAATGCCGGTCCATAACCTTCTCGAAAACCCTTAACATAGGGTGCTGTGCGCCGGTCTCCGGTCAAAACATACTGCCAGCCCACAATGGAGCACAATGTTTTTAGGAAAGCGGCTTGAGTTGTCATTGTTAGCAGTCCATTCCCTTGATTAATGTTTATTAGAATATGTGTTTTGGCTACTTGTGAAGCGTAATTTCCGGGCTTCTCGAGCCAAAGACTCCTGATGCAACACGGTTTTTGCATCAATATCTGTGATAGGTGTCATTGATAGGCGATCGATTTTTTGATCCGCTGCAAGTGACAAGTATCTGGAGCAGCAAACACGTAAGAATGAGGTAAAATTTCCAAGATCATGGTCAGCATCCATGGATTCAAAATATAATCGTGTGATTAATTGAGTGACGGTCAAATCGTCCCGAAAAGCAATTTCAGAGAGTGTGTCCCAAAAAAAACCTTCTAAGCGAATAGAGGTGACAACACCATCAATACGCAGCGATTTGGTGCGTGATTTCCACAAATGTTGGTCTGCTCCTATAAACAACTGACACATGATCTATCCTCAAATATTAACCGCTAGTGTGTTACAACAGAGCAGCAAACTGCATTAGCATGGCAGGGTGGGCCGGCCAAGCAGGTGCTGTGACTAATTTACCATCAGTTATTGCACCATCCATAGGTAGTTCCGCATATTTCGCTCCGGCCATTTCAACTTCAGGCTGACAAGCTGGATAGGCGGATACTTTTTTACCACTGATAACATCTGCAGCTGTAAGTAGCTGCGGCCCATGGCAGACTGAGGCAATGGGTTTGTCGCTTTGATGGAACTGTTGAATCAATTCAATCACACGAGAATTGAGGCGCAGATACTCCGGCGATCGTCCACCGGGAAGGTACAGTGCATCGTAGTCTTCTTCTTGTACATCATCAAAAGATGCATTGAGCTCAAAATTATGCCCACGCTTCTCAGTGTAGGTTTGATCGCCTTCAAAATCATGTATAGATGTTGCTATAGAATCCCCCGACTGTTTCTCTGGACAGACAGCATCAACCTGATGACCCATAGCCATTAAGGCCTGAAAGGGCACCATATTTTCGTAGTCTTCGACAAAGTCGCCGGTTATCATCAAAACTTTTGCCATATCATCTCTTCCTAAGGTTTTAGTGTAAATAAAAAAAGGTACAGCTGCTGTGAACTGCCTCACTTTAGAAAGTAAAACATAGAGCGACGCAAGCTAGGTAATGCGGTATTACTACATTTTGGTATTAACGTAATTATTTGTTGATAAAATTAGGTTCACTCTCTTGTCTGCGGACGTTTCCGTTAAGAGATAAGTTGACTGACCTGAATCAACTATTTAAGGAGAAGTGTTCTAACATAGCCTCAGCTGCAGCCCAGCCAGAGAGTACCGCGCCTTCAACCCGTGGACCTGCGAATGCGTCTCCAGCTAATATCAGTGGTGGTAAATCTGTAGACTCGCACGCCATTATGCAGGGACTATTATCTACTGTAATAGGTTTACTGTAGCGCCAACCATGCACTTGAAAGTCCGTTACAGCGGCGCCAAGATGCGGTAAAGCGAGATGAACTAACTGCTGTCCGATAAAGGTTCGATCGTCGTTAAAGTGCTCTGCGCTATAGTCACCGCTGGCGTGAATAGTGACAGCTGGAACCTTGGAGACGCCTTTTTGCTGATTATCGCTTATCCAAGCGATAGGCCCGTCACTGAGTGCCAATGCACCAGGAGCACTGATTTTGCTGGGCTGATCTAGGGTTGCCATAACAGCAATACAGCTCTCATATTTTATGCGTTGAAGACGCTCTTGATTATTCAAACTAAGAGAAATATTACCGCTAGCCAAGAGGGCTAATGTTTGGGGCACTGGGGAAGTAATTATTAAGCCACGAGAGAAAATTTTATCGCCTCCATAAAGCTCAGTTACCCATCCATTATTGGATGCGTACACTGATGTAACCGTAGTGCTGAGCTTAATATTGAGTCCTCTCGCCAACTGTTTAGCGATTCCAGTCATTGTGGGTTTCCCCCTATAACGTGCATGACTATTAGACTGACCTGGGAAACTGCTGTACCACTCTTCAGCCACACCTTCATCAATCCATTGTCGGACTTGCGCCGCAAATTTTGTATCTCTGGTAGTCATAAACTGAGCGCCATGGTCAAAAGTGGCATCTTTAATGCGACGTCCTGCGAGTCGCCCACCTAAGCCTCTGCCCTTATCTACAATAGTAATATTGAGTTGAGTATTTTTACTACTTATATCAGAAGCAGCGCTCAGGCCGGCAAGGCCTGCACCAATGATTAATATATCGGTTTGTTGTTCAAGGCTCATAGTAATTATCTTAGTGTGATTGACGAGATTCTGTTTTACAGCGCCGGGAGCAATATTGAACTTCGTTCCAGCATCGAGCCCACTTTTTACGCCATGTAAACGGTCTTTTGCACTGAATACATACTTTGCTAGGCAAGTCTGACTTTTTACGCATACTAGGCATATGGGGTTTTCTGTAAACAAAAATAATCGGCATAAGTGTCACCCAGTGGATCTTTATGTATAGCACTTTTGTGATGTTGCATGCCTAATTTCTTTATAACCGATACTGAAGCCACGTTCTTAGGATCAACTAGAGCCCATAGGCTTTGGATATTTGTTACTGACCACAGGGTCTTTACAGCTGCAAAGGCTGCTTCGGTAGCATAGCCGAACCCCCAATAACGTTTTTTTAAACGCCAGCCCAACTCGATATTGTTAACATTGAATTTATCAGTAAAAAAATCCATGGGTCTAATTAGTAACCAGCCAACAAAATCATGACTCTCAATATGGTTGATTTGCCATAGCCCCCAGCCTGTTGTCTCATTGCGATAGGAGGCTAGCCTGGGTAGAAAAATTTGTTTTATGTCTTCCTTAGACGTTGGGTAACCGCCATTGATATATTTCATCACTAGAGGATCTTGGTCAATTTCCCATAACAGATCTCCGTCGTTTTCATCCATCAAACGATAACTCAAGCGGCGACTGGGTGGAATTAAAAAAGGTGTTTTCGTTTTTGTTGTATTTGACATAACATTAAGCCGCTGAAAGCGGTGTTCCGGCTAAGGTAATCCGATGCATTAACCTAGCTTGTCCTTGGTAGTCGTTATTTGCCTGATGCCAAGTACATCTATTGTCCCAAAAAGAGACTGACCCGGGCAGCCAATTAAAGCTGCAAGTAAATTGAGGCTGAGTGACATGTGCATAAAGTTTATCTAGCAGTGTTCGGCTTTTATTAAAGTCCCAACCCTCAAAGGTAATTGTATGGCCAGGGTTAATATAGAGTGCTTTCCTATCACTTTCGGGATGCCGGATAACCACAGGATGCGTAGCATCCCCAACTCTGTCCATTCCACCGAGCTGCTCAGCAAGATCGGTCATTCGATAAAGGCCATGCTCACCGTAAAGGTGCGTATTTGAATGCACCGCTCTTAATGAGGAAATAGTTTTTTTAAGTTCCGGTGTGAGGGCGTCGTAGGCGGCATAGAGGTTAGCAAATTGTGTGTCACCACCAGTCTTTGGTAGTGTTCTTGCTACTAAAATCGATCCCATGGCCGGAATCTCATCATAAGAATGGTCTGAGTGCCAGCCGCCGCCAATATTAGTTTGCTGTGTCTTTTCTTTGCGGACTTCTGCGATTTGAGGATGATGTTCGATCGTTTTAAAGAATTTATTTATAACAATTTTTCCATAGCGTTGCGCAAACTCAAGATGCTGCTCTGGACTTAGGTGTTGGTCTCGAAAAAATAATACGCCGTAGGTCGAAAAAGCCGAGCGAAGATCGATCAGTTGGTCGTTAGTGATTGACGCCAGCTGGATACCGCTGACGATTCCACCACAGCCTGATGAGTAAGGAACGACATACATACCATCCAATCCTTTATTCTATAAAAGTTTATTCAGTTTACTAAGCAATATCTTATTTACCTGTTGGGGATTTGCCTGACCTTTGGAGGCTTTCATAATTTGTCCCATAAAACCGCCCAGTTTTTTCTTTCGTTTATTTTCATCAGTAGCAACATAATCTTCAACCATGCTAGGATTTGCCTGCAAGACGTCACTGACAATTTGCTCAAGTGCACCACTGTCAGATACCTGCTTTAATCCTTTAGCGTCAATTATCTGGTCGGCGTTTCCCTCTCCTTGCCACATTGCGTCAAAGACTACTTTAGCCATTTTCCCAGAAATACTGTTGTCAGCAATACGAGTAATCATTCCAGCAAGTTGCTCAGCAGTTACAGGGCTACTGGAAAAATTAAGATTAGCACCATTTAGCGCAGCACTAAGTTCTCCCATCGTCCAATTGGCGGCGAGCTTAGGATTCTTAGACAGAGTTGCAGTAGCCTCGAAAAACATAGCCATAGATGAATCTGAGGATATTAATTTAGAATCATAATCAGATAGTTGGTACTGGCTAACAAATCTTTTCTGTCGTGTGTCGGGCAATTCAGGTAGCGCGGATCTCAATATATTGATGGTCTCATCGCTGACTAAAACAGGCAATAGGTCAGGGCAGGGGAAGTAACGGTAATCGTTAGCTTCTTCTTTACTCCGCATAGACTTGGCAAGTTTGGTGTCGCCGTTATAAAGACGTGTTTCTTGCGTAATAGAGCCGCCATCCTCGAGTATATCAATTTGACGTTCGACTTCTCTGACAATGGCTTCTTCCATAAATTTAAATGAGTTGAGATTCTTAGTCTCTGTCCGAGTTCCCAGTACTGAGCTGCCAGCGGGACGTACTGAAACGTTCACATCAAAACGCATGCTTCCTTGACTCATTTCGCCGTCACAGATGCCAATAGATGTCACTATGCTATGCAGTTTTTTAGCAAAAGCTACGGCTTCGTATGCGTTGCTAATATCTGGTTCAGAGACAATTTCAATTAATGGAGTTCCTGCGCGATTAAGATCTACTCCTGAGGTACCGTGGGGTAGGTCGCCATCATGAATTGATTTCCCTGCGTCTTCTTCAAGGTGAGCGTGATGAATACGAATCGCCTTGTCGCTACCATCAGCACGTTGAATAGTGACGATCCCTGGTCCTACAATAGGTTTATCTAGTTGCGTGGTTTGGTACCCTTTAGGCAGATCAGGGTAAAAATAATTTTTTCTTTCAAATACAGAGTTTTGACAGATCTCTGCATCGATTGCCAAGCCGAACATGATGGCATAATTTACTGCCTGTTTATTAAGAACTGGAAGCGTACCTGGCATGGCTAAGTCGATAGCGCAGGCCTGGCTATTTGGCTCTGCTCCAAAGGCAGTACTTGCACCTGAAAAAATTTTGGTTTTTGTGGCTAGCTGAACATGTACTTCAAGACCGATCACTGTTTCCCAATTCATAAGGAGCTCTCCGGCGCTTGCTTGTGCCAGGTGGTTGACTGCTGAAACTGATGAGCCACGTTCAAGATTGTAGCTTCGTCGAAGTAGTTGCCAATAATTTGTAGTCCCACAGGTTTTTCCTCTACAAATCCGCAGGGTACTGACATGCCTGGTAGGCCGGCAAGATTAGTTGCAATGGTATAAATATCTTCTAGATACATAGCGACAG
>JAQWYJ010000061.1 GCA_029254005.1 Porticoccaceae bacterium | reverse complement strand
CAAGGCGGGCCGATGAGCAATAACAACCCGAGTAATGGGTAACCGTGAAATAACGTGGGCGATCTTAAATTCTGTGGCTATATCTAGATTGGCGGTACCCTCATCCAAAAATAATATCCTCGGCTTGCGATACAGCGCTCTGGCAATCAGCACACGCTGCTTTTGACCACCTGAGAGCGTTGTCCCCATATCACCTATCAAGGTGTCATAACCCATGGGATTCGCTACGATATCGTTATGGATAAACGCTTGTTTAGCGCAGTACTGTACAAACTGCATATTCACCTTCGAATCGAAGAAGCTAATATTGTCGGCAATGGTCCCCGATAGCAGCTGATCATCTTGCATCACCACAGCGATATCATTTCTAAAGTTACTCAGCCCATAGCGCAATAGAGGAATGCCATCAACCATTACCTCACCCTCTTGTGGGTTGAGCAAACCAAGCATTATTTTTAAACTCGTCGTCTTGCCTCCACCAGATTGCCCCACCACCGCCGTCATTTTGCCCGGCGGTATCTGAGCGTCAGCATTGCGCAAGATCCACCCTTCCTGTTCTCCGTAGCGAAAACTTATATTTTTTAATCGTAAATCCCCCTGCAAACCCTTGTCTCCAGAGTAGTTTGTCGACGTATTTTCAGAGACAGAGTCATCAAATTCAGCTGGGGTATGGACGATATCTGCCAAACGGGTTAAATGAACTTTTAGCAGACGAAAAGCGAAAAATTGTGATATCAGCGCGCCAAGTCGACTACTAAATTGACTCGAGTAAGCCTGATAGGCAAACAGCATACCCAGTGTCAATTGACCCTCAATCACCATCATTGCACTGAGATACATAATCAGTATGGATTGAAATACACCCAAAGCCCCAGTCAACACACCAAGGTTTATGGTGAACTTACTTAAGGTCACTCGGGCATTGAGCGAATCAATGGTCAGGTTTTGCCACTGGGATTCTCGCGTTGACTCCTGGTTAAATAATTTTACCGCGCGAACAGCGCGTAGCGACTCTAGAAAATTGGTTTCAACCTTTGCAGATAAATGCAAAATCTCTTCATTCTTACGCTTTAAATAGGGCATGGTCATCAGCTGAATAAAGAAATTGATCAGCAAGAAAAAAAACACAATAGCGGTCAGCTACACACTATAGGTAAAGGCCATGATCACTGTCCCTATCGCCATAATACCGTCCAACACAATAGCAATAAATCCGGAGGTGAACAGGTTAGCAATGGGGTTTATGGAGCCAAATCGCGATGTAATGTCACCCATATGTCGTTTTTCAAAAAAATCTATGGGCAATCGAAGCACATGGCGGAAAAGGTTAAGCTTCATCTGAAAATTAAGCGTCGTAGAAAAATACAACACCAAATAAGAGCGCAGCCACCCTATCACCAGATTAATAATACCTAAGATGGCGAAGCCCAGCGCCAACACCATTAAGAAATCCACATCTTGCTTGGTTATGGCATCGTCCACCACCAGCTGCTGAAACAAGGGCATAACCAAAGCGATTAGCTGTAGCATCAGTGACAGCACAAAGACTTTTATAAGACTCCCTTTAAGCCCTCTTATGCGTTGCCAAAAATCGGTGATACGCACCGGTGTTATGTCTTTCTTCTCTTCAAAAAGTGGTGTCGGCCTCAGTTCTAGCGCGATTCCGGTGAAAAATTTGGACACCTCATCCATCGGTAATTTGACAGAGCCCCTAGCTGGGTCTCTCAACACGGCGTAATTTCTAGAGGTTTTAACCAATACCACAAAGTGGTTTAGGCCCCAATGCAATATGGCTGGTGTGGATAGATCAGACAAGTTGCCCAACTCCAAGCGCACTGGCCTTGAAGATAGGCCAAGCTTGCCAGCGATATCCATCAAACCCTTGAGAGTGGTGCCTTTTAGGGAGACTAAGAAGCGACTGCGAAGATTTCTAATGTCAGTCTCATAACCATAATAAGTTGCCACCATCGCCAGACAGGCCAATCCGCACTCAGCGGCCTCAGACTGATGAATTATTGGTACTGTGGGATTGGTCTTTATCGGGTTAAATGTCGCCATAAATTCCCTTTACGGTGATTCAATCAAAGCAAAAACAGGCCGACAAACTCTTTTGCTCGCTTGTGAACACAAAAAATGTTGTCTATACAGTGGGAAACCCCGACAACCTTTTGATTCAAGACCTTTTCCGATTTAAGTACTCAATCGATTTACCCAAGCACCTGAATCGGTCACTCAGACGTTCAGCCTTTCAGGTAAGAGCGATAGATTAAGCAGAAGGTTGACCTGCCTGTTCAGCACTTTGATCAGCATTCAAATCGCTGTCCTTTTCAGTGTCCACCTCAGCTTCAGCCAGTTTGGCTTCTAAAAACGTCACCAATTTAATTTCTTGCTTTGTACCGGATCCTAGCCAAATGCGATTAAATCGCATCAATAACAATATATGCATGCAAACAAAGAACAATCCGAATTCCTTATCACCAAAATTGCCAACACTTACTCGCCATAAAAAATAAACCGCAGGGATCAAGACCAACCATCGGCATACTATTTCAAGCATTACTCCTTTATTGCAGATAGCTCTTGCATCCTTAATGTATACCTTGTCTTGTTCCGTAAACATTTTAGTTCTCCCCTTTTTCGTCAATCTCAGTCAACTTGGCTTCTAAAAACTCTATCAACTTTAGCTCGTGTTTAGAGCCTGATTGATCAGAATTCCAACTACGAAAGTGCGATAGAATCGTGCCGACAATTAGAACTGTAGCTACGTATGTAAGATCGAGCCTACAATCACTAGTCCACCAAAAATAAAGTTCATAAACAAATAGCAAGATATACAAAGATAAAAAACACCATTTACAAATCCGCTCAAATTGATGCCCTCGGTCGCAAATAGCTCTGGCTTGTTGAATGTAATCACTGTCGTCGTTCGTTATGATGCTTTCTTCTGATGCTGACTCGGCCAGTTTAGCTTCCAAAAACTCCACCAATTTTAATTCTTGCTGAGAGCCTGATTGGTCAGTATCCGAACTACGTTTATGCACAGATACCAAGACAATCCCCATCATTAGCAGAACAAAGTCGAAATCAATATGCGGCCAGCGAGCGCCAAACCATTTTAGGCACAATCCGTAAAAGAGCATAAAAATTACTGGGAGAATTGCGTACCACTTAAACAGTCTTTCATATTTAATGCTTCGGGTATGTGTTGCTCTTGCTTGATAAATGTAATGCCCTTCTTCATTTATAGTCACGAAATTTTCCCCCAACAATCACAAAAAATGCCAGCATTCCTTTGCCAATTGTTCTTGCAAAGGAATGCCTTTCGATATTAGCTACTCTACCCTGCTGCGGATATAACCGGCACTAGCAAGCTAATTACAACCATTCAGTAGGGATGAAGCACCACCTATACCCTGTAAAGTAACAGATAAAGGAGCGGCAACGGCTGTCAACCCGGGTATTAGTGCCCCCGCCGCAGATACAAGACCATAATCCTTAAGATCTGCCGCATTGGAACAAACCTCCTCCTGGGTTGGCGGCGAATAATTACTATCACCAATGCTGTTTCCGCTAGTATTGGGCACTCCTGTACCTTGAAACCCACCTGACACAAAACAGGAGGATGTTGACTGTGAACCAGAGGTTGTTGACTGTGAACCAGGGGCAGCACACGATACAGACGACCCTGACGACGATTCATCTCCCGACAATACCCAAGGGTTACTATATTGATTGCCATCGACACTTCCACCACTGACAAAGTTGACTTCTTTTGCTGTTAATACTCTCATAACCAATTCCTTTTGTGTTGAAGCATAAGTTGAATAGTAATAAACGTGAAACGCTCTTGTAACTCATTGCTCAAATGCAAAACGTGAAAAGCGTAAGAGCATCCATACCCTTAAACGTCCCACTCACTAATCACTAATCGCTCGATAGTGAAATGACATTACCAGAACGTATCGATTACGCTACTACAAGAGACATCAAAATATAACTGTACTTTGAAGCAGTTTTTGAGCCGTCGGGGCAAAATTGAATAGCTGGTCACAAACAGAATCAATCGTCAAAGTCACTGCTGATGATCGGTACATTAAACCGCTACTCAGTGTCATTGTTTGGTTAATTATTCCACAATATTGACAGCCCAGTGAGCCTAGCCTACAGTGACCCGATATATTGACGGGCCTCATTTCAGCAGAGGGTATTGCAAGTAGTGGATAGGCACCACTATCAGCAATAATAAAAACAGCAGCAAAAAACATAATAAGGCTGACTAACATGCAATCATTTTCAGGAAAAGTCGCAGTCATTACCGGCGCAGGTTCTGGCATGGGCCGCTATCTCGCGGTGTTACTGGCAAAAGCCGGCGCCAATGTTGCTATTTGCGAAATCAATCCGACCACATTGGCTGAGACCGAGGCAATGGTCAAAGCCTATCCGGTAAAAGTTACCAACCATGTGCTCGATGTCGCGGACAAAGCAGCCATTGATGGCCTGCCGGCACAGGTCATTGATCAGCACGGTCAGGTGGACCTGGTATTTAATAATGCGGGTGTCACCGTAGACTCGCCCTTCGAGGATATGTCTGAGCAGGACTGGGATTGGGTGATCAACATCAACTTGCATGGGGTTATCAATGGCAGTCGAGCCTTTTTGCCTCACTTAAAACAGCGACCAGAGGCTGCTCTAATCAACACATCATCTATTTTTGGCATGATCACAGTACCCAACCAGTCGGTGTATCACACCGCCAAGTTTGCTGTGCGTGGCTTTACTGAGTGTTTAGCCAAGGAGTTCAAAGACAGTAATGTTCAGATTCACTCTGTTCACCCGGGGCATATAGGCACTAATATTGTCACCAATGCTCGCATGAATACCAAGGAAGACAAGGTTAACCCAATGCAAGAGATGATGGGCAAACTTATCGGCATAGGGTCCACCCAAGAGGAAATGGCTGACTTTTTCCGCAACAACGGCATGCATCCTAGTCGGGCATCCAACATTATTCTCAAAGGCGTACTAAAAAATAAATCGCGCATTTTTATTGGTGCAGACGCAAAGCTAATGGACTTATCTCAGCGCTTAACACCAATGCATTATGACATGCTATTCCCTTTGTTTACCTTGCCGCTGATGCTTTTGCGCAACAAAAAACCCCTACGGTACTAAAATCACTACAAATCAGAGGCCATAAAATGACAGTAGAGCACACAGATGTGGTAATCGTCGGCGCCGGGCTTTCCGGTATTGGTGCCGCTTATCATTTGACAGAAAAATGTCCCCACCAACAGTTTTTAATTTTAGAGAGCCGCAACGCTATTGGTGGCACGTGGGATCTGTTTCGCTATCCAGGCATCCGTTCAGACAGTGACATGCACACACTGGGCTATAGCTTTAAACCCTGGAACAGTGCCAAAGCAATCGCCGATGGGCCCTCAATTTTGCGTTATGTTAAAGAGACTGCTGCTGAGAATCACATCGACGAAAAAATTCGTTACAGCCATAAATTGACCGCCGCTAACTGGAATTCAGACAGCCGGTGCTGGACGTTAACCGTGACTCAAACCGACACCGGTAACAGTGTGCAAATCAGTTGCAACTTTCTGTATATGTGTGCTGGTTACTACAACTACGAACAACCTCACGAACCAGAGCTACCAGAGTTAAATAACTTCAAAGGTACTGTTGTCCACCCGCAGTTTTGGCCAAAAGATCTCGACTATGAGAACAAGAAGGTCGTGGTCATTGGCTCTGGCGCCACTGCGGTTACCTTGGTACCTTCTATGGCCGACAAAGCAGCTAACGTTACCATGTTGCAGCGCTCCCCTACTTATATTATTTCAAGGCCCTCTGAAGACTGGTTTGCCAATGGCATGCGTGCACTACTTCCACCGAAATTGGCCTATGCTATTACTAGATTTAGAAACACACGCTTTCAAGAGTGGATATACAAGCGCACACGCAGGAATCCAACACGAATTAAAAAAATACTTCTGGATGCGGTGCGCAAAGAACTGGGGCCAGACTTCGATGTGGACAAGCACTTTACCCCCAAGTACAACCCCTGGGACCAGCGACTTTGCCTGGTGCCAGACAGCGATCTCTTCGCGGCACTGAAAAACAACAGCGCAGATGTGGTGACCGATCATATTGAAAAGTTCACTGCTACTGGCATTAGTCTAAAATCCGGTGATCAACTGGACGCCGACATTGTCGTCACCGCCACCGGGCTACAGCTAGTTCTAATGGGTGGCGCCGCTATATCTATCGATGGTGAAGCGGTGGATTTTTCAAAATTGTGGACCTACAAAGGCCTGATGAATTCCGATATTCCCAACATGGTGACCACCTTTGGTTATATCAATGCCTCATGGACTTTGCGCGCCGATCTCACCGCAGAATGGGTTTGCAGGCTACTTAACCATATGAACGAAACCCAGAGCAGCAGCGTAGTTCCTAGAGTTTCAGCGGAACTTAACAATATGCCGCAGAGAGATTGGATCGATGATTTTCCGGCTGGGTACATGGCTCGGGTAATGCATCTCTTTCCCAAGCAAGGCAATCAAGAGCCCTGGATAAACACCCAAGATTTTTATCGTGATCGCAAGCTTTTCAATCAGCCTTTTGATCAAGATCAATCTCTGTTTTTTAGCTAGCGACTGGATTAACCTCCGAACATAACAGAGCACCAAAATCCAACTTGAGCAAACCCTTGACTCTGGACTATACTCTGGGGTTGATACTTCTTCGTAACCAATTCTAGAAAAGTGCTAAATGATACGAATCGGCGAATCGGCTCACCAATCACAGGGATCTAGAGATACCCTAAGACTTTATGAAAAGCACGGTTTAATTACTCCAAGTGCGTATACCAATGCAGGCTATCGGCTCTATGCAGAGTCAGATATAAAACGCATTGGCTTTATTGTTAGCGCTAAAAAAGTGGGGTTTACGCTCAACGAAATCCTGCAATTGTTACAAGTCAAAGTGACCAAATACATAAAGTCTTGTCAGGATGTGAAAGAATTTTTCCATCATAAAATCCAACTGGTCAATCAGCAGCTGACTGAAACGCGGCGTATTAAAGAATTGCTTGAGACATTCAGTGAAGCCGGTTGTGGCGATGATGAGCCAGCCACTCAGTGCACCATATTAGATACGTTAAATCGGTAGGAAACCGCGAATGGTAGCCCTTGTTGATAACTTTATTCACCTGTTTATCGAATCAGCGCCCTGGTTAATATTGGGATTTACCATCGCTGGTATCATGAGGGTGTTTGTCCCCAGTGAGCTTCTAGCAAAACACTTGGGTGAGCCTGGCTTTGTGGCCACCGCTAAGGCAGCCATGTTGGGTGCCCCATTGCCGCTGTGTTCCTGCGGGGTTATTCCAGCGGCCCTTGGCTTGCGACGCAGTGGTGCATCCAAAGCCGCCACTACCTCCTTCCTTATCTCCACGCCAGAGACCGGTGTTGACTCTATCGCTGTTTCCTACGCCATGCTTGGACCTTTTATGGCGATAATTCGGCCCATTGCCGCCATCACCACGGCAATCACCGCAGGACTTCTGGTGGGACCTGATGATAAAGCGACCACTGATCAACCCAAATCCACTGAATCCGCTTGCTGTGCGGCCAAACAACAAGCTCAAACAGAGGAAGTGAGTTGCTGTAACACTGATCAGCACACCAAATCCGACAATGTTCTGTCGCGGATACATGAAAGTCTGCGATTCACCTTTGTCGACTTAATTAAGGATACCAGCCTGTGGCTACTCATCGGCTTGGGCATGGCAGCCATGGTGAAAACCTATGTGCCGAGTGAATTCCTTACCCAGTGGGGCGATGGTTTCATGGCCTTTGTGGTGATGGCACTTATCGGTGTGCCTATGTACATCTGTGCTATTGCCTCCACACCTATCGCTGCTGGGTTGCTTTTCTCTGGCATTTCGCCCGGAGCGACCTTGGTGTTTATGCTGGTGGGTCCAGCCACCAATATAGCCACTATAGGGCTGGTAAGGCGAGAACTGGGTAACCGGGCGCTGGCCGCTTACATTGGCAGCGTGGTAGGAGTGGGTTTTGCCTTCGGTTATCTTACCAATTACTTCGCCGATCGATTCGCTATTCAGTTCAACACTCAGGCCGACAATGCCCACATAATGGTCAATACGCCCCTTGCCATGGTTTGTGCCGTGGTTCTGGCGGGGTTTATGGTTAGAGCGATTATCTCTAAATATGCTTTTAGATCAGCAACTGCCTAACATGAGACCTATTATGATGCTCTCAAAACTGAAGACAATACTAACCAATCCCAGATAGCAAAAATCGCCTTGTCTCAAATTACTATGGTTTTGTCCCAAATTGCTGTGACTTTATCCCAAAATGATAGTGCTCTGTCCCAAAACAGTTGTGTTGTTGTCCCTTTTTATTATTGCCGGATTTTGTGAAGCCGTTAAACTTAATATCAAGAGTTATACGCAAATATTGCAATTCTTGAATATTTAAACTTTACTCTTAAGGAGAAGCATAATGAGAGAATTAACACTCAATGAAATAGGAGAAGTTAATGATAGCCCCTTGCCTTTAGTCATTGTTGCGGCAGATAAAATTGCTTGATCCGGTTTTGTTGGAGGCTTTGCTGCCGCCGGTAGCGCTTGAGTTTGGAATAAGTTTATTAATCTTTGGTAAGAAGGTTTAGGTATGTTGAGTAAAAAAATTGAGCTATTTTTTGCTAGTTTAAGTGCTAAAGAAACCAGGTTTTTATTTTTTTGTATAATCATTGGCAGCCTTACTGGAGGCTTTGCATTCGCGGCACCTAAGCATGCCCTAGACTTGTTTCTTTAGATAGGGTTGTTGGAGGTAAATGCTAACCAGCGGGTAATCTCTTTTGCGCTATTACCGATGTCGAGCCTTATTACGCACGGTTTTGAGGCCGGCACCTTCTAACAATTACATCGGCCAGTCAATCCACACATTGACAAGCACTAGGTACCTGAATGTCTAAAAATTAATAACTAGGATAAGTATTTTTAACGATTAACTGTGTCCCTGTCCTTTCTCTGCATTACTTTCTACCTGATTAAAGTAAATTATGTGAACCAACTAACGGAATTAAATCCTACTTGACGTTATTTTATTAACCAATGGCAGCAGAAGCTCAGCGCATCATTATTAACGATTTTAGGGGGCTCTAAAATCGGAGAGTCAAATTCACTCAATCTTTCGCTAGCTGTAAAGCCATCTAAAATTAGAGAAAAAGGATGTATGAATGTTCACCATTGGTAAAAACGAAACGCTCGCGATAGCCATTTTTTGTGTCGGAATAATTGCCGCGGTTACCATACTCGCTTATGCAGAACTCAAAACAGACGACTGCACAGTGATTACCACTAGTACTATACAAGGCGATACAACAGTGACGGTGCGGGAATCTATTTGTGAGTGAAACTGGTTTGTAAAAAAGTATTATGAAAGAGTTAACTGTTGACGAAAGACATCAATGGTGAATTTATTCTTTTCAATCGTTTGACGTAAGAACAACGAAATGAAGTAGTAAATCCAGATCATGACTAATCAGGCCAGTTCACCCAAAGTTATGGTTATAGTTACGTATTGTAAAAGTTAAAAAAGCGACCTTAAGGCCGCTTTTTTTAACAGCGTAATGGTTAAACAACCTCACCAACCAGTAATCTCTTTTAGGCCGTTGCCAATTTCCGCAAGGCTACGCACAGTTTTAACACCGGCGTCTTCTAGAGCCGCGAACTTTTCATCTGCTGTGCCCTTACCACCGGACACAATAGCACCAGCGTGGCCCATACGCTTGCCTGCTGGGGCAGTTACACCAGCAATATACGAGACTACAGGCTTAGTAACATTAGCTTTTATGTAGGCCGCCGCTTCTTCTTCTGCGGTACCGCCGATTTCGCCAATCATAACAATAGCTTCGGTAGCTGAGTCTTTTTCAAATAGCTCTAAAATATCAATAAAGCTTGAACCAGGAATTGGATCCCCACCAATACCCACACAAGTAGACTGACCAAAACCAAAGTCTGTAGTCTGCTTGACAGCCTCGTAGGTCAATGTGCCAGAACGAGACACAATACCAACTTTCCCGGGTAAATGAATATGACCTGGCATAATACCTATTTTACATTCGCCAGGGGTAATTACACCTGGACAATTTGGCCCTATAAGGCGCACGCCTAAAGTGTCACAAACCACTTTACACTCAAGCATGTCTTGGGTGGGTATACCCTCAGTAATACAGACTACCAACTTAAGGCCCGAATAGGCAGCCTCAAGAATGGAGTCCTTACAAAATGGTGCTGGTACATAAATAACTGAGGCTTCAGCCCCAGTCTCTATAACAGCTTCGGCGACTGTGTTGAATACCGGTAGTCCAAGGTGCGTGGTACCGCCTTTACCAGGAGTTACACCGCCGACCATTCTCGTACCATATTCAATAGCTTGTTCCGAGTGAAAAGTGCCCTGCCCGCCGGTAAAACCCTGACAGATAACTTTGGTGTCACTGTTGATTAAGATAGACATGTTTAGTTACCTCCCGCGGCTTTAACAACCTGTTGTGCTGCATCAGTGAGACTGGTCGCAGCAATAATAGCAAGACCGGATTCGGCCAGTTTTTTAGTACCAAGGTCTGCGTTGTTACCTTCCAAACGAACAACTACAGGAATAGTTACACCAACTTCTTCAACAGCACCAATGACACCTTCGGCGATTAAGTCACAGCGAACAATACCACCAAAAATATTGATAAGTACGGCTTTAACATTGGTATCTGAAAGAATTATTTTGAAAGCTTCAACAACACGCTCTTTAGTAGCGCCGCCCCCGACATCAAGAAAGTTAGCTGGCGAACCGCCGTGCAGATTAACAATGTCCATAGTGCCCATAGCCAGTCCAGCACCATTGACCATGCAACCAATATCTCCATCAAGGGCCACATAGTTAAGATCCCAAGCAGAAGCATGAGCTTCACGAGCGTCCTCTTGCGACGGGTCGTGCATTTCTTTGATTTGTGACTGACGGTACATAGCATTGCCATCAATAATCACCTTGGCATC
>JAQWYJ010000064.1 GCA_029254005.1 Porticoccaceae bacterium | reverse complement strand
CACTCGATCCAATAAAACCTCATCAGAGGCAAATACCACCACTCCTCCCAGCTGAGGTAAAGGTACCATTACCACATTTTTATCATTGGGCCGGCCCACCCCAGCATCAATCCCCTCGTTTGCGAGCAAAACAGTTACGTCTTCAGTAAAACGTTCGGCGCTTAGATAAGAGAGCTGGACAAGCCCGATGTATCTGCCTCTGGAAGCAGGCACGTCAAGCAGTGCTATAAGATCGAGAGCCCTCAGTACATTTGCACGATCACCCTCTATAAACAGCGCGCTGTTTTCTCGATCTGGAGTAATTTTCACTCTAACAAGGTCGTTCAGGCGCCGCTCCAAATTTAGTTTAATTCCGTAACGCAATGGCACCAACTGAAGAACGACTCCCCCAGTTTCAGGGACATCACTGGGACTAGACCCAATACCAATGATTTTAACAGGACGGGCATCCTTTCTTGTCCTGTGGATGTAGAAGAGTTCTTTGCCATAGGTAATTTGCAGGCCACGATCCGCCATCAAATCGCTAACGGAAGAAAATAAATCCAGAGCACTTATTTCCGTCGATATATTAAATGTCACTGGGCTCTCACCATTACTTAAACCTTCAACAGCCTCGTCGAGAATGTAGTTGACCTTAAGTAATCTCCCAAATACGTAATGAATAAAATCCGATAAGGGCATTTTGTCTGCTGTCACCTTTACCGTGGGCAAGGTAGAAAACAACTCATATATTGGGCTCAGCTGATTATCAACAGATATTTCAGTCTGGATAGGCTTTAATATTTTGTTGACCCGCTCATCAGTTAAAGATTGCGCCGCATCCGACCCTACTATCGCGGAGTTATTTACTGAGCTAGCGGTATTGGAATTGGGATCTTCGTTTAGATAAGACAAGTCATCCCCAAGCAGGCGCTCGCTGGCGGGAAAATCTCCTCCCCCATCGGCAACATTGCTAGCACAGCCAGCCACTAAGAAAAAACCGACGATCAGCGTGCTAAAAAGCACTGAGCGCCTGATCACGTCAGTGCAAGATTCAGAGATCTGAAACAAAGTTATCTGGGTATCCAATTTCATATCTGTTTTAATCCTGTATTGTCAGCTTATCATCAGGTTGAAAGATTTTAAGAGACTTACTCTCTCCCGCGGCATTATTAATTATGACTTCAGTTAGGCCAAGTGCTGTCAGCCTGTATCCAGACACTTCGTCGCCTTGCTTCGCCTCAATGGTTTCGCGATCACCTGACTCGTGGGAATATTGATCCAACACTGCAAACTCAACACCATCACCGATAAAAACGGCGAGCAACTTATAACTAAAGTCTCCAATACGCCAATAATTTCGATCGAGCAATTGGTCTGATTTATCCTCAACGATAGGTGGAACAACTTCACTTTCGACAAAACCCCTATCTTTGTTAAAATCAGACAGCCTTGCCAGATACGCTTGATGACGTCGATCATCTATCTGATACATCATGACAGACGATTCAGCAAGATCCGCAAGCACCTTGGCATCCATAGGCTGACCTAAAACAAGGACTCTACTGGCAAAATCAGCACCAAAAAAAATACAGCAAAGAACCCAGACCGGCAACATCCGACGATCCATTGAATAATAGTAATCCAAAAGCCTCAGCTTAACACTTTTAAATCTAGCAGATTTATCCATTATATCTGGCCCTCCAACGCCACTCTGCCTGAGCCTGACTTCTCAGGTTAAGTCGACGATAAAACATAAAACTCCAACACAATATCACCTCTCATACTGCCTAAATCCTCATCACCAGAACCGATAAAGCGAAAACGCCATTCAACCTGACGAATGAACTCATCAGCAAGAGATAGCTGCAATAGAGCCTTTATACCATCAGATGTAGGGGCAGAAAACGACAACGACGCTCTAAGGACACGGGGAACCTCTCCATCGTCGATCAACCAGTTAAAACCCGAGAGCTTTACATTGTGTCGACCGAAGTAGCTTTCTACCTCTTTTTGGAGATTCAGCTTTATGTTGTCTCCGCTAGAAAAGAATAACCGTTGGCGTTGTAACTTACGATCAACAACCAACGCTAATCGATCACTGAGATTTTGTTTATTCTCCACCACGCTGATTATTTTTCCCAGCTGGGTATGTTTTGCTGTGTTTTGAATAACCATGTCACCTTGCCAACTCAAAACGGGAACGACCATAAAGCGAATACATAGCAAAATTGCCAATGTGATTAAAAGATTTCTCTGAGACATCAAACTATTCATCATCGACGACACCAGCTTGCTGCGATATAAACTCTGTATTTAATGTAATCTCGATACCGAACTGTTGAAGATCTCCTTGGTTAGAAACTGCAGATACATACTCTGCTTTATTAATTCTAGGATTTTGCAACAGCGAAGCCAAAATATCACTTGCTTTGGGTGCTCGGACAAACACTGCTATCTTTGCCGTGTCATTACTCTTTATCGACAAAAACTGAACATCTTGCTCATGCAGATCTAGAAAAATTTCCCAAAACATCCAGATGGGTACGGCTGCAGAGGCTAATTGATTATATATTTCAAGGCTGCGAGATTCAGTCGTTAATTGCTGCTGAACCTCTAATGCCGTTTCCGCAGATTTTTCTCGTCTTTCTATTGATCGATCAAGCCACTGATCTTGCAACAGCAAAAAAGCACTACTCATAGCTAAATAAATAAAAGCTACTGAGGACAAAATTTTAGTTGCGTTCAGCCATGGGAACTCAAATGCCAGCTGTTTTTTTTGCGGGACAATAAAATCCCAAGGAGATGTCATGCAGACTTTTTTGAGACCCCGCAGTATGGTCGAGGTATAGTGCAATTTGGTGTTGAGATCTTGTACATCAAACTCCGGCGGGAAAAAATTGGAGACCTCTTGTTGCTGGGAATGCTCTATTTGTTTTTCTGATAAATTAATTGTCGACACCAATCCATTCGGGTCAGCCTTAACCCAGAGCTTTCTGTTGTCGCTCTCAAGAACAATATCCGAGGCAAAATCCAACGCCTTTACGCAAGCAGTTTCAGGAACAATCAACCAACAGGAATCAGGTAAACCATCTATAATCTCTTGCTTTACAACCCAACTGAACACGCGATGAGCCTGTGAGCTTATTCTGATAATATTTACAAATCTGACACCTCGATACGGAAAAGACCATTTTTCGTTACGAATAATTTTTGATAGGTCTTTGCGGTCCGCTACCGGATACTCCTTTACTGACTCAAAATATCCTTCTCGCCCAATAATCATGACAGTTTTTTGAGACAGCAACGCTGACCGAGCGCCCTGATCAGAGCGTTCTACAATGTCAACACTTCCGGAAATCGACGACCAAAAGCCAACTCGACTAATTGCGAATCCGTTGGCCTTATCTACAATTTGTTTTGAAAAACTCTTTATATCCAAAATTAAGTCACATATTACCAATAGATCGTTGATCGGGGCCCTAGTATACACAAATACACACTACAGGCATAAAACGCGAGTGATATTTACTCTACTAAAATAACAGAAAATGGAGGTTCTGACTGCGGATTGAGATAGAAAATTTTTGAAATAGTTATTCGAGCACCGCCATGAGACGACGTCGCAGAGATCTTTCGCGTAGCGGAGTCATGTATATAGATTTCCTCAGCGAGGAAACCATTGGGTAAAATAGCATTTAGATCAGCATCCATGACATTTCCAGCCTTCCTAATGGCTAAAATCTGCTCTGCAATTGAGGGGTCAAACAATTTTCGAATCAGAAATTCTGGTGCATTTAACAGATTGATATCATAACTCCCCAGAACATGTGAGGTTGATTTAATGCTCTCAATAATCTTGGGGTACTCAAAAAAAACCCATGAGACGAGATGATCAGTTTGCGGAAAGTCATTTTCTATGAGCTTTCCATTGGGCAAACTCACTGGCTCCCGATCACCTCTTAACCAACTCTCACTATCTTTGTCTATCGCATCTGACCAGACTCCCATAAGCTCTCTCACCTCGACGTCACCAAAGCTAAGGGACAGCAATAAATAATCCCAAAGGAAATGTGAAGGATAAATCTGAGGTAACAAACCATTCATATCCTGAGCCACAACAGCAGTATTCTCGTCCCATTGTTGAAGATCACCATAAAGATTATGTAAGCCTTTAAGGTGAGTAAAATCGACCACCCCCAATGGGTCAAATGAGACTGCCGATTCAGACAACTGAACAAACAACGCAATATTAATAGCACTTTCCGCTTTGAGCTGGGCTTTTACACGATTTTCAAATTGTAACGCTATGTCAACCTGATCTCTGGCCGAAAAAGTCAAGCTTAATGCGAGTAAAGAGATGACTGTGGAGATAAGTAACACTTGCAGTAGGGCAACACCGCTTTGTGCTCTTCTGCGACTCTCACAAAATCTGGTGTTTTCGAGAATTCTAGTCATAACTCAACATAGTCGTATTTTCCGCCATCGTGTCATCGATAATATCTTGTTGATATCGTGATAGCAGCCCTGGAGGCATCTCTGCAACAGATGAAAGAATTTCCTGATATCCATTAGAAGTGGAAAAGGATAATCGGACTTTTTCAGGCGAAAACCCCATATCAAGAGCATTGAACGATGGCATCCACTGAGGT
>JAQWYJ010000054.1 GCA_029254005.1 Porticoccaceae bacterium | reverse complement strand
CAAACCTTTCCCTATCAAGCTAAATGTCTTATATGGATTAATGAGCAGTATCAGGCACTATCAAACCGTGATCGTTCTAGAGTAGATACTATTTTACAAACAACCGGATGTGAGGCTCTGTTACACTAACAATTAGGAGCGCCTAAATGACAGAAAAATTTAATGATCAAGGTGGCGTCGCGACGATGGACCCCAGTGGTTTGCGGCGATGGATTACATCAAAGTTAATGACATCAATGTCTAGTCAGGCTACCTTAAATAAGAAACGAAAGCAGCTAGAGCGTAAGCGACGTCGTGCGGGTGAGTTACATGTCGTTGAGTATTTTCACCAAGTTGATGATGGTTACAGTCATCTTGCCGCTCAAGTTCTCTATAATTTAAGTCAGCGCTATGATATCCAGCTTAGATGCCATATTGTCACCGGCGCATATGACAATAATATGCCTGAACCCGAGCTATTGACCACGCTGTCCGCCTATGATTCGGGTAAAATTGCTAGCTACTATAACCTAAACTTTCCTACGCAAGCCAAAGAGCTTGATCCGAACTCTATTAATTTAGCTTTATCGATAATGGCCAAACTGGATAATCAAAGTCGTATTGAAAATATGCAGTTAATTGGTGCTGCTCTGTGGTCACACAACTATCAAAAACTCAAAATTTTAGCAAAAAAACTGGGTGTAGCATCGGCATCTGAGGTGTTGACTGTTACTGCCAATGGTAATGCCCGCCGTAAGGCACTGCAGCATTACTCTGGTGGCATGTTTTATTATGCCAAAGAGTGGTATTGGGGAATAGATAGGCTGTACCATCTAGAACAACGTTTAGCCGACCTAGGCATTGATCGTAAAGCGAACGCCCCATTGATTGCCCCTCGTCAGAACATTATCTTAGGGCCAGCTCAAGATAACGGCAGTTTAACCTTAGAAATGTTTGCCTCTTTACGTAGTCCCTATACCGCTATTGTGTTTGATCGAGCGATCGCACTCGCTGCCGGTACGGGAGTTACTTTGGATGTTAAACCTATTTTACCCATGGTTATGCGAGGGGTGCCAGCAACTAGCGAGAAAGGCATGTACATCTTTACCGATGCCGCACGGGAGGCATGGGCCGCGGATGTGCCTTATGGGCAATTTTATGATCCTATAGGCGAGCCGGTTCGACACTGTTATTCACTTTATTCCTGGGCTCACAAACAGGGGAAAGGCAATCAACTGCTGTCTAGTTTTCTGAATGCGGCATTTGTCCAAGGTATCAATACCAACAGGGATATAGGGCTAAAAACTGTTGTTGAGAATGCCGGTCTCGATTGGGAGACTGCAAAGCGCAGTCTTGCTAATGACGATTGGAAAGAGCTGCTAGAGCAGAATCGAATACTAATGTATGAGCATGGTCTTTGGGGGGTACCAAGCTTTCGTTTGCTAAATGCCCAAAAGAAAGTGGTGTTAGCAATTTGGGGTCAAGATCGTCTTTGGTTGATTGCGCGAGAAATTCAACGTATCTTAAACTCGTGACCCGATAAACTTTGCATACACAAGATTTTGTTTATAGTCTGTAGGGTAACCATAGAATACGTGAAAAACCAACAATAATCAGGAGTAAAAAATGGTAGCAGTAAATAATAAGGTCAGACTTGATATTGAGCAGGGTGTAGCAGTGATAAGTATTGATAGTCCGCCTGTTAATGCGTTGAGTCATGCAGTGCGAGAGGGGATTTATAATGGTGTTAATCAGGCCCTGGCCGATGATTCTGTTGGGGGCATTGTTGTGCTCTGCGAAGGTAGAACCTTTATCGCAGGAGCTGATATAAGTGAGTTTGGTAGTGCTCCAAAAGAGCCTCATCTCCATACTATTCTTGAAGCCTTAGATCAATCGACTAAGCCAGTAGTTGCGGCGATTCATGGCACTGCTTTAGGTGGTGGGCTTGAGACTGCACTGTGTTGTAACTACCGCATAGCTTCTGCCAATGCAAAGTTTGGATTACCCGAGGTGCATCTTGGGCTATTGCCTGGGGCAGGTGGTACTCAGCGTCTGCCGCGAATTGTTGGTGTAGAGAAGGCGCTTTCAATGGTCACCTCTGGTGCGCCTATTGGTGCCGAAGATGCTCTTAAAACTGGGCTTATAGATCTTATGGCAGGTGAAGATCTTCGTGCTAACGCTATTGATTTTATTCGAGACAAAGCCGCAATTGGTGGAGATCATCCACGGGTCAGAGATAACCAAGAAAAATTAAGTAGCTCTGTGCCCAATGAAGAGATCTTTGCTGGCGTACGAAAAATGATTGCACGTAAAACGCGGGGATTTCTGGCCCCGGAGTACAATATTCAATGTATTGAGGCTGCTGTTTCAAAGCCTTTTGATGAGGGAATGAAAACTGAAGGTAAGCTCTTTATGGAGCTTATGTCAGGGGCCCAGTCTAAAGCGCAGCAGTATTTTTTCTTTGCTGAGCGTCAAGCATCGAAAGTTGATGGTATAGACAAGACTACTCCTGAATTGCAAATTGCTAAGGTTGGCGTCATCGGTGGCGGTTTGATGGGGGGTGGTATCGCTATGAATATGGCTAATGTTGGCATACCAGTGACCATTGTTGAAACAAACCAAACTGCCCTTGATCGAGGCTTGGGTACTATTCGCAAGAACTATGAAAATACGGCAAGTAAAGGTCGTTTGCGTCTGGAAGATGTGGAGACAAGATGCAATCTAATCAATGGCGCTCTTGATGTTGATGCCTTGGCCGACTGCGATCTTATTATTGAAGCGGTGTTTGAAAATATGGCTGTTAAGAAGGATATATTTAGTAGACTTGATGTTGTAGCTAAACCTACGGCCATATTAGCGTCCAACACGTCAGCGCTAGATCTCAACGAAATTGCACAGGCCACAAGTCGCCCTGAGTCAGTTATTGGTTTGCATTTTTTCTCACCAGCGAATGTTATGAAGTTGCTTGAAATTGTTCGCGGTGACAAAACCAGTGATTCTGTGATTAAAACCTGCATGGCATTTGCTAAAAAAATAAAAAAGGTAGCCACATTGGTAGGCGTATGTCCGGGATTTGTTGGTAATCGAATACTGTTTATGCGCCAGCATCAAGCTAACTTAGTTGCTTTGGAAGGCGCTCCAGTGTCTCAGGTGGACAAGGTTCTCTTTGATTTTGGATTTCCTATGGGTGCCTTTCAGATGGCAGATCTAGCAGGTCTCGATCTGGGTTGGGATAAAGATAATTCTAATAGCGAAACCGTTAAAGATCGTCTTTGTGAGATGGGCCGATGTGGTCAGAAAACTCGCTCTGGATTTTATGATTATGATGATAGTCGGCGTCCCGCGCCATCTGCGGTAGTGGCAGACTTAATTGCCGATCATGCTCAAAAAACGGGGGTTATTCAGCGTCAAATTTCTGATCAAGAAATACTTGATCGTTGCATTCTACCCATGGTCAACGAAGGTGCAAAAATTCTCGAAGAGGGTATTGCCATGCGTGCTAGCGACATAGATGTAGTCTATGTTTATGGCTATGGTTGGCCTATCTATCGCGGCGGTCCAATGCACTATGCTAACAGTCTTGGTTTGAGTGAAGTGGTAGCTAAATTGCGCGCTTATCAGCAACAGACCGGTGATGATTTTTGGGAGCCGAGTCCATTATTAGTGTCGCTGGCTGAACAAGGTGGTCAATTTTAGTTGACTGGATATGGATAATACCAGTGAAGCTTAAATCGTGGGTTGCTACTCTCAAGGGATCTCTCTGGAGATCTCTTGAGAGGCATGGTGTTGAGTTAACACTTCATTTTCAGACGTCTATCGCCCACGCTATGCCGTTCGACTTGTGCAGGTGGTTTTGAGTTAAACATAACATTCACCTTTATCACGCAAACGTCGGCACAGATATGAAACTTGTCGTGCATTCTGCTACTGGATGTCTTTTTGAAGACGCTAGCCTAGTATTCCCGAGTCTTTGATTTTTTTGATTTCAGAACTGTTCATGCCAATGTGTGTTAGAACTTCTTCATTGTGAAAACCCAGAGGAGCGCCGCAAAGGCCATAGTTTGGCTGTGAGCCAGAAAATTTAATGGCACTGCCTACTTGTTTTTGAGTTGAATTCTCGTAGGTTTTTACATCGACAACAAGATCACGCTGTTTGACCTGCTCGCTCTCACAGGCTTCTGCAAGCGTTAATACTGGTTCCACGCAGGCATCTATTTGCTTAAATATTTCAGCCCACTGAGCAAGGGTTTTCTCAGCTATTTTTTCTTCAATCATCGCCCTAAATTTTGCCTGACTTAGTGGATCCTGTTGACCACCAAGACCCATATGTTCGTGCAGTCCAATGGCTTGACATAACTGTTGAAAAAATTGTGGTTCAAGACTGCCTACAGATAAATTTCGTCCATCGGCAGTCAGATAATAGTCATAAAAAGTTCCGCCATTTAGCGTGCTGCTACCGGGTACTGGTTCGCTATTGCCTGCCAATAAGTGCGATCCAAACATGGTATTTAACCCAAAAATAGCATCAGTCATACTAATATCAACGTGCTGGCCAATACTCGTGGTATTACGTTGATTCACTGCCGCTAAGAGACCTACTACTGCATGAAGTGACCCACCGGCAAGATCTGCAATTGGCATGCCCATTATTGGTGTTCTACCTTTTTCACGCCCTGAGTGGCCGTTGAGACCAGATAATGACAAGTAGTTGTTGTCATGACCGGCCCGATCGCGATTAGGTCCGGTCTGTCCATATCCTGTAATCGAGCAATAGATTACGGCTGGATTTATTTCTTTTAGAGCTTCGTATCCAACTCCTAATCGATCCATCACACCTGGTCTAAATTGCTCAACCACTATGTCATACTCACTGATTAACGTTTTGATTATCTCTACTGCCTCGGGATTTTTCAAATCAAGTCCTATGGACCTTTTTCCTCGATTTAGGGCTGCATGAGTGGTTGAGGTACCGTCACTGAAAGGTCCCATGGCGCGAACCATATCTGGTCGAGTGGGTGACTCAACGCGAATAATATCGGCCCCCATGTCCGCTAACATCATCGTTGCAAATGGGCCAGGAACTAATGTTGTGAAATCGAGAATCTTCAGGTTAGCAAGTGGTAGCATAATATAGGTTCCTAGAAATGGTTCGACACAGCGCCGTATTAAAAGTCTTTTAACGAAAAAGAGCAACGTCTGCACAGACTAAGGTTTGAGTTTGCTGATATATCTAGCAGATTATCTGTTAGATATATTGTCAGTTGCGACCTGTTTTTGATTAAGTATCTGTCAAAATGATCTCAGCCGATCTATCATGCGCCTTTAGTTTTTATTTAATTAAGGTCACTAATATGGTGCAAGATAAATCAACCAACGTTACTTGGCACGATGGGCTTGTGAGTTGTGATGAGCGTGCCAGCTTATTAGAGCAAAAGGGTGTAACACTTTGGTTTACCGGGTTATCTGGCAGCGGTAAAAGTACAATTGCTGTGGCGTTAGAAAGGAGGCTAATGGATCAGGGTAAATTGAGTTATCGACTTGATGGCGACAATATACGTTTGGGGATTAATAAAAACTTGGGGTTTTCAGCGGATGATCGGACCGAAAATATTCGTCGAATAGGCGAAATATCCAAGCTTTTTTGTGATGTGGGAATATTGACCTTAGCAAGTTTTATCAGTCCCTATCGAGATGATAGAGATCACGTTCGACAACTGCATGAAGCTAGTGATTTTTCGTTTGTTGAAATTTTTGTTGACTGTGCATTGTCCTCTGCAGAAGAACGAGACCCCAAAGGACTTTATAAAAAAGCCAGAGCTGGCGAAATTAAAAATTTCACTGGGATTGATGATCCTTACGAGGTACCGAATAATCCTGAGATTCATTTGCGGTCTGATGTGTTAAGTTTAGATCAAGAGGTGGATGCTATAATGGCGTTCTTACAACATAATAAGTTTGTTGTTTAGTGATGCTCTGCAGCAGAGTACTAAGATACCCAATAGATACAAAATAAAAATTTGGAGAATACCGCTTGATTAAACCTCATGGGTCAAAGGACCTCAACGCCTTGCTAGTGGATGACTATCAGCGTCGGCAAATGCTTATTGCTGAGGCAGAGTCATTGCCGGCGTTACTCCTTAATTCAGCGGCAGCAGCCAATTTAGTAATGTTGGGAGGTGGCTACTTTAATCCATTAACGGGCTTTATGGGATTGGATGATGCGCTGAGTGTTTGTAGCGATTTACACACTGTAAATGGCGTTTTTTGGCCAGTACCTATTATCAACATGGTATCGGTGAGGCCATGCTTTTCGGCCGGTCAAAGAATTGCATTGTTAGATCCTAATGTAGATGGCAATCCTGTCATGGGAATTATGGATGTGGCTGAGATAGATGTAGTCACAGATAATCAGTTGAACGAAATGACCCAAGCAATTTTCGGTACCACTGATTCACTTCATCCCGGAGTAGCAACCTTCACAGGCCAGGGAAATGTACTTATTTCGGGTGATGTTGAGGTGTTAGGTCTGAGTTATTTTCAAACAGACTTTGTCGAAACTTTTCGTACCGCAGTCCAAATTAGAGAGGAAATCAACTCGCTAGGATGGCAAAAAATAGTTGCTTTTCAAACGCGCAACCCAATGCATAGAGCCCATGAAGAGCTTTGTCGAATGGCGATGGAACGTCTGCAAGCAGACGGCATTATAGTACATATGCTGTTGGGTAAACTTAAAGAGGGTGACATTCCTGCATCTGTTCGTGATGACTGCATTCGTACCATGGTAAACCATTATTTCCCCAAGAATTCAGTAATGGTGAGCGGTTATGGGTTTGATATGCTGTATGCAGGTCCCCGTGAGGCAATACTGCATGCTATTTTTCGACAAAACATGGGGGCAACTCACCTAATAGTAGGGCGCGACCATGCCGGTGTCGGTAGCTATTATGGTGCGTTTGAAGCTCAACAAGTATTTGATTCGTTGGTTCCTGATGATGCCCTGGAAATACAGATATTCGCCGCAGATCATACGGCCTACTCTAAAAAGCTCAACCAAGTAGTCATGATGAATGAAGTCACTGACCATACAAGCGAAGATTTTGTGCTGGTCTCAGGGACAAAGCTCCGAGATATGCTAGCTCAAGGAATAGCCCCCCCAGAGGAGTTTTCTCGCCCTGAAGTGGCCAGGGTGTTAATGAGTCATTATCAGATCAAGGATAGCTAACCGTCATGGCTGATTATGATGTATTTAACGGTGATGCAGATGGTATCTGTGCGCTTGTCCAGTTACGTCAGGCGGAACCTCGTAAAACAGCGCTAGTAACTGGAGTAAAGCGCGATATTCAACTACTTAAGCAGATCGCTCCTAGTGGCGGAGATAGAGTTACCGTTTTAGATATTTCAATGGAGAAAAATAATTTTGATTTGGTCAGAATTTTAGATTCCGGTGCCACAGTGTTTTATGTAGATCATCATTCGTCTGGTCCAGTACCTGTTTCATCATCACTAATATCGCTTATTAACCAATCAGCTAATGTATCTACCAGTTTGTTGGTAAATCAGTATCTGCGTGGCTCTAAATTACTCTGGGCAGCTGTCGGAACCTTTGGTGATAATCTTAAGCAGGTTGCCAATGGCATGCTTAAAAATTCTGGTATTTCGCTTCAGCAAAGAGACCTCCTAGAGAAGCTTGGTATTTATATGAATTACAATGGTTATGGAGCCAACATTGAAGATCTCCACTTTGCTCCTGCAGATTTATATTGCGCGGTAATGCCATACTCAAGTCCACTTGAGTTTATTGATGTTGAGCGCCATCAATTTGATAAACTTGAGAGTGGATATAATCAAGATTTAGATACTGCCAATCAGGTTAAACCGTATGTACAACAGGGCGCTACCTCCGCATATATATTGCCTGATCAACCATGGGCGCGACGGGTGAGTGGAGTGTTTAGTAATAACCTGACTAACAAGTATCCACAGACGGCGCATGCAGTGCTAACTCAAAAGAGCTGCGGAAACTATTTAGTCAGTGTTAGAGCACCATTATCAAAAAAAATTGGAGCAAGTCAATTATGTAGTGCCTTTGCTACTGGTGGTGGCAGAGAGGCCGCAGCTGGCATTAATAACTTACCGTCTGGTCAGCTGGATGAGTTTATTGCTAAATTTCAACACGCTTATAAATAACACTCAATCTAGCCCTAACAATACTAGCAATGGGACATTTTTATGACAAAAGATAGGCCTTTTTCAGTACTTGGTGTTCAGCAAATAGCCATTGGATCGAATGACAAAAATAGCCTGCGTGGTTTCTGGATAGACCTGTTAGGTTTAGAGTTTCAAAAGACTTTTATTAGCGAGTCAGAGAATGTAGATGAGGATATATGTGCTATTGGGGTTGGTCATTTGGCCGTAGAGGTTGATCTAATGCAACCGATTGACGCAACTAGAAGTCCTAAGGTCAATAACCCTGCGCTTAATCACATTGGGCTTTGGGTAGATGATTTAGCTGCGGCAGTGGCATGGCTTACGTCTAAAGGTCTTCGCTTTACGCCAGGAGGAATACGTCAAGGTGCTGCAGGTCATGATGTATGCTTTGTGCACCCGAAAGCCAATGACGAGTTTCCGCTTAGTGCCGAGGGTGTTCTGGTTGAGTTAGTTCAGGCACCTGAAAGGGTAATTGCAGCCTATGGAGTCATTGCT